>JBJTDZ010000063.1:0-12190 GCA_046092585.1 Pirellulales bacterium | reverse complement strand
GGTGGAGGAGCGGGCTGCTCCTCGCCGGCCGGCTCCCTCGCGGGGGCATCGCCGGTCGCGATCACCCCCTCATCGGCCCGCGCGATGCCTGCCAGGCAGGCCACCGAGATGGCGACCAGCAGGACACACACCGCAGGCACGGCCGTCCGGGAGCGACGACGCGGGAGCCACCGAAGCGGAAACATGGCAGGCCCTTTCGACTCGGGGTGGTCGGTGGATGGCGACCACCGCTCGGGATACCATACCGCCACCGGCCAGGGTTGCGAACGAAAGCGACCCGCGCGGCCGGTGCAGTGTCAGCGGAGCCGTCATGGACATGGTCGCCACCAACAACCCGCCGTCCAACGGGGGATCGGCGCAGGCCGTCGCTCCATCCCGGACATCGAAGCGGCCCTCACGCGAGACGGCTGACCAGGCAGGTGTCCAGCCCGGCTCCGAGGGAACGACCGGCCCGGCGTCGGGTGGTGCTGCCGACCGGCGGACCGCGGAGCCGGTCGGGGTGTCTGCCCGCGAGGCCGCGCGTCGCATCCGGGTGCTCGCCGATGCCGGCGATACGCTCGAGGCCCGCACCCGCCTGCGGTCGCTCGCCACACAGGTGCGGTCCGGCGGTCGCGACGCGCAGCGCATGGGCTTCATCGAGACGGCGATCGGCGAATGTCTCGACGATTCGGCCCGGGCGGCGAGCCCCCACGGCCGCTGGCTCGCCTGCGAGGCCGCGGCCTGGGCGCTCGCATGGATGGCACGCACGAAGCGGGCGGGTGGATCCGCGGGGGGCCTGCTCGAGCGGCTCGTGGGGCAAGCCCGCGCCGCCCAGCCGATCCTCGCCGCCGGTGACACCGCTCCCGCGAGATTCGTGCTGGTGCTCGCGCGTCTCTTCGCCGACATCGAGGCCTGCAGGATGCTCGAGGATGGCGTCTCGGCGACGCTCGCCGCCGAGATCGAACGGCTGGTCTCGGCGACGGGGAGCGTCAACGTCACCGGGAGTGCGGCCGTGGCGGAGCGGGTCGTGCGCTGGACCACGTGCCGCGAGGTCGCCCGGGCCACCGGAGGCCCGTGCTGGCCGGAGGCCATCGACCGCCGTTGGAAGGCGGCGGCGACCGGCGTCCTGCGAATGCTCGGGGACCGGGGCCGCATTGTCCGCGAGGCGGGGCAGTCGCCGGAGAGCTTCTCCGCACCGCTCATCGAGGCCATGATCGCGGCGGGAGGACGTCGCGGCCGCACGGCGCGGGCCATGCGCCGCGGCCGGAGGAACGTCGACGGCCGGGCACTCCTGCCTCGTGCCTTCCACGACCCCGCCTCGGCGGTGGCCGTGATCCGCACCGGCTGGGGCCGGCGAGACCTGCGGGTGATGCTCGACTATCGGCATGCCGTGCCCCGGCTCGAGATTGCCGCCGCCGATCGGCTGCTCGTCGATGGACCGTGGCAGTGGGAAGCCTGGGCCGACGGCCGCAGCCTCGAGGCCGAGGGGCCCTGGACGCTCTCCTGCTGGGAGTCGGATCGCAAGGCCACGTTCCTCGAGATCGCCGCGCCGCTCTCGGGCGGTCGCCAGCTGGAGCGGCAGGTGGTGGTGCTGCCCCGTGAACGCGTGGTGCTTCTGGCCGATGCCATCACGACGCCCGCCGGACCGGCGCCGGCGGATCTCCGCTATCGCGGCCTCGTGCAGACCGCCGCCTCGCTTGATCTCGAGCCCGCAGGGGAGACCCGCGAGGTGCTCGTGTTCGACACGGCCACGCGGATGCTCGCGCTGCCGCTGGCGCTGCCGGAGTGGCGGACGTCCGGGCGCGGCAGCCTCGAGCCTCACGAAGGTGGGCTCGTACTGTCGCAGGAGGGAAGCGGCGGGCGGCTCTACGCACCGCTCTGGCTCGACTGCGATCCCGAACGGATCGGACGGCCGCTGACGTGGCGACAGCTCACGGTGGCCGACACGCGGCTCATCCTCCCGCCGCACCAGGCGGTGGGCTTTCGCGTGCAGAGCGGCCTCGAGCAGTGGGTCGTCTATCGGGCGCTCGATGCCGCCCGCAATCGAACCCTGCTCGGCTGCAACGTGTCGTGCGAGTTTCTGCTCGGCCGCGTGAAGAAGAGCGGCGAGGTGGCCCGCACGCTCGAGATCCAGTGACCGCGCACGACCTGCAGCCGTCCGCCGACGCCTGCCGGAGGGCCGCCGAGAACGTGTCGCGGGTTCGCGACCGGGTTGCCGACGCCTGCCGGAGGGCCGGTCGGGCAACCGACGAGGTGGTCGTGATTGCGGTCACGAAATACGTGACGCCGGCGGTGGCACGGGCGCTCGCGGAGGCGGGCTGCGGCGATCTGGCGGAGAGCCGCCCGCAGCAGCTTTGGGAGCGGGCTCTGCTTCTCGCCGATCTGGCGCCGCGCTGGCACCTGGTGGGGCATCTGCAACGAAACAAGATCCGCCGCACGCTCCCGCTCGTCTCGCTCGTGCATACCGTCGACAGCCTGCGGCTTCTCGAGGCGATCGATGCGGAAGCGGCCTCCGCCGGGCTCGTGCCGGAGGTGCTCGTGGAGGTGAACCTCGCCGACGATCCGGGTCGGTCGGGTGTCGTGGAAGCCGATGCCGCCGCGCTCGTCGCCGCCGCGAGCCGGGTGCGGCACGTGCGGCTGCGGGGGCTCATGGGCATGGCACGGCATCCCGACGCCGCCGCGGCCGACGCCCGTCGCGACTTCGCCAGGCTTCGGGAACTCCGTGACCGCCTGGCCCGCGAGGTGCCCGGCGACCTGCTGCGCGAGCTCTCGATGGGCATGAGCGGTGATTTCGCGGAGGCGATCCTCGAGGGATCGACGATGGTGCGGATCGGTTCGGCGCTCAGCGAGGGGCTGTGCTGACCGGCGGGCCGCCGCGGAGCCGATCCCATGCCAGCCTCCGGCGGTGCCTGGCGACCCGCATCCGCTCCTTGAACCGGAACCGTTGCGCGAGCGTGGGGCGGCGCCGCTCGAACGCGGCCACGGCCGCGTCGATCGCGGCCACCAGCGGCTCGTGGCCGCCGGCCCGCACCGCCGCCTCGCGAAGCGCCAGCCGATCGTTGCGAACACTCGTGTCGAGCACGGTGAGCGCGGCCACGTCGAGAGGCGGCCGGTGATCCGGAAACGAGGGAACCGGCTGGCCGCCGCCGAGCACGTCGAGGCAGATCCAGGTGGTGAGGCACTTCTCGCACCTGCCGCAGTTGGGCCCGCCGTGGTAGCAGACCCGGAGGTGTTGGAGGAGCGTCGGTTCCGCGAGCAGCCTCGCGAGCTTCTCGGGCCGTGTCACGAGGCCGTCGAGCAGGATCGTGGCTCCGGCGGTGCCCAGCCGCGGGTCGAGCCCGGGATGGGAGCCCCAGGGAAGATCCCACATGGTCGCCTCGTCGACCGAGCCGGCCACCCGCATGGTGGCGAAGCGGTCGGCACACAAGTGGCGGATGCCGGCGAGCGCGGAGCCGTGATATTCGATCCAGCCCAGGTAGCGGTGCATCCGTTCCGGCAGATCGGTGTCGACGATGATCGGCTCGAGTCCGTAGGCCGCCGCCACGCGGCGGCTGATGCCGGCGAGCCAGGCGGCCCGCTCCCGGTCGGCGAGCGAGATGTCGCACCCGATCAGCGTGACGATCCCATCGAGGCCGTCGCGATTGACCGCGAGCGAATAGGAGGAGTCGACACCGCCGGAAAAGAAGAGGCCGTGGCCGCGAGCCGCGGGGTAGGCCGGGGCGCAGGTCGGCGCGGTGATCCGCACAGGCCGGCAGCCGGGTGTCCAGCCCGCGACCATTCGCTGCACGTCCTCGACCGTGGCGAGGAGGTCGCGGTCGACCGGCGGCTCGATCCGCAGGTCGCAGCCGAGTTCGATCGCCGGCAGCAGGCCGAGGCAGAGCAGGGCGTCGCCACTGGGCCGTAGCGCCGGGCCCGACGACCGCACGAAGCACTCCAGCCAGGGCCGGCCGCCGAGGAGCATGGCGATGCGGACCTCGCACGGGTCGCTCGACGCGGCGTAGCGGAGCGCGATCTCGCGGGTCATGCGGGGGCCCCCCGCTGACGCCGCCGCAGGGCGGCGACCGCCTCCGCCTGCGTTCGGACGCGATCGCCGAGCCCGCGACGCCGCATCCTCACACGGGCATCGGCGAGGTCGAGTTCGACGCTCTGCCACGTCACCCGCGCCGGCCGGCCGGTTGGCGGGCCGAGCACGCGCTGAACCCCGGTGACGTGGTACGACGGCCGCCGAGTCTGCCCGCGAGACGGCTTGCAGACGAGCCTGCCGACGCGGCCCAGCGTGTCGCCGAGCCGTCGTGCGTGATCGAGCGGCGTTGCGGGTCCGACGTCGAGGTCCCCGGCCACGGGCCGGCGATAGAAGGCGAGCGATTCGTCCTGCGGGCGGGGCACCAGGCCGCCGTCGAGCCAGGGAATCACGGCCTCGCGCACGAGCGCGGCCGCCGCGTCGGCGAGCCGGGCGTCCCACTCCGCGTAGCCACCGTCGATGGGAAAAGGCACGTGACGCTCGCCGACGATCGCACCCTCGTCGATGCCGTCGGTGAGCAGGTGCACGCAGACCCCGCCCGCCTCGTCGTCGCGGCCGTCGACGAGCATCGCCAGCCGCGGGCAGGGGCCGCGGTAGCGGGGCAGCAGTGCCGGATGAACGTTGACCGCGCGATCCGCGAAGTGGGCCAGCAGGTCCGTGGGGATGATCTGGAGCCCGAGGATGTTGAGGAGCGAATCGGCCCGCACCGCCGCCGCCCGCGCGACCGCCTCCGGCCAGGCCCGCAGTCGCGGGCACCGATGCACGGGAAGGCCGCGGCGGCGGATGATCCGCCGCACGCTCCAGTCGGGGAAGGCGAATGCCAGGGGCTGACGGAGCGGTTTGGCGAGCGACGAGCCCGCACAGACCCAGACCTCGGCCACCTCCTGGCCGGCGTCGAGCCACGCCGAGAGCGTTCGCGCGGCGATCCACGTCTCCTCGGCGAGAACGATCGCGCGGTGTGGCATCGTGGGTCGCCCGCTCGCGCAGTGGCCGGGGTGGCACTGCGGGGGTGCATTCAGTCGAAGCGGACTTCGAGGATCTCGAGCTTCATCGTGCCGGCGGGCACCTCGACCGCCACCGTCTCGCCCACCTTCCTGCCGAGCAGGCCCTGTGCGAGCGGGCTGGCGACGTTGATCCGGCCGGTGTCGAAGTCCTCCTCGCCGGCCCCCACGAGCACGTAGACCTCCTCGTCGCCGAACTTCAGATCCTTCACACGCACCGTGGCGCCGAACACGACTTCGTCGGTGGCCTCCTTGGCCCGCTCCACGATCACCGCCCGCGCGAGCTTGTCGCGCAGGAGGTTGATCTTGGCCTGCAGCATGCCCTGACTCTCGCGGGCGCCGTGATACTCGGCGTTTTCGCTGAGGTCGCCCTCGCTGCGGGCGGCGGCCACGCGGGCGGCGATCTTGGGCATTTCGACGGTGTCGAGCTGCTCGACCTCGGCCTTGAGCTTGTCGTAGCCGGCACGGGTCATCGGGATGCGGTCGGACATCGTGGTTCTCCTTGCAGTCAGCGGCGGCATCACACGCTGCCGCCCGGTGCCGTCAGGCCGACGGCGAGGAATCCGGCGAGTAGATCAGGCGGCCGCAGCCGCGGCAGACGACGACGCGACCGAGCAACAGCTCTGACACCATGTTGCCGGTCAGTTGCTGGAAGCAGCCGCCGCAGGTGTCTCCCTCGGCGGCGGCCATGCCGTCGGCCGCCTTCTGCTTGACGATCCGCTCGTAGAGGGAGCGGACGTCGGCAGTGAACTCCTTTTCCGCCGCCTGCAGATCGGCCCGGATTCGGGCCACCTCCCCCTCGAGGCGACCGGTCTCCGCCCGCACCCTGGCCTCGGCCTCCGCGAGCAGCGTCTTGGCGGCCGTGATCTCCGACTCGGCGGCGGGCACCGTCGGCTTGAGGGCGTCGATCCGTTCGAGGCTCTCCAGGATCTCGTCCTCGAGTACCTTCGTGGCCATCCGGTCGGCTGCGATCTGGTCGCGCAGCGTCTGATACTCGCGGTTGGTCTTGCAGGCGTTGAGCTTGCCCTCGAGATCGAGAATCTTGGCCTCCGCCGACTTCAGTTGCAGCTGCTTCTGGTCGGCGATGACCTTCGCCTTCTTGACCTCGTCCTGGGCGGCGGATTTCTTCGCCTCGGCCGCCTGCACCTGCTTCGTGCGGGCCGCGACCGCCCGTGGGCCGGCCGCCAGCTGGTCGGCCAGATCGGCCAGTTGCCGGTGCATCCGGTGCACGGTGCGGAGCGTTCCAGAGGCGACGGCGACGGCCATGGGCTGTTTCCACGATGAGGCCGGATGGAGAACCCCTCCTGCCGGCACGGCAGTCTAGCAGAAGGCCGGGGAGGCAAAAGCCGCGGGCCGGCCGCACGGTGGCGGCCGGCCCGCATGCCTGTTCGTCGCGCGGGCGGCTCGTCAGCCAGCCGTCGGCGCCATGAAGTTCTCGAGCTGCCGCGCCCGCACCGGGTGCTGCAACTTCTTCACCGCCTTGGCCTCGATCTGCCGCACTCGCTCCCGCGTGACACGGAAGATGCGACCGACCTCCTCCAGGGTGTAGGTGTAGCCGTCGGTCAGGCCGTACCGCAGTCGGATGATCTCCCGTTCGCGGTAGGTGAGGGTCTTCAGGAGCGAGTCGATCTTGTCTCGCAGCAGACCGTGGGTGGTCGAGGCCGTCGGGCTGAGCACGCCCACGTCCTCGACGAACTCGCTGAAGCTCGCATCCTCGCTCTCGCCCACGGGGCGATCGAGGCTCATCGGCTGCCGCCCCATCTCGATCACGCGGCGTGCCTCCTCGAGTGGCACGCCGGCCGCCGCCGCGATCTCCTCTGGAGCCGGCTCACGGCCCAGCTCGTGCAGGAGCTTCTTCGCCGTAGTCCGCAGTTTGGAGAGCACGTCGATCATGTGCACCGGGATGCGGATCGTGCGGGCCTGATCGGCGATGGCCCGCGTGATCGCCTGGCGAATCCACCACGTGGCGTAGGTGGAAAACTTGAAGCCCCGGCGGTACTCGTACTTGTCGACCGCACGCATCAGGCCGGTGTTGCCCTCCTGGATGAGATCCAGGAACGAGAGCCCGCGATTGCGATACTTCTTCGCGATCGACACCACGAGACGGAGATTGGCCGCAGAGAGATTCCGCTTCGCGGCTTCGTATTCCACCTTGAGCTTCTCGAGCATCTGCACGCGGGTGCGGAGCGACCTCGGGCTCTCGAGCGTGGTGAGCATCAGGTCACGGAGTTCCTTCCGCATGTCGGCACGGTCGTCGCAGGCCAGCGTGCCAGCCTTGATCGCCCGCAGGTCGGCCTGCAGCCGGTCCATCCGGGCCGACATCCCGCGGAGGATCTTCACCAGTGGCTGCACCCGGCGGGTGCGAAGGCTCAGTTCCTCGACCAGGAGCAGCGACTTGGCCCGGGCGCGGCGAAAGCGGAGCCGGGCAGAGCGGGCCTCCTCAACGCTCGTCCGCCGGCTGATCAGCCGGCGGAAGTCGGTGCGGCTCTCGCCCATCAGGTGGGCGAGCGTGGCGAGGTTGTGGGGCATCCGCGCCTGGATCTGCTCCTTCGTCAGCCGCTCCGTGAGCGACACCTTGATCGTGCGATCAAAGGGAAGCGTGCCCTCGTGCACCTTCCGCAGCGTGTCGACCGTGGCCTGCAGCGAGTAGGTGCAGCCGAGGATCGCGCGGCGGAATCGCTTCCGCGTGACCTCGATCCGCTTGGCGAGCGAGATCTCCTCGCGGCGGGTGAGGAGCGGGATCTCCGCCATCTGCGCGAGATACATGCGGATCGGGTCGTTGGCCGCGTTCGAGGGGGGCGTGGTGGTCGCCTCGTCTCGGCGGGCCTGCGGGGCCGGAGCCGGGGCAGGCGCCGTGGTGGATTCGGCCACCCTGGGCGCGGGAGGCGTGTCGACGATCTCGATGCCCTTGTCGTCGAGGGCCACGAGCAACGCGTCGATCTTCTCCGGGTCGACGGCCTCGTCGGGCAGGTAGGCGTTGACCTCGTCGAACGTCACGTAGCCGCGATCGCGGCCGAGGGCGATCAGCGCGGTGAGATCGGCATCGCCGTTCTCGGACCGGGCTGCCGGGGCGGATGCCGACGGCGGCAGGGGAGCGGGCATGGTCACGCGGTTCTTCATCATCGTTCGGTTCTCCTTCACCATCCTATCGTCGCTCGCACGCCGCCCCCCGGTCCCGCGGAGGAGTTGTCCGCGGGGCCGACTGCAGGCACGAGTCGGGCACCCTCACCCATCCTTGGGCTCGGTCATACCCTGGTGTGCATGGTTCTCCATTCCCTGGGCTGCCCGCCGTTCGGCGATCAGCCGCGAGAGCATCTCCGTCTCCGCCTGGGTGTCCAGGCGGGAAGTCTTGATCGCACGGGCGCTGGCCACCGCCAGCCGCTCGGCCGCCCGGCGGCGGAGTGCCTCGGCGAAGTGGCTCACCCGCTCCTGCGGGTCCGCCACGCCGCGGGCCGCCCCGGCCTCGTCGACGGCGACGAGCAGGCTCTGCACCGCGGGATCGACGAGTTCGAGCAGAAGGCTGCCGAGCACCACCTCGCGACCCTCGGCGTGCAGGCGGCGTGCGACCTCGACCACCGACCGACCCACGTCGGTTTCCAGGTCGGTGGGCCGCACCTCCCGCACGATCAGGCCGACGCTGTCGGGAACCCCCACGAGGACCTCGAGCACCTCGCGATCCCAGGCTGGCAGCCGTGTCGACCGCATCGCCTCCGCGGGCCCGGGCTCCGCAACGCCGCCGCGGCGTTCCAGCATTCTCGTGCGCAGGGCATCGCGCGAGAGGCCGAAGCGGCGGGCAAGACGCCCAAGCACCTGGTCTTCCCGGAGCCGGCGCTGCGACGGCGGCAGACTCGACCGACGTGACGCTGCCGCCAGCGCCGCCAGCACGCTCTCGACCGACGCCAGGGCGAGGTCGTCGCCTGCATCGGCAGGCAGGCCGGCGAGCACCTCGTCCATCCGGTAGTCGAGCGGATCGCAGGCCTCGTCGATCAGCTGTTCAAAGGCGTCGCGACCGCGCTCGAGGATGAACTCGCAGGGGTCGACCCCGGAGGGCATCCGCGCGATCCGCACGTCGATCGGCTCCGCGAGCAGCACCTCGAGCACCTCGTTGGCGCGGCGGCGGCCGGCGTCATCGCCGTCGAGGACCAGCACGATGCGGTCGGCGTATCGGCGGAGGAGCTTCGCATGCCGTTCGCCGAGGGCCGTTCCCAGCACGGCGACCACGTCGCCGACACCCGCCTGCCTCGCGGCGAGGCAATCGGTGTAGCCCTCCACCACGATCGCACGACGCGATGTCGCCATCGCCTCGCGGGCGGTGTCGAGGCCATAGAGCATCGAACTCTTGGAGAAGAGCGGGGTCTCGGGAGAGTTGATGTATTTCGCGGCCTCGGTCTTCTCGCCGGGCAGCACGCGGCCGCCGAACGCCACGCAGCGGCCCTGCGGGTCGCGAATCGGAAACATCACACGGCCGCGGAAGCGATCGTAGTGGCCGGAGCGGTCGTCGCGCTCGATGGCGAGGCCGGCCCTCACCAGATCGACGCGGGAGATGCCCGCGGCCGCGGCCTGCCGCAGCAGCCAGTCCCAGGCAGCCGGTGCGAACCCGAGTTCGAAGCGATCCGCCGTCGCTGCGGAAAGGCCCCGGTCGCTCACGTATCGACGAGCCGCATCGGCGTCGGCAGACGAACGGAGGCAGTCGCGAAACCGCTCGGCCGCCCACGCCATGACCTGCCGGAGGGCGGCGCGGTCGTCGGCGGGCAGCCCTGCGCGGCCCCGGGGCAGCGTGATCCCCGCCCGGTCGGCGAGTTGCTCGAGGGCCTCGCGGAACTCGATCTTCTCCATCCTCATCACGAAACTGAACACGTCGCCGCCGACATCGCACACCCAGCAGCGGTAGGTTTGGCGCTCCGGGTTGACCTGGAGGCTCGGCTTGGAGTCGTCATGCCACGGACAGAGGCCCGTCATGGCCTTGCCCTGACGACGCAGCGACACGTATGACCCCACCACGTCGATGATGTCAGTCGCCTCGCGCACCCGCTCCTTCACGTCGTCGCGTGGCGGCGGGGATGCGGGGAGAAGCGGCACGGCGGAAACTCCGGAACCCCTGGAAAACAGGCTTGTGCAAGCTCGTTTCAGGGTGACCGCCGAAATGTAGGAGGCCGCCCCCAACGGGTCAACGCCAAACGCCGCGAGCGCAGCCTGCCCAGCTTGCCCCGGCCGCGTCAGCGGGGTGTGCAGCCAATCCTGTTCGGCACGGGATGTGCGCGTCGCCGACGGAGCCGCGGCCGCAATCGCCGCGAGGTGCGGTCGAGTCCGGCCGGAGAAACGCGTCGCCGCCAACGCCCCGGCTCACTGCCAGAGACTGCGGTCCAGCAGACGGTAGTTGATCGCCTCACTCACGTGCCCGCAAGAAATCGTGTCGGCAGCGTCCAGATCGGCGACCGTGCGGGCAACCCGCAGCACCTTGTCGTGGGCTCGTGCCGAAAGCCCGAGATCGCCCACCGCGGCCCGGAGCAACTCGGCCGCGGCAGGCTCCATGCGACAATGCTCACGGATCTCGCGGCTGGTCATCCTCGCGTTGCACCGCGCACCGCCGCCTGCGAATCGCATCGCCTGGCGGATGCGTGCCGCGAGCACCGCCTCCCTCATTTGGCTGCTCGACGTGCCGGGCCGAGATGACGAGAGCTCGCGAAACGGGACGGCCGGCACCTCGAGGTGGATGTCGATCCGGTCGAGAAGCGGACCGGACACCTTGCCCATGTATTTTTCAACCTGCGGCGCGGTGCACTGGCACGACCGCCGGGGATCGCCACGGTAGCCGCAGGGACATGGATTCAGGGCCGCGACGAGCATGAAGTCGGCCGGAAATCGCGTGCTCGACTTCGCACGGCTTATCGTAACGAAGCCATCCTCGAGCGGTTGCCGCAGCACCTCCAGCGTGCGGCGGTTGAACTCGGGCAGTTCGTCGAGGAAAAGCACACCCTTGTAGGCATTTACCAGCGAGAGTAGAATGAGCCCTGAATTTCAGGCATTTGGCTACGGAGGGCCCAATGGCGACCGTTTACTCCTACGTACGGTTTTCCAGCAAAAAGCAGGAACTTGGGGACAGCGTCCGCCGGCAGGTGAAGGCCGGGGACGACTGGCTCGCCCAGCACCCGGAACACACGCTCGACAGCTCGCTGCGGCTGCACGATCTGGGCGTATCTGCTTTCCGGGGGGCAAACCTGGAAGAGAAGGGTGCCCTCGGGGCCTTCATCTCCCTGGCCAAGAAGCCCGACAGCCCGATTGCCAGGGGCTCAATTCTGCTCATTGAGCGGCTCGACCGCTTTTCCAGGCAGCAGACTCGGAAGGCCTACCGGGCGTTCGTGGAGCTTGTCGAGGCCGGCGTCACGATCCAGACGCTCGATCCACCGCAGACGATCAGCGAGGACAACATCGACGACCTGCATGTTGTTCTCCCGCTCGTGCTGCAGATGTGCATGGCACACGAGCAGTCCAAGGAGAAAAGTCGACGGGTCGGAGCGGTGTGGCATGCAAAGCGGGAAAAGGCACGATCCGGCGAGCCAATGTTCCGCCGGTGCCCGTCTTGGTTGGCATGGAACGAGGAGGCCAAGAAATTCGAGCCGATAGCTCAGGCCGTCCCCACAATCGAGTACATCTTTCAGCGGACAACCGAGGGGTGCGGGCAACGCCAGCTAGTCATCGAGCTGAACAAGCGATTCAAGCCACTCGGGCACTCCAAGAAGTGGAACGGTTCCTACATCGCCAAAGTGCTCAACGACCGGGCCGTGCTCGGGGAATTACAGCCGCATCGATTTGACGGGGCGGGATCCAGGATTCCAGACGGCGAGCCAATTGCCGACTACTACCCTCGCGTCATATCCGACGAGCTGTTTCACGCGGCGGCGGTCGCGAAAGAGCGTCGCAAGAAGGCCAAGGGCCGCCACGGGAAGTTCGTCAATCTGTTCGTGGGGTTGATGTACGGGGACGACGGTCACGCCCTGCACATGCAGACCGGGCGGGCGAAACGAGGGGACGGCTATTACGTCCAGAGGCGGCTCGTGTCGTACGGGCACCTGCGAGGGCTGAAGGGAGCGAGCCCGGTCAGCCTCAAATTCGAGAAGTTCGAGCCCCGTGTACTGCGGTTTCTCTACGAGCTTGATGAGGGATGTCTTGAAGCGGCACCAGACAGGAG
>JBJTDZ010000062.1:0-9682 GCA_046092585.1 Pirellulales bacterium | reverse complement strand
AGGTGGCGGCGGCCCTGTTCGGCATCCTCGAGCCCCGCCCCGGGCGGACCGGCGCCGCGTGAGCGGTGGCCCGGCTGCGACGTGCCGTCAGCCACCAGCCGGCCCGCGGGTATGCTGGCCGCGTTCCACCTACCGCGGGAGACGAGGCGATGCTGCAGGTTCTGGGGATGCTGGCGGCGATCGGCCTGACGGCCGCCTGCTGGGGCGTGTACGGTCCGGTGCTCCACTTCGGCCGCGAGGACATGCACTCGCCGCTGCGGCCGTTCGTGTGCGTGGGCGTGGCCTACTTCGTGATCGCGATCGTGGTGCCGCTGCTGCTGCTCGCCCGCGGCGAGACGGGCGCGTGGACGGTCAAGGGCGTGACCTGGAGCCTGCTCGCGGGGGTGGCCGGCGCGCTCGGCGCCCTCGGGGTGATCCTCGCCCTGCACTTCGGCGGCAAGCCGATCTACGTGATGCCGCTGGTGTTCGGTGGCGCGCCGGTCGTCAACACGCTGCTCTCCGCGGTGATGAACCGGGCCTTCGACCAGCTCAAGGCGCCGTTCCTGGCCGGGCTGCTGCTGGTGGTCACCGGGGCGGTGACCGTGCTGGTGTTCAAGCCGCAGCCGGCTGCCCTGCATGCCCGCCTGGCCGCGATGGAGCACCGGTCCATACGCCCCCCACGACGCCATCGCCAGCGCGATCGACAGGAGCACCGCCACCATCCGCTCGGCCCGCTGCTCGACCGTACGTGCCGGAGCCTCCTGCGCGACGCCGTCGACGGCCACCACGGCAGCGGGCTGGGGCGGGGCCGGTTGCGGCTTGAACACGAGCACCGTCACCGCACCGGTGATCACCAGGAGCAGCCCCGCCAGGAAAGGTGCCTTGAGCTGGTCGAACGCCCGGTTCATCGCCGCCGAAAGGAGCGTGTTGATCACGGGAGCGCCGCCGAACACGAGCGGCATCACGTAGATCGGCTTGCCTCCGAAATGCAGCGCGAGGATCACGCCAAGCGCACCGAACGCCCCGGCCGCCCCGGCCAGCAGGCTCCAGACCACGCCCTTCGTCGTCCAGGCCCCCTTTTCGCCCCGCGCGAGCAGCAGGAGCGGCACCACGACCGCGATCACGAAGTAGGCCACGCCCACGCACACGAACGGCCGCAGCGGCGAGTGCATCTGCTCCCGGCCGTGGTGGAGCACCGGGCCGTACACGCCCCAGCAGGCGGCCGTCAGCGCGATCGCCCCCAGCATTCCCAGAAACTGCATCATCACTCGTCTCCTCGCACGGTGGCCGTGTCGCGGCCGCTTCACACTGGTTTGCCCGGCGTCACGACGCCAGCCTCGCGACGTGCCCCCGCCCCGGACCTCGACCCTGCATGAGCAGGCCGAGCACCGCGTCGGCGACTCGCTCCACGTCGATCAGCCGCATGCAGTCGTGATGCCCGAGCGGGCATTCGCCGCGATCGCACGGCGCGCAGGCGAGGTCGAGACGGATCTCGACACAGCCCCCGGGGTCGGATCGGCCGAGCCGTGGATCGGTGGGGCCGATCAAGGCGACCGTCGGCACGCCGAAGGCCGCGGCGATGTGCCGCGGACCGCTGTCGGACGACACCGACGCCGCCGCGCGGGCGTAGATCGCCTTCGAAAGACCGACGGGCAGGTCGGCCACGTCGCCGAGCCCGCGCACCGCGGGCGAGTCGGCGAGCCGGACCACGGCCCGGGCCGGCTCGCGATCCCCCGGGCCGCAGTGCATCAGCACCCGCACGTCGGGCACGGCGGCGACGATGCGGCGGGCGAGCGTGGCATGCTTCTCCGTGCCCCAGGCGCGGGCGGTGCCGTTGGAACTGTTGTCGTTGAGCACCACGAGCGGGCCCTCCCGGCCGGGAAAGAGGTCGGCGAGCACGGCGTCACCACGGGCGAGGTCGGCAGCCGAGGCGGTGAGTTCCACGCCCAGCGGCCCGGGGGGCACGCCGATAGCCGCAGCGATCTCCATGTAGGCCACGGGCGGCGGCACGATCGCCTCGTCGCGTGTGGTTCGCACCACGTCGGTGAGCAGCCAGCGGCGTCGCCGGCCGGCATGGCCGATCCGGCGCCGCACGCGGCCCATCCAGGCGAGCCCGGCCGACGAGAGCGAGTTGGGGAGCACGAGGGCCATGTCGGGGCTCGCCTGCCGCAGGGCCCGTGCCGCTGCGGCGAAGCGGTGGGCCGGGGTGCGGCCATGACGGTCGTAGAGGATGACGTCGTCGAGCCAGCCGCCGTCCGCAAGCAGGTCGGCGATCACCGGCCGCATGATGCCGGTGATCCGCGCGGCTCGCCCGACGTGCGCCCGCAGAGCACGGAGCACGGGGGTGGCCATGACGGCGTCACCGACCCATCTCGGAAGAATCACGGCGATGTGCATGCAGAGACGGTAGCGTGCCGGACGCCCGACGGGCAAAGCCGCTTTTCGTTCCGGGGCCGCGGCACGGGCCGCCCCCTCGGGCTGCCCGAAAACCGCCGGCTGCGACTTCAGGCGAATGCCGGCCTCGTCGGCGACGGTCCCGACCGCGAGGACGGCGGCTCACGCCGAGCAATTTTCCTAACCCGGACGCTCGGGAATCGCGGCCCGTGATGCCGCCACCCAGCCGGCTGCGGCGGCCACGGCGAGCGTCAGGCCGCAGGTCGCCACGATCCAGCGCACCGGCACGGCCGCGCCGCCATCGACGATCGCCGGCCATACCGCGAGCACCGCCGCGGCCGTTCCGGCGGCGAGCCCGAGCACGACAGGCCAGACCGCCTCGAGCACCACGAGAAGCCGCAGCCGGGTGAGCGTGAAGCCGATCGCCCGCAGCACGGCGAGCATGCCGAGCCGCTCGGCCACACCCTGCAGCATCACCGCGGCCACGCCGGCGGTCCCCAGGAGCAGGCCGAGCGTGCCCAGGGTTTGAAAGCCTGCGAGGAACGTCTCCTGCACCGCGAGCAGCCGCCGGAGCCGGTCGGCGGCCGACTCGAGCGTCACACCGGCATCCGCCCACGCCCTCCGCAGGCCGGAATCGACCGCGGCACGTGCGGTGTCATCCACCCGCGACGCATCGACGAGCGCCTCGCGGTAGCCCGACTGCGAGGGAAAGAGCCGCTGGAACTCCTCCTCGGCCATGACGACCCGCCCCTGGAGGATGCCCGGCTCGAGCAGGCCGACGATCACGCAGGCCACGTCGCCGCCGGCCTCGTCGGCCAGGATGAACCGGCTGCCGACGCCGCCGAGTTTCAGCGCCCACTGCGCCGTGGCCTGGTCGAGCACCACGGGCACCGGCTCATCGGCCGCGGCCCGCCGCTCGAGGAGCCGCCAGGGATTCGCCTCGGCAGACGCCGAGCCACCACTCGCGGCCTGGGCCACGAACCGAAACCCACCCCGCTGGATGAAGTCGCGGCCGACACCCACCACGAGCGGCCGCGCGGCGGCGTAGAGGTTGGTGCAGCTCGCGTCGTCGCCTCCGCTGGCCCGCAGCCGCACGATCGTGCATCCCGCCAAGGCTCCTTCCTCGGCGGCCGCGAGCCCGAGGCCGACGCGGGCTTCCGGATCGGAGGGGTCGATGGCGGTCGGTTCGGCGAACGTCGCGATCGTCGTCCAGCCGCCGATGGGTGAGGCGCGGTCGAGCGGATCGAACGGCTGACGCACGGCGAATGCCGAGACGGCGGCCACGAGAAACTGCCCGCAGGCGACCGTCGCCGCGATCGAGAAGACACGACCCGGACGCTCGGCCGCCGACCGCGCGGCGAGCATGGCGAGCGACCGCACCGGTGCCGGCCGCAGGGCGACCAGCCACCCGCGGATGAGGGCCAGCATCCCTGTCAGCGCCGCGATGCCGCACCCGAAGAACAGCCCGACCGCCAGCGCGGCATCGACGCGCCGGCCGACGAAGGCCCCGCACGCCGCGGCGACGAGGGCCACACCCCCCGCCAGAGATGGCATCCGCCCGCGCCGCGACGCCCCACGAGGCCCGACCGGCGCTGCGCCGGCGAGCAGCGCCCGCGGCGATTCCGCGGCCGTCCGCCGGGCGGCAGCCGCCACCGCCGCGACCGACAGCACGAGCGTCGCCGCCGCGGCCGGCACGGCGGCCTGCCACGATGGACGGGCTGCGGTGAAGACAGCCGCGGAGCCGCCGGCCACTCGGGCGTCCCACGAGGCGGCCACAGCGGCCAACAAGCCGCGTGCCCAGAGGGGCCCGAACAGCAGGCCAGCCACCGTGCCGGCGAACGCCGCCACGCCGCCGACCGCCACGAGCAGCAGTGCCAGCCGCCGCGGCGGCCAGCCGAGCGCCGCCATCACGCCCACCTCGCGCCGCCGCGCCGCAACGAGGAGCCCGAAGAGCAGCCACGCCAGCAGCAGCGCCGCGGCCGTGACGAAGCTCGACAGGGCGAGGAAGAGCGGGCCGAACGGTGTCGCACCCCGCGCCGCCACCGCCGCCTCGGCCGCCAGGGGCACCATCCTGATGCCGGCCCGCGCCAGGTCGATCCGCGCGGCGATCGCGGTGGCGAGCGCTGGCGTTTCGGTCGCGGCCGGGCTGGGCAGGTGCCAGGCCGTCGTGCGGCCAAACCGGCCCGCCGCGATCCGGCGGGCCGCCTCGAGCGACACGAACGCCTTCGGCGTGGCGCGATGGTCCTTCCAGTAGCGGTCGTCCTCGTCGTGCGGGGCCACCGTTCGCACCCGCGCGGCGTCGAACGGGAACGGAGGATCCCAGTCGGCGATCGATGCCTCGTCGGTCACCCCCTCCACCTCGGGCACGAGCGAGCGGTCGATGGCGGCGCCCTGCATCGCGGCGACGCCGACGAGGCGAAACGTGGCCGACGCCTCCTCCACCCGGCCGTGGATCGTCTCGGGCAGGAAGAACCGGAGTTCGAGCCGGTCACCGATCGCGACGGGGCGTCCCTGGGCGGCGAGGTCGTCCGCCAGCCAGCGGTTGATCACGATCTCGTCGTCCCGCGGCATGGCCAGCACCGTTCCCGAGGCATCGACGAGATCGCCACCAGGGAGCGAGGCGGCCTCGATACCCAGCACGGTGGAGTAGGGGACCCGCGCCGCGGTCGCCCTGCCGTCCTCGTCGAGGGGCACGATGTCGGTGGCAAGAAACGCGAGCGACGGCCGGCCGCCGAGGGGCCGCAGCACCTCCTCGGCGACGCGATCGATCTCCGGTGGAATCACGAGCCTGTCGCTCGTCAGCCGCAGGGCTTCAGGCTCGGCGACCGTCGCGAGCGAGATGCCGAGATCGGCGAGCGTGGGCCGCGGCAGGATTTCGCCTCGCCCGTCACCCGCACCGCCCGCGGCGGTCCGCCCCACGAGGAAGACCACGTTCACGACATCGCCCTGCCTCAGGATCGTCTGCGCGTCCTGGAGCGACATCACCACGAGCGGCCCGGTCACCTGAGCAGGCCGCAGCGAGAAGCCCCCGAGTCCGTCGTCGGGAATGACCGCAGCCACGGGCATCCGCCTGCCGAGCGTGTCGGTATCGCGACGGCCGAGCGGGATGTCGGCCGGCACGGCCGAGCGTTTCGGCAGCCTCACCACCACCGCATCGCCCGCCGCGAGCCCCGCATCGGCGGCGAGCCTCGCGTTGACGAACATGGCACCGGGGGAGAGTGCCGGTGGCGCGGGCGTGAAGCCGAGGGCTGCGGGATCGTCGGTCGCCAGCAACGTGGCCGGCACCGCCCCGCCGGCACGCGTGGCGAGTGTCACCGGCAGCACGCAGGCCGGCACCCCGAGCCCCGGACCCGCGCCCGCCTCGGCCACGTCATCGGCGAAGGTGCGTCGTACCATGCGGTCGGCCATCACGGCGGCCTCGATCCGGCCGAGCCGCGCCGCGGCGAGTCGCCGCAGCCCCCGGTCGATCGCGTCGCCCACGCCGAGCCCGCCGCCGATCGTGGTGGCCAGCACGGCGGCCGACGCCGCAAGGGCCGCCAACTCCCTCCACCAGGCACGGGCGAGAGCAAGCGCGAGCCCGGGCAACGACCGCACCGGCCCGCTCATGGCGAGAGCCGTCCGTCGACGAGCCGCCGCACGCCGCCCACGAGCCCCGCCACGGCATCGTCGTGGGTCACCACCACGAGCATGCTGCCCGATTCCGTCACCAGGTCGACGAGCAACTGCGTGACCCCGGCGGCGGTATGGGCATCGAGCTGGCCGGTGGGCTCGTCGGCGAGCACCAGTCGCGGAGAGAGGAGCAGGGATCTGGCCACCGCCACCCGCTGCCGCTCGCCGCCGGAGAGTTGGCCGGGGCGATGGCCCAGCCGGCCGCCGAGCCCCACCCGCTCGAGCAGGCTCGTGCCCCGCGCCACGAGATCTGCCGACACGCCTCCAAACGCCAGCGCCGGCACAAGCACGTTGTCGAGCGCGGTGCAGCCTTCGAGCAGGTGATGCTCCTGGAACACGAATCCGATCCGCCGGTTGCGGAAGGCGGCCCGCGCGGCGGCGTCGCCGGCGAACGCATCGACGCCGTCCAGCCGCACGGTGCCGGCCGTCGGTTGTTCGAGGCCGCCCAGGATCGCCAGGAGCGTGCTCTTGCCGGAGCCGCTGCGGCCCATCACCGTCATCCGCCGGCCGGGGTCGAGCACGAACGACACGTCGTCGAGCACGAGCAGCCCGACGGCACCGTCGGCGTACCGCTTGGCGATGCCACATGCCTCGAGCATCGAGCCGTCCTCCGTCAGCCGGCCGCGCGGAAGGCAGCCAGCCTGTCGACGATGTCGGCGGGAATTGCCACGGCCTCGGGCTTGCGGCCCGGATGCATCAGGCAGCGGACGGCCACGACCCGGCCGCGAGCAACCGCCCCGCCCGCGTGGCTGAAGGCGAACGCGTAGGTGACGCTCGATCGCCCCACGCACTCGACGGTCGCCTCGATATCGATCTCGTCACCGAAGCGGACGGCCGCCGTGTAATCGCACGCAACCGACACCCTCGGCCAACTGGCGTCGACGCCCGATGGATCACGGTCGACCACGGGCACACCGGCAGCGCGAAGCAACTCATGCTCCGCCGACTCCATCCAGAAGAAGAAGGCGGAGAAGTGCACGATCCCCGCCGCGTCGGTATCGCGAAACTCGACGCGGCGGCGGGTCGTCAGCGGCCCCATCGCGGCCCCCCGGAGCGGGCGTTACTCGCCAACGTAGGGCAGGAGAGCCATGAACCGGGCCCGCTTGATTGCGCGGGTCACCGCATGCTGGCTGGCGGCGGTGCAACCGCTCTTCCGCCGGCTGATGATCTTCGCCTGGCGATTGACGAGTTTGCCCAGCAGTTCGAGATCCTTGTAGTCGACGTACATCGGGCGCGGCCGGGCGCCATCGATGAAGATGGGATCGCGCCGCTTCACCTTGGCGCGGGGCTTGGCCTTCTTGCGGGCAGTCTTGGCTGTCTTGGAGCGGGGGCCGGCGAAACTCATCGGGCTCGGAACTTTCTCTACGGAGCAAACGGGACAGTCGGTGCACGCACGGCCGGCATCGGCCGACCGTGAATCATCGTAACACGCTCACGGGAGCCGGGGACAAAAACCCCGGCTCCCGTGATGCGATTGTGAACGACACGCGACGCGGAGCACTCGGCTCTCACGTCAGAATCGACACGGGCGAACTAGTAACGGTCGCCGCCGTAGCCACCACGGCCGCCGCCGCCACCGCCGCCGTAGCCACCACGACCGCCGCCACCGCCGCCGTAGCCGCCGCCACCACCGCCGTAGCCGCCGCGACCACCGCCGCCGCCGCCACCGGCGCGGGGCGTCCGCTCACGGGCCTCGTTCACCGTCAGCGGACGGCCGTTGATCTCGTGCCCGTTGAGGGCCGAGATCGCCGCCTGCAGACCCTCATCGGTCTCCATCTCGACGAAACCAAAGCCGCGAGAGCGACCGGTCTCACGATCAGAGATCACCTCAGCGCTCCGCACGGCGCCGTGGGGGGCAAACATCGCTTCGAGATCCGTCGACGTGGTGGACCATGGGAGGTTCCCCACGTAAATCTTCCGAGACATAAAAACTCAACCTCGAGAAATCGGGAACTGGTTCACGAGCCAATCATCGACCAGTCGACCATCGCCGAAGCACAGACCGCAGTTCCCGGACGGAGAGGGCGGACGAGAGTCAGTCGAACGAGAGAAACTCTACCAGTTACCTCCCCGGGCCACAACAGCGTCGATCCGGGGGCAGGGCCCGCCACACCCGGCGTCAGGCCCCGGGCTGGGTGCCGGGCCGGGCTGCGGCGGGCTGCCACTCCCCACACCAATCCCGGCCGTCGGTGTGGGGCCAGACGCCGACCAGGGCCAGTTTGTCGTCGCGGGCGGCCGGCAGGGCAGGGGGCATCCGCCGGCACTGTCCCCAGCCAACACCGTCGCCCACGTTTTTTTCGGGCCGCCAGAAGCAGCACGTGCGGCAGGCCTGGCCCGTGGCTGATGCGTCGCCCCCGTTGGTCTTCATGGCGTGCATGGTATCTCGAGGCCAGACTGCCCATACCATAACCGCGGGGATCCAGGCTTCCAGTTCGCCATGCCCTTTGCCCACGCCGCCGCCGAAACGCTCACCCTCTGCATCACGGCGGTGGCCATCGCCGTGATGCACACGCTCCTTGGCCCCGATCACTACGTGCCCTTCGCGGCCATGTCGCGGGCCGGGGGATGGCCGCTCGGCAAGACCCTGCGGGTGACGACCGCCTGCGGGCTGGCGCACGTTGCCGGATCCGTCGTCATCGGCGTGGTGGGCCTGGCGCTCGGGCTGGCCGTGATGCGACTCGAACACCTCGAGTCGTTCCGGGGCGACCTGGCCGCGTGGCTGATGATCGGCTTCGGTCTGGCCTACCTGACATGGGGCCTTGTGTGGGCGGCGAGAGCACAGGGCACCCCGCACGAGCATGCCCACGCGCATGCCGACGGCACCGTCCACTCCCACCCGCATACCCACGACCCCGCCCACCTGCACGTGCACGCGGCCGCCCGGGCCGCCACCACGCCCGCGTGGACACCGTGGTTCCTGTTCCTCGTGTTCGCCTTCGGGCCGTGCGAGCCATTGATTCCGCTCCTGATGGTTCCGGCCGCGAAGGCGAACTGGTGGGCGGCGACAGCGGTGGCGGCGGCATTCGCGATTGCGACGGTGGCCACCATGGCCGCCGCCGTCGTCGTGCTGCGGCAGGGCGCGGCATGGGTGCCCGCGGCGGCGATGCAGCGGCATGCGCATGCCCTCGCCGGCGCGGCGATCCTCGCCTGCGGCGTGCTCATCACGCTGGGCCTGTAGGCCGGGCACGCGGGTGCCTTACAATGCGGCGGTCGTCCCACCTCAGCCCGCCGCCGGACCATGGCCATGACCTCGCGACGCTCGTGGCTGCTGGCGGCCGTGCCGCTGTGCCTGGGGCTGGCGTGGCGGGAAGCCCCGCCCCTCGCGGCGTTCGTCGCGGCGCTCGTGTCGATCGTGCCCCTCGTGGGCCTGATCGGCGATGCGACCGAGCGACTTGCGGCCCGCCTCGGCCCGACGGTGGGCGGTCTCCTCAACTCGACGCTCAACAACCTGCCCGAGCTGATCATCGGCGGTGTGGCGCTTGCCAACGGCCTCGCGCCGGTGGTGAAGGCTTCGCTCACCGGAGCGATCCTCGCCAACCTGCTCGTCAGCCTCGGCGTGGCCCTGATCGCGGGCGGCATTCGCTTCGGTGAGCAGAAGTTCGACCCCCGCCGGCTCGCGGTCAACGGCTCGATGCTGCTG
>JBJTDZ010000061.1:0-17352 GCA_046092585.1 Pirellulales bacterium | reverse complement strand
GTGCGACGTGGGATTCGAGCCCCGCCGGCCCGATGACGTCGTCCG
Source organism: Pirellulales bacterium (assembly GCA_046092585.1). Lineage (GTDB taxonomy): Bacteria > Planctomycetota > Planctomycetia > Pirellulales > UBA1268 > QWPN01. Next base: position 17,307 of record JBJTDZ010000061.1, on the reverse strand, counting down.
CCGCCCGAACAGGGCCGCTCCCGGCGAGCAGGCCGAGGCCGACGAACGCGATCACGCATGTCGCCAACCCGGGCCGTGTCATGGCCGACCTTCCGGGATTCGCATCCAGCACACTGGGGGCGTGGGTGATCATCGGGTTTCTTGCGGTGGTGAAGGTAACCCAAGGAGAGGACCGCAAACGTCGTGCCGGACATATTATGCCTGGAAATTCCTGTTTTGCGAATGGCAGTCCGGATCAGAAGTCGATTAAAATGAGGGTTGACCCGCCTGGCCTCCCGCCATTGACCTCACACCACGGACGCGTTCATGAAACTGGTTCGCCTGGTTTCGCTGTTCGTGCTCGCCACGCTGCTGCCTCGCGCCGCAACGGGAGAGGAGTCGGCCATCGCGTTCAGCCGCGACATCCGGCCGATTTTGTCGAACCATTGCTTCAACTGCCACGGCCCCGATGAGGGTTCGCGTGAGGCCGACCTGCGGCTCGATACGGAAGAGGGGGCGCAGGCGGCGCTCGAGGTCGAAGGCGGCCTGGCGAAACTGCTCGCTCGGGTGACGACCGACGACCCCGAGCTGATCATGCCGCCGCCCGACGTGAAGAAGCCGCTCAAGCCGGCGCAGGTCACAATGCTCGAGCGCTGGGTCGCCGCAGGTGCGCCATGGGGAACGCACTGGGCGTTCGAGCCGATCGTCGCACCGTCCGTGCCCGAGGGACCCGCGTTCGACGGCGTGGCGGTTCGCAATCCGATCGACAGCTTCGTGCAGGCGCGACTGGCGAGCAGGAAACTTTCGCCCGCACCCGAGGCGTCGCGCGAGACGCTGATTCGCCGCGTGACGCTCGACCTCACCGGCCTGCCGCCCACGCCCGCCGAAGTCGATGCGTTCGTCGCCGACACGGCCGCCGACGCGTACGAGAAAGTCGTCGATCGCCTGCTGCAATCGCCGGCGTATGGCGAGCGGATGGCGTGGGCGTGGCTCGACGCGGCCCGCTACGCCGACTCGAACGGCTATCAGGGCGACAATGACCGAACGCAGTGGCCGTGGCGCGACTGGGTCGTCGACGCGTTCAATCGCAATCTGCCCTACGACGACTTCACCGTCTGGCAGCTCGCCGGCGACCAGCTCCCCGATGCGACGATCGAGCAGAAACTGGCGACCGGGTTTTGCCGCAACCACATGATCAACGGCGAAGGCGGGCGCATTCCCGAGGAGAACCGCGTCGACTACGTGATGGACATGGCCGAAACCACCGGCACGGTCTGGCTCGGGCTGACGATGAACTGCTGCCGCTGCCACGACCACAAGTTCGACCCGCTCGCCCAGCGCGATTACTACCGGCTGTTCGCGTTCTTCAACCAGACGCCCGTCGACGGCAGCGGCGGCAATCCGCACACGCCGCCGGTGCTCGACACGCCCGATCCGCAGCGACTCGCGCAGGCGAAGGACATCGAGGCGCAGGTCGCGACGCTCGACGAGCGGATGAAACAGCGGGCCGCGGAGATCGCCGGCGCCCAGGCCGAATGGGAAAGGCAGGCACTCGCCGCGAGCGGCGAGCCGTCGTGGCGACCGCTGATGCCCGTCGAGATGAAGGCGGCGCATCAGTCGCTGATGCAACTCGACGACGGCTCGATTTTCGCGTCGGGCGAGAATCCCCGGAACGACACGTATACGTTGACGCTGACGAGCGACGTGGACGTGATCACCGCGCTGCGGCTCGACGCCCTGCGGCACGAAAGCCACACGCAGGGCGGGCTGACGCGATCGGACTCCGGCAATCTTGTGCTCACCGAATTCGAGGTGAGCGTGCAGCGGCCCGGCGACGCAAAGCCTGCGCCGGTGAAGATCGCGTCGGGCGCGGCAACGTTCGAGCAGGAAGGCCACGCCATCGGCAAGACGCTCGACGGCGACGATGGCAGCGGCTGGGCGGTGTGGCCCGGAAAGCCGATCGATCGCGACCATTCGGCCGTGTTCCGCCTCGCGGAGCCTCTCGCCGCCGGACGAGGCGCCACGCTCACGATCGTGATGCGACACGATTCGCCGCACGCCTCGCACAACATCGGGCGCTTCCGGCTTTCCGCCACGAGTTCACCCGATGCGAACTTCGACGGTGCCGCGCCGGCCCATTGGGCCGCGCTCCGCACCCCGCCCGAGAAGCGCACCGACGCGGACCGCGAGCAGATCGCCGTGGCGCATCGGGCGACCGACGCGGCGTACGCGAAGCTCGTGGCGCAGCGCGACGAGCTGCAAAAGTCGCTCGCGGCGGCGCAAAGCGGCGGCGTGAGGGTGATGGTCATGGCCGACATGCCCCAGCCGCGCAAGACGTTCATCCTGACGCGCGGCGTCTACAGCAATCCGGCCGACGAGGTGACCGCGGGCGTGCCGCAGAAGTTCACGCAGCTCTCGGAAGGCGTGCCGGCGAACCGCCTGGCGCTGGCGCGGTGGCTCGTCGCCGACGACAACCCGCTCACGGCGCGGGTCACCGTGAATCGCTTCTGGCAGCTGTTCTTCGGCATCGGCCTGGTGAAGACGACGGAGGATTTCGGCGTGCAGGGCGAGATTCCCCTGCAGCAGGATCTGATCGACTGGCTCGCCGTCGATTTCCGCGAGCACGGCTGGGATGTGAAGCGGCTGGTGAAGCAGATCGTGATGAGCCACACCTACCGGCAGTCGTCGAGGGTGACGCCGGCGCTGGTCGAAGCCGATCCGGAAAACCGGCTGCTCGCCCGCGGCGCGAGGTTTCGCCTGCCGTCGGCCATGATTCGCGATCAGGCCCTGGCGGCAAGCGACCTGCTCGTGGCGACGCTTGGCGGCCCGGCGGTGAAGGGCTACCAGCCGAGCGGCGTGTGGGAGGAGGCGACGTTCGGCAACAGGCGGTATGAGCAGGATCACGGCGACGCCCTGTATCGCCGCAGCCTGTACACATTCTGGCGGCGGATCATCGCGCCGACGATGTTCTTCGACAACGCCACGCGGCAGACGTGCACGGTGAAGGTGCTGCGCACGAACACGCCGTTGCACGCCCTGCTGACGCTGAACGACGTGACATTCGTGGAGGCCGCCCGCGTGCTCGCCGAGCGCGCGCTGCTGGCTGAAAACCTGGATGACGCGGCCCGCATCGATGAAGTCTGTCGCCGCCTGCTCGCCCGTCGCGCCAGCGACGCTGAACGCGGGATTTTGCTGCGGGCGCTTCAGCGGTCGCGCGAGGAGTTCGCGGCCGACGCCGAGTCGGCGAAGAAGCTGCTCGCACTCGGGGAATCGAAACGCGACGCATCGCTCGACCCCGCCGAGCATGCCGCGTGGACGAGCGTGGCGCTCGCCGTGATGAATCTGGACGAGGCGCTGACGAAGGAGTGACCGTGAACCCGCTTCATCAACATGCCCTGAACGTCACGCGGCGCGAGTTTTTCGGCCGGACGGCCACCGGCATCGGCGGCGCGGCGCTCGGTTCCCTGCTGGCCCGCGACGGCTTCGCAACGCCAACGAACCGCGTCGGCGGACTCGACGGCCTGCCGCATTTCGCACCGAAGGCGAAACGCGTGATCTATTTGTTCCAGAACGGCGGGCCGTCGAACTGCGACTTGTTCGACTACAAGCCGCAACTCGTCAAAACGCACGGGCAACCGGTGCCGCCGGAATACATCGGCGGAAAGCGGTTCAGCACGATGACGGGCAGCGCCAACGACAAACTGATGCTCGCGCCCATCGAGCCGTTCGAACAGCACGGCACATGCGGCGCGTGGGTCAGCGCCTTGTTGCCGCACACGGCGAAGGTCGTGGACGAACTGTGCTTCATTCACAGCATGCACACCGAGCAGGTGAATCACGCGCCGGCGATCCAGTTTTTTCTGAGCGGCGCCGAACTGCCGGGGCGGCCGACGGCGGGGGCCTGGCTGAGTTACGGACTCGGCAGCGACAACGACAGCCTGCCGGCGTTTTGCGTGTTGACGAGCGTCAGCAAGGGGACGACGTGCGGGCAGATTTTCTACGACTTCTATTGGGGCAGCGGCTTCCTGCCGTCCCGGTTTCAGGGCGTGAAGTTTCGCGGCGGCAGCGATCCGGTGCTGTACCTGAACAATCCCGACGGCGTCAGTCGCGAGATGCGCCGCAGGTGGCTCGACGACATCGCGCAGCTCAATGAGTTGAAGCTGGCCGACTACGGCGATCCCGAAATCGCCACGCGCATCGCTCAGTATGAGATGGCGTACAAGATGCAGGCGAGCGTGCCCGAGCTGACCGATTTCCGGGACGAAACCGAGGAGACGCTCGCGCTGTACGGGCCGCAGGTGAAGGAGCCGGGCACGTTCGCCTACAACTGCCTGATGGCGCGCCGGCTGGCCGAACGCGGCGTGCGGTTCGTCCAGGTGATGCACGCGGGCTGGGACCAGCACGGCACCTTGACGACCGAGCTCTACACGCAGTGCAAAGACACCGATCAGCCGTCGGCGGGCCTGGTGCAGGATCTGAAGCGGCGCGGCCTGCTCGACGACACGCTGGTGATCTGGGGGGGCGAGTTCGGCCGCACGCCGTTCCTGCAGGGCAACATCAACGACCGCCCGAAGTGGGGCCGCGACCATCATCCCTACGCCTTCACGCTCTGGATGGCCGGCGCCGGCGTGAAGCCGGGATATCGCTACGGCGAAAGCGACGACCTGGCATTCAACGTCGCGAAGGATGGCGTGCACGTGCACGACTTCCAGGCGACCCTGTTGCATCTGCTCGGCATCGACCACGAGCGGATGACGTATCGTTTCCAGGGCAGAGACTTCCGGTTGACCGATGTCCACGGGAAAGTCGTGCGCGACGTGTTGGCCTAGCGCTCACTCGTTGCCGCCGAGCGATTCCAGGATGGAACGGACGATCGCCTCCGGCTCGCTCGCCACGTCGACGACGATGGGCCGCTCGTCCGCCGTCGGCCTTTCGAGAACCGCCAACTGGCTGTCGAGCAGCCCGCTCGGCATGAAGTGACCGGCCCGTCGTTCCAGGCGCTGGCGGATCACGCCGCCGGCGTCATCGAGGTGCACGAGGCGGACGAGGGGGTGCGGCAGGCCGAGCCGGTCGCGGTAGCGCCGGGCGAGCGCGGAGCAGGCCAGGACCGTGGTGCCACCGCCGGTGACCGCGTCCTGCAGGACCGCTGCCAGAGCATCGAGCCACGGCCAGCGGTCGGCGTCGTTGAGCGGCGTGCCCGATCGCATCTTGGCGACGTTCGCGGGCGGATGGAAATCGTCGGCATCGCGAAAGGTCCACTGCAGCGCATCGGCCAGCCGCCGTCCGATCTCGGTCTTCCCGGCGCCGCACACGCCCATCACAACCAGCGCACGAGGGCTGGAGCGGCTCTCGTCGGCTTGGAGTCCTGCGCGAGTCATGCCACAATCGTACCGCAAGGAACCACGACCCATGACCATCCTGATCGTCGCCATGGCCATCGCCACCCTCGTGGCGCTCGTGGCCTTGGCCAAGGTCAACCCCTTTCTCGCCTTCCTCGCCGTGTCGATCGGGATGGCGATCGCGCTCGGCGTGCCGCCGGCCGACGTGCCGCCCCTCGTGCAGAAGGGGCTGGGAGGCATTCTGGGCGGCCTGACGATCGTGATCGCCGCCGGGGCGATGCTCGGCAGGCTGGTGGTCGACTCGGGAGCCGCCCAGCGGATCGCCACGACGCTCGTGGAGCTCTTCGGAACCTCGCGGATCGCCTGGGCGATGGCGGCGACCGGCTTCATCGTCGGCATCCCGCTCTTCTACAACGTCGGCTTCGTGCTGCTCGTGCCGATCGTGTTCGCGATCAGCGGCCGCTTCGGCCTGCCGGCCGTAGCCGTGGCCGTGCCGGCGCTGGCGGCCCTGAGCGTGGCCCATGGTCTCCTGCCGCCGCACCCGGCGCCCACCGGCCTCGTGAAGCAGTTCGGCGCGAGCCTCGGCCTGACATTGCTCTACGGCACGATCGTCGCCGTGCCGGCGCTGATCCTGGCCGGGCCGGTCTTCGCGCGGTTTCTGAAACGGATCGAAGCCCGTCCGCTGGCGGGGCTCTCCGCCCGTGAACTGCCCGACGATCAACTGCCCGGCATCTGGACGAGCCTGCTCACGTCGCTCCTGCCGGCGATCCTGCTCGTGGGATCGACGGCCGTCGAGATCGCCGCACCGCGGACGGCCGCGGGGCTGCCGCTCCTGCGCTTCATCACGCACCCCGACATCGTGATGCTGCTCACGCTCGCCGTGGCGGCCGTGACTCTCGGCACCGCCCGCGGTCGGCCGCTGGCCGCGGTCATGGCCACGTATGGCGCGGCGCTCGCCGACGTCGGCCCCGTGCTCCTCGTGGTGGCGGGAGCGGGGCCGTTCAAGGAGGTGCTCGTCTCGACGGGCGTCGACAAGCAGATCGCGGCGGCCTTCGCGGGCCAGGCCCTCGACCCGCTCGTGCTGGCGTGGCTGGTGACGGTGGCGATTCGCGTGTGCGTCGGCTCGGCGACCGTGGCCGGCCTGACGGCGGCGAGCGTCCTCGCGCCGCTGGTGGCCGACCCGGTTCACGGCGTCGACCCCAACCTCATGGTGCTGGCGGTGGGCTCGGGCAGCCTCGCCTGCTCGCACGTCAACGACGCGGGCTTTTGGCTCTTCAAGGAATACTTCAACGCCAGCATTCCCGACACGTTCCGCTGCTGGACGGCGATGGAGACGATCGTGTCGCTCGTCGGCCTCGCGGGCGTGCTCGTGCTCGCGAGGATCGTGTGACGGCGAAAGACGCGCCCTCCGGCCCGCCTGATACGGGTCGCACGTGAGCCGTATAACATTCCGCGTTGAACCACGGGCCGACGGAAAGCACGAACAACGACAATGCACCGCACACCAGCCATGCAGCGGCTCCTCGCTCTCGTGTCTTCGTTCCTGTTCATCGGCATGGTGCCGGCACCTCTCGCCTGCGCCGGTGAGGCCCGCCCGCAACCCAATATCATCGTCGTGTTCTGCGACGACATGGGCTGGGGCGATCTCGGCTGCTTCGGGAACCCGACCATCCGCACCCCGAACCTGGACCGCTTGGCGGCGGAGGGCCAGAAATGGACGCAGTTCTACGCCGCCTCCCCGCTCTGCACGCCGAGCCGTGCCGGCCTGCTGACCGGCCGATACCCGGTCCGCAACGGCATGTGTTCCGCCAAGGCCGCGGTGCTTCTGCCGGACTCCGGCGGCGGACTGCCGCCGGAGGAAATCACCGTCGCCGAGCTGCTCCAGCGGAAGGGCTACGCGACGGGCTGCTTCGGCAAATGGCATCTGGGGCATCTGCCGCGGTTCCTGCCGACCGCCCAGGGGTTCGACACCTTCTACGGCATCCCGTACTCCAACGACATGGACTTCGACGGCCGGGGCCCGGACTACTTCACGGAAGCGGGGAATGATCCGGATTACATGCCGGACTTCGCCCACTACCGCGTGCCCCTGATGCAGGACGAGAGAATCGTCGAACGCCCCGTGGACCAGCGGACGCTCACCCGGCGCTGCACGGAAAAGGCCGTCGATTTCATCACGACACACCGGGACGAACCCTTCTTCGTGTACCTGCCTTACGTCATGCCGCATGCGCCGCTGTTCTGTGCCGAAGACGTCCGGGGCCGGAGCCGCCGCGGGCTTTACGGGGACGTCGTCGAGGAACTCGATCGGAGCGTCGGGCGGCTCATGGCCACGCTCGAGGAACTGAACATCGAGGGCGACACGCTGCTGATGTTCAGCTCCGACAACGGCCCGTGGCTCCATTTCCGCACCCACGGTGGTTCCCCGGGGCCCCTGCGCGGCGGCAAGGGGACGACGTTCGAAGGCGGTCAGCGCGCCCCCACCATCTTCTGGTGGCCGGGCAGGATCCCGCCCGGATCGGTCGTGAGCGACCTTGGCTGTGCGACCGACCTCCTGGCAACCGTGGCGGCCCTGACCGGCGCGCCGCTGCCGACCGACCGGAAGCTGGACAGCCTCGACCTCTCGCCCGCGTTGCTGGGCACCGGGAGAAGCCCGCGGAAGTCCATGGCATACTGGACGCTGGGAACCGTGCAGGCGTTCCGCGAGGGGCCTTGGAAGCTGCACGTCGGCAAGCGGCACCCGGTCGAGTACTGGCGGGCGGAACCGCCGACCGCTCCCGAACTCTACAATGTCGAGCAGGATATCGCGGAGGCGTACGACGTCGCGGACCGGCACCCGGATATCGTGGAGCGGTTGCGAAAAGCCATGGCCGCCCACGAGGCCGACATAGACCCCGTCCCCGACCAACTGGCCATCCCGCATTCGCCATGAAAAAACCATCGTTGCTCATGGCACTGCTCACCGCCCTGCTGGTCACCGCGATGGCAGGAGCCCCGGCGGCGGAGACCAGGATCACCGTGCAGGCCGACCAGGTGCTGCACCCCGTGTCGCGTCACCTCACCGGCGCGTGCATCGAGGATGTGAACCACGAGATCTACGGCGGGCTGTACAGCCAGATGGTCTTCGGGGAGAGTTTTCAAGAGGCTGCGCTGCGGCTGCCGGCCGACACTCCGGCCTTTGCCGGGTTGTCCGGGGCGGTGAGCTGCCGGGCGCCGCGGCGCGAGATCGCCGGTTCCGACGTGCGCTCGTGGCAGCCGTTCCGCACAGGCTCCGCCGAGGGAGCGTTTGCGGTGGAAACCGCCGCGCCCTTCACCGGCAGCCAAAGCCAGCGGCTGACCTTCACCGGCGGCACCGGAGCGGTGGGCATCGAGAACCGCGGGCTCAACCGCCAGGGGATGTGTTTCCGGGCGGGCAAGCCCTACGAAGGATACGTCTGGGTGCGCCGCGACCCCGGCGCGGACGCCGCTCCGGTCGCGTTGCAGGTGGCGCTGGAGAATGCCGACGGATCGATGCTCCATGCCCGCACCGAACTCGCCGTCGCGCGGCAGGACTGGCAGCGGCTCGACTTCGTGCTCACCCCGGCCGCCGCCGATTCCACCGGCCGGTTCAGCATCACGCTCACCCGGCCGGGAACCGTCGTGCTGGGCCACGCCTTCCTGCAGCCCGGAGCCTGGGGGCGTTTCCACGACCTGCCGGTCCGGAAGGACGTCGTCGAGGGGCTGCTCCGGCAGGGGATCACCGCGCTCCGCTACGGCGGCGCGATGGTCAACGGATCCGACGAATACCGCTGGAAAAAGATGGTCGGCCCGCGGGACCGCCGACCGCCCTATGGCGGCACCTGGTACGAGTATTCGTCGAACGGCTGGGGCATCCTCGATTTCATCGACCTCTGCGACGCGGCGCAACTCGCCTGCGTGCCCTGCTTCAACACCGGCGAATCGGCGCAGGACATGGCCGACTTCGTCGAATACGTCAACGGCCCGGCCGATTCCGCATGGGGCCGCAAACGCGCCGAGGCCGGCCACCCCGAGCCATACCGGCTCGAGTACATCCAGCTCGGCAACGAGCAGCAGGTCGACGCGGCGTATGAGGAGGCATTCACGCGGCTGGCCGGGGCGATCTGGGAGCGGGATCCCGGCATCACCCTGATCGTGGGCGTGCACTGGGATCCGGTTCAAGACATCGACCAGCATGCCGAACATTACCGGCGGCTGCTCGAGTTCGCCCGGGAACGGAACCAGACGGTCTGGTTCGACGTGCACGTGTGGAACGACAAGCCGCACGAGCCGGACCTGACCGCCTTCGACCGCTTCGTCGCTCGGCTCGCGGGGTTCGGCTTGGACAACCACCGCATCTGCGTGCTGGAAGAGAACGCCGGCAACCACTCGATGAAGCGCGCCCTGGGACACGCCCGCGCGCTCAACCTTTTCCAGCGCTCCACGCTCGGAATCCCGATCCTCTGCGCGGCCAACGGCTTGCAACCGGACGGCCAGAACGACAACGGCTGGAACCAGGGGCTGCTCTTCCTCGATCCGTCGCACGTCTGGCTCCAGCCTCCCGGTCATGTGACCGAGATGGTCTCGCGGAACTACCAGCCGCTCTGCGTGTCCGCCCGGGTGGAAGGCACCGAATCGCCGCTGGACGTCACCGCCACCCGCAGCGAGGACGGCGGCACGCTGGTTCTCCAGGTGTTGAATGCTTCCGGGGAACCGGTGCCGGCACGCATTGTCATCGCCGGCTTCACCCCTCCCGAGCCGACCGCGGAGGCCGTACAGCTCGTCGGCCCCCCGGACGGGACCAACACCGCCGAAGAACCCGCGCGGATCGTGCCGGAAACCGTCCCCGACGCGCTCCGCCTGCGGGATGGGAGCGGCGACTACACATTTCCCGCCGGCTCCTTCACGATCCTCCGCTTTCCCGGCCAGCGCGCAAGGACCCCCTGAGCATGACACCCACGACCTTGTTGCATCCCATGCCGTTCCTGGCGAGCCTGGCCCTGCTGGCCCTGGCCACGGGCGTTCCCGCCCGACAGGCCATGGCCCAAAACGCCGAAGACGACGCCCGCGAGATCACCAACTCGATCGGGATGAAGCTCCGCCTGCTCCCCTCCGGAGAGTTCACGATGGGCTCGCCGGGAGCGGAAAAGAACCGCGAAGTCGACGAGGGGCCCCAGCACCTCGTGCGGATCACCACGCCGTTCTACATGGGCGTGTCGAAGGTCACCGTGGGACAGTTCCGCAGCTTCGTTGCGGACAGCGGCTACAAGACGGATGGCGAAAAGGACGGCTTGGGAGGCTGGGGCTTCGATGGGAAAACCTTCAGCCAGAAGCCGGAATACAACTGGCGCGATCCGGGCTTCCGGCAGACGGACGAGCATCCGGTGGTGAATGTGAGCTGGAACGACGCGGTGGCGTTTTGCGAGTGGCTCAGCCGCAAGGAAGACAACACCTACCGACTGCCGACCGAGGCCCAGTGGGAATATGCCTGCAGGTCCGGGACGACGACCACCTACCACCACGGCGACGACGACAAGCAGCTGGTGCAGGTGGGCAACGTGGCCGACAAGACCGCCAAGGAGACGTTCCCCGCCTGGGAAGCGATCGACGCACCGGACGGACACGTCTTCACGGCCCCGGTGGAGCGTTTTCGCCCGAACGCCTTCGGGCTCCACGACATGATCGGCAATGCCCACGAATGGTGTGCCGACTGGTATACGGAGGGCTACTACAAGGTGTCGCCGGAGAATGACCCGGAGGGGCCGGCGGAGGGTTCGATCCGCGTGAACCGCGGCAGCAGTTGGTTCAGCGACGCCAGGTTCTGCCGGTCCGCGGATCGCGACGCGAGCTCGCCGCAAGCCCGGGTGTTTGTCATGAGCTTCCGGGTGACCCGGATGGCCTCCCAGAAAAAACCATGAGCCCATGGAGCCGACCATGAACCTGACATTGTGTGCATCGCTCCAGCCCACGCTGCTGCTGACGGGCATGGCCATGCTGGCACTTGCCCCGGCGGTCTCCGCCCCCGCGTCGGCGGCCCCACCGGGAATCGGTGACAAGCCCAATGTGATCTGCATTCTGGCCGACGACCTCGGCTCCGGCGACCTCGGCTGCTATGGCCAGAAACGGATCAAGACGCCGGCGATCGACGCGCTGGCGGCGGAGGGTCTGCGCTTCACCGACCACTATGCCGGCAGCCCGGTGTGCGCGCCATCGCGGTGTGCCCTGATGACCGGACTGCACACCGGGCACTGCCAGATTCGCAACAATCAGGAGGTCCGGCCCATGGGGCAAGCGCCGTTGCGGGCCGGCACCGTCACCGTGGCCGGGCGCTTGCAGCAGGCCGGCTATGCGACCGCCCTGATCGGCAAGTGGGGACTCGGCGGACCCGGTTCTCCGGGCGTGCCCGGCCAACAGGGCTTCGACGAGTTCTTCGGCTACCTGTGCCAGCGCCACGCACACAACTATTTCCCCGAGTTCCTCTTCCGCAACGACGAGCGCGTGCCGTTGCCCGGCAACAAGCTCGCCGCGCCGAGCGCCGCCGGCTCCGGCGTGGCGGTGGAGCGCGGGCAGTATGCGCCGGCGCTCTGCGCCGACGAAGCGATCCACTTCATCGAGCGCAACAGGGAGCGTCCCTTTTTCCTGTTCTTCGCGACGAACCTGCCGCACGCCAACAACGAGGCCGGCGACAAGGGGATGGAGGTGCCGTCGCTGGGGGACTATGCGGACCTGGATTGGCCCGAACCGCAGAAGGGCCACGCGGCCATGATCTCGCGGCTGGACGCGGACGTGGGCCGGCTGTTGGCCAAGCTCCAGGAACTCGGGCTCGACGAGAAGACGATCGTGTTTTTCACCAGCGACAACGGCCCGCATGCCGAGGGCGGCTGCGACCCCGCCTTCAACGACAGCAACGGCCCCTTCCGCGGCATGAAACGCGACCTTCATGAAGGCGGCATCCGCGTGCCGCTGATCGTGCGCTGGCCGGGCAGGATCCGCCCGGGCGCGACAACCGGGCTGGTGTCGGCGTCCTGGGATTTCCTGCCCACCGTGTGCGAGGCGGCAGGCCTCGAGCAGCCGACGGACATCGACGGCATCAGCTATCTGCCGACGCTCGTGGGCGACGACGGCCGGCAGATGAAGCACGAAGCCCTCTACTGGGAATACGCCGGAACCAAGGCGGTTCGGGCGGGCTCATGGAAGGCGGTCGGGAACCCTGGCGGCAACCGCCTCGAGCTCTACGACCTCGAAACCGACCCGGGCGAGTCGAAGAACCTCGCGGCCGACAATCCGCAGGTCGTCGAGCGCATGAAGAAGATCATGGCGGCCGCCGGCGTTGATGCGGACGAGCCGATCCATCTGGGCAGCCTGCTGGAAGACATGCTGGATCGCACGAAGATCGCCGAGTTTCCGGAGCCCGAATTCACCTGCAAGCAGACCAGCAGTTTCAACCGGCGGTCCAAGACGCCGGGCAATCCCGACTGGTTCGCCGGCGGCGATTTCGATCAGTTTTACGGCAGCGTCGACGTGAGCGGCCGCAAGGAATGGATCATGCTGGACGTGGACGGGCCGGGCGTCGTCACCCGCTGGTGGCTGACCCAGTTCCACAACGCCGGCACGATCCGCATCTATCTGGACGGGGCTGCCGAGCCGCTCGTTGCGGGGCAGGGCAAAATGCTGGTCGGAGGCTTCGAAGGCGGCATCCTCACCGGCCCGCCGCTGGCGACGATCGTGAGCGGCGGCCGCAACCTCTTCCTGCCGATCCCCTTCGGCTCGCATTGCCGGATCACCTTCGAGAGCCAGAAGGCCGATGCGGATTTCACCACAGCGGCACCCCCCTTCGCCAACGAGTCGCTGTTTTACAACATCAACTACGTGCAATATCCCGCGGGGACCGCGGTGAAGTCGCTGACCCTGGAGGACCTCGAGGCCAACCGCGGGTTGATCGCCAAGGTCGGGCGGGAACTGATGCAACCGGAACTCAACGTCCTTCCCATCCAACGCACGGTGAAGGGCGGCAAGGAAACCCTGGCGCCCGGCCAGGCCATGACCCGCACGGTCACCGGCACGGGGGCGATCGCCGTGCTGCGGGTGCGGCTCGAGGCGACCGACCTCCCGCAGGCCATGCGCTCGACGATCCTGACCGCTTCCTTCGATGGCAAGCAGACCGTCGCCGCACCCGTCGGCGAGTTCTTCGGCAGCGGCCCCGGCCTCAACCCCTTCAAGGACTGGTGGCGCATGGCGGAGGAGGACGGCTGGATGACCTGCTGGTGGCCCATGCCGTTCAGGGAATCGGCGGAGATCCGCGTCACCAACCAGGGAACCGACGAACCCGTCGAGGTGGAGCTCGCCGACATCGGCATCGCCGATTGGCGTTGGACGGACCGCACCATGCGTTTCCACACCGCGTGGCGAGGCGAGAATCTGGTCCGGTTCGGCAGCAACAGCGACCCGGAGTTCATCGCGGACTGGAACTATGTGACCATTGCCGGCAAGGGTGTCTACGTGGGTGATTCGCTGTCGCTCTACAACCGCCCCGCGACGCAGGGAAGCCTCGGCCCGTGGTGGGGCGAGGGCGACGAAAAGATCTTCGTGGACGGGGAGGCTTTCCCGTCTCATTTCGGCACCGGTTCGGAGGACTACTACGGCTACGCCTTCAACGGCGGCTCCCCCTTCTCCAACCCCTTCCACTGCCAACCCATGGCGAAAGGCAATTCGAGCGTCGGCCACACCACCAACGGACGGGTGAGGGTCCACGACCGCATCCCGTTCAAGACCGGGTTCAAGCTCGACATGGAGCTCTACCACTGGCAGCCGAATACCAGGAACGACTACGCCACCACCACCCACTGGTATGCCTTCGACGGCGCCACGGACAATGGCGAGGCCACGCCCGAGAAGGTGCGCGAAAAAATCGCGCAGCCGTGGACCGCCCCCGAGAAGAACGCCGTACCGGAAACCAAGTGATCCCCGGCAGGGTTCGGCCCGGGGCCGTCAGCGGGTGAAGGTGACGCTCCACTCGACGTCGCCGGTCGCCCCGGGGACGAGCCGGATGGCCGCCGTCTGCCCGTCGGCCGCGACCGCCGCCTCCCGCCCGTCGATCGTGGCCGCGGCCGGCTTCCAGCCCGCGGGGACGTGGACCGTGAGCACGTAGGGATCGCCGACGACGACGCCGCTGGTTCCCGAAAGCCGGTTCATCGCGGCATCCCAGCGGACGTCTCGCAGGCACGCGCCCCCGTGCGTGACGTGCCGCGTGGTGGAGAGCACCCACGGATGCGGCCGCGCCTCGCGGATCCCGAACACCTGCACCGCCTCCGCGGCCGACAGCGGCGGGGCCGTGAAGCCGCCCTTGAAGCTCCCCAGGAACCGCTGGGTCCAGAACTCGCTGACGAGGTACTCGCGGTCGGAATCGAGCCCCAGGTCGGCGAACGCCACCTCCTGGGCATCCGCTCCCGGCCGCTTCCAGCCCTGGGCCTCCCGCCGCCAGTTGAACCGGGCCAGCACCGACCAGTGGTCGAAGGGCCGGTCGATCTCCATCAGCCACCAGGGAGCCTCGCCGCCGCGCAGCGGTGCGCCGTGGTCGCGATTCGCCCGGCCGCCGTAGTCGTAGAGCTGGCCGGGCACGGTGAACAGCACCGGCGCCGCCCGCTTCATCCCCTCGATCGCGGCGTCATCGCGGTAGGCCTCGACCTTGTCGCTCACCAGCAAGACGCCTCCGGCCAGCGACACGAGCGTCGGCTGCTCGATCGCGTCGGCCGGCGCCTGCTCCACGTTGAACGTGCGCATGAACGTCTTCTCGGGGAGCGGCTCCGCGAGGATGTCGCAGTGGTCGGGGTCGTTCCGCCAGACGACGCCGTTCCAGGAGTTGAACTTCTGCAGGCCGGCGGGGCCGAAGCCGTCGCTCCCCAGCCGGCAGCCGTCGACGAGCCCCACGGAGCAGAGGCCCGGATGCACGCCCCAGCAGGTGAGGATGTAGACGTCGGGGCCGAGCGCCTCGCGGGCCGCGGCGTCCCAGTCGCGGAGCGACTGCTCGGGGCTGCCGCCCGTGCGGGCGAAGTGGGCCGCGCTCTTGGGGTTGCGGTAGTTGTAGAGCAGGTCGCCGGCGCCGTCGATCTTCACGTAGTCCCAGTCCTGCTTGGCGAGCTCGCGAAACAGGCTCCGCGCCATCCCCTCGACCGCCGCGGGGTTCGAGGTGTCGAGCAGGTAGAAGCCCCCCTCGGCGTAGAGTTCGCCGTCCTCCTTCTTCACGAACCAGTCGGGATGCTCGCGGCCGATGTCGGCGACGTGCGGGTCGGTGGGGCGGTGCACGCGATGCACCCACACCCCGGGCTCCATGCCGGCGGCACGGATCGACGCCACGGCCCGCGTCGGGCCCCCCGGGAACTTCTCGTTCCAGGTGAGCCAGTTTTGCGGGCAACTGCCGTTGCCGATCTGGTAGGTGTCGTCGAGCTGCACGTAGCGATAGCCGAAGTCCGGCAGCCGCTGCGCGGTGAACACGGCCAGCAGCTCGTCGAGCGTCTTCTCCGTGAAGCCGTGCCGGTAGGCCCACCAGGTGCAGTAGCCGGTCACCGGACCCTTCCAGACCCGGTACGTCCAGGGGGTGAAGTTCGCGATCTCACGGTGCTTCTGGTAATACCGCGGCCGAAACACCAGGCCCACCTCGGCCCCGCGGCTCTCCCAGGAGAAGGCCGCACCGGTGGTGGCGGACCGGGGCTGGATCCGCGTTCCCGCGGGGCCCGCGAGCACCCAGTCCCAGTGCCGGTCGTAGACCGCGTCGTTCCGCAGGCTGCGGCTGGCGCCAACGCTCGTGCGTACCAGCGGAAACCGCTGCTGGGCCGGACCGGGCAGCTCCGCGGCGAAGCCCTCGTCGCTGGTCGCGACCGTGCCGGCGACGACGATCCGGCCGCCTTCCGGCAGCCCGCCGCAGGACAGCGTCAGCCGTTGCTCGACGGGAGCGTCGGCGGCGGCCGGCCCCGACTCGTCGAGCTTCACCGCGACGCCGGACAGCGCGGCTCCCGCCGCGTCCTTGACGCGCACGTCGGCCTGGAGGATCGTCGAGCCGTGGTACTGCAAGGTCAGCCGGCCCGACGCGGCGTCCCAGCCCACGGTCGCCGGGGCGTTCGGTGGCGGTTCGACGGCCCCCGCGGGGCGGAAAGCCGGCGTGACGAGCAGGACGACGAGGGCGAGTTGGGCGGTGCGCGACATGAAAACCTCCTGGTTTCGAGAGCCTACCGCGGCCGCGGGCATGTCGGCAAAGGGGCCGCTTCACCCTCGGCAACACGGCGAAAGCCCGACCCACACGCGGCGACGGAACCCGCCCGCGTGACCATGGAAGGCCAGATGCCCCAGCTCTGAAAACCCGGACCGACAGAACGGGTGTTGCTCTATCATTCGTCGCGTGGCTGCCGTTCCGTGGACAACGAGGTGTGCGCGTGAAGACCATACTGTTCGTCTGTGTTGAAAACTCGAATCGAAGTCAGATGGCTGAAGCATTTGCCACGATTCACGGCGGAGGCGAGGTGCGAGCGGCCAGTGCCGGCTCTCGGCCCTCGGGCCGAATCAATCCCAAGGCAGTCGCCGCCATGAAGGAGGTCGGGTATGACCTGACCACCCACACTTCGAAGGGACTGGAAACCTTCAACGGCACGGCAGTGGATGTGGCCGTCACGATGGGGTGCGGCGATGAATGCCCGCTCGTGCTCGCCGCCCATCGTGAAGATTGGCACATCCCTGATCCCCGCGAGATGTCGCCCGACGAGTTTCGGAAGGTACGGGATTTGATCGAGTCAAAAGTACGCGCACTTATTTCTTCACTCGAAACGCCCCGGTGATGCCGGTCGCACGTGATCCGAATCAGGCTACTTGAGCGCCGGCAAGCCCACGGCCAGCCGGTGCTTGTTCACGGCCGCCCAAGCAATCGGGGCTTTCTTGAACAGCCCCATGAGCTGCGAGGTCGTGACGCCGAGTGTTTCTGCCGTTGGGGAAACCTGCCACCGGG
>JBJTDZ010000060.1:0-6677 GCA_046092585.1 Pirellulales bacterium | reverse complement strand
CGCCGTACAGGCCTGCACACAGCGGATCAACGCCGTCACCAACGCCCTGCAGGAGACCGCCGTGAAGACGCGGCTGCAGCCGGTGGAGCACGTCTTCAGCCGCTTTCCCCGGACGGTTCGCGACCTCGCCGTGTCGTGTGGCAAGGAGGTGCAGCTCGTCATCGACGGCGCCGACACCGAACTCGACCGCTCGCTGATCGAGAGCATCCGCGACCCGCTCACGCACCTGATCCGCAATGCGGTCGACCACGGCATCGAATCCCCCGACGCCCGGGCTGCGGCCGGCAAGCCGCGGGCGGGACGGCTCTCGCTGCGGGCCTTCAACGAGAGCGGCCGGGTGACGATCGAGGTCTCCGACGACGGTGCCGGGATCGCCTTCGAGAAGGTCCGTGAGAAGGCCGTTGCCCGCGGCCTCGTGTCGGCTGCCGAGGCGGCGGCGATGGCGCCCGACCGCGTGCTGCAGTTCATCTTCGAGCCCGGATTCTCCACCGCAGCGCAGGTGACGAGCGTGTCGGGCCGCGGTGTGGGCATGGACGTGGTCCGCACCAACATCGAGGCGATCGGCGGCACCGTCGACATCCACAGCACACCGGGCACCGGCACCATCGTCCGCGTGCACGTGCCGCTGACGTTGGCGATCATGCCGGCCCTCGTCGTGCGCTGCGGGAGCGAGCGGTTCGCGATCCCGCAGTCGGCCGTGGGCGAACTCGTGCCCGTCACGCGGGATCGCCACGGCCCCAGGATCGAAGGTCTGGTCGACGCGCCCGTGATGCGGGTGCGCGGGAGGCTCGTGCCGATCCTGTTTCTCGACCAGTTTCTCGGCATTCGCACGACGACCGCCTGCCGCGACGAGGGGACGGTGGTGCTGGTCCGCGTCGACGACCGGGAGTTTGGCCTCGTGGTCGACGGCATGCAGTCGCGGGCGGACCAGTTTCGCTGCCGCGATCTCCTCGACTCCGCCAGCCTGTCGACGATCGTCGTGAAGCCAATCGGCGGCCTGCTGGCCGGCCTCGGGCTCTATTCCGGGGCCACCGTGCTCGGCGACGGCGGCGTGGTGCTGATCCTCGACCTCCGCGGCCTGCAGCGGATCGCCCGGATCCCCCACGTCGACCGCGAACCCGACGACGCGGTGGCGCCGCCCACCGAGATCACCGACCGCTACCTCGTCTGCGGCACGGGGGCCGGCCGGAGGGTCGCGGTGCCGCTCGGCGACGTGGTGCGTCTCGAACAGTACGCCCGCGAAAAGGTGCAGATCGTCGGCGACCGCGCCGTGGTCAGGCGCGGCGACCGGTTCACGCCCCTGGCCGACGTCGATGCGCTGCTCGGGCAGGCGTCCGGCAACGCGGCCGGCAGCGTCCAGGTGGTGGTCATCGACGGGGGCGACGGCGGCGTGGGGCTCGCGGTGGGCACGATCCTCGATGTGCTGGCTGCCGAATCACCGCTGCAGCCCGGCTCGGGGGCCGGCGTCGCCGGCATCCTGTCGCTCGGCGGAATCGCCACCGAAGTTGTCGACCTCCGTGCCGTGCGGCGGCACGCCATGCTGGAGGCCTGACATGCAGACGACATCGCTTCACCGCTGCTGCACGTTTCGCGTCGGCGACGCCTGCTTCGCCGTGCCCGCCGACGGCGTCGTCGAGGTGCTTCGGGCGGGCAGGGTCACGGGGGTGCCGAGGGCCCCGGCCGGCGTGCTGGGCCTGGTTCATCTGCGGGGCCGCATCGTGCCGGTCGTCGATCCCGCCGGCACGCTCGGCATCGATCGGCCACCGCCCCAGCGGGCCACGCATCTCGTGATCGCGCTCGAGGACGACTGGTACGGTCTCGTGATCGACGAGATGCTCGACGTGGTCGAGATTCCCGGCGAGGCGATCGAGCAGGCGACCGAACATGGGGGCGAGGCGGGAAGCGACGCGCTGACGGGGGTGTACGCCGCCCCCGATCGGCTCGTGCACCTGCTCGATCCCTGGTGCATGATTCATTCACTGACGCGGCCCACGCCGCAGTCCTTCGAGAGGCAGGGAGCATTCCATGGCAGATCGTAATTCCGCCGCAGGCGGCTGGCGTTCGTTCCTCACCAACCCCCTGCTGCTCGCCCTGCTCGGCGTGTCGCTCATCCCCATGGCCTTCATGGGCATGACGAGCTATCGCACCTCGTCGGCCGCCCTGCGCGAGCAGTCGTTCAAACAACTTGACACCGTCAATGCCGTGACGGCGAAGGCGGTGGAGCGGTATTTCGACGGGCTCCACCAGCAGGTGGCCGTGCTCGCCGAGGGGCGGATCTGCCTGGAGGCACTGCGAGACTTCACCGGGGGTCTGGCGACGCTGCTCCGCGACGACAAGGTCGATGACAAGGCTCTCGCGGCGGCCCGCCGTGAACTCGAGGCCTTCTACACCGGCGACTTCACCGCCGAGTTCCAGCGGCGCGCCGGGGAGACAGCCGACGTTCGGCCGCTTTGCCAGACGCTCGATGACGTGCTGGCCTATGCACAGTATCTCTACATTCGCACGAACCCCAATCCCATCGGATCGAAGGTCCGTCTCGATGCGGCCGACGATGGCTCCGCCTTCTCGGCGGCTCATGCGAAGTATCACCCGTTCTTCCGGGGACTCTGCGAGAAGTATGGCATCTCCGACGTGTTCCTGATCGACGCCGCATCGGCGCGCGTGGTGTACAGCGTTGCGAAGGAGCCCGACTTCTGCAGCCAACTCCGGGACGGGCCGCTAGCCACGTCGAGCCTTGCGGCGGCCTTCCAGCAGGTTGTGTCCGCGGGCCGCCGCGGAGTCGTCGGCTACGGCCAGTTCCGGCGGTATCTCCCGTCGTGTAACGACCCGGCAAGCTTCCTCGCGGCGCCGATCTTCGACGGCCGCACCCTCCTGGGGGTCGTGGCCTTCCAGATCCCGATCGAGAAGGCCAATGCGATCATCGGGGAGACGACAGGCATGGGGCGGACAGGGGAGACCTATGCAGTCGGTCCCGACCGGCTGTTCCGCAGCGACTCGCGGTTCACGGAGGATCTGGGCGTGAAGACCACGATCGTCAACCCGAAGTTCAAGGTCGACACGGTCGCCGTCCGGGCGGCGCTCGAGGAGGGCACGAGCGGCACGGCCGAGGACGCCGACTACCGTGGTGTGCCCTCGCTCGTGTCGTGGCGGCCGGTGATGATCCACCGTGACACGACCGGCGGCACTGGCGATGTCCGCTGGGCCCTGGTTTCCGAGATCGACTCGGCCGAGGTCTACGAGCCGGTCACGCGGCTCTGGCGGCTGGGGCTCGTGGTCTTCGGGCTCACATCGGCTGCCGTGCTCGCCGTCTCGACGCTCATCGCCCGCCGGCTCACCCGCGAGGCCCAGCGGCAGGCGGCGCTCGTCGGCGGTATCGTCGACAACACGCACGCCCTGGCGAGTTCGTCGGAGGAACTCACGAGCGTGAGCCAGCAGATGAGCGCGGCTGCGGAGCAGACGACCGCCCAGGCCAACCTCGTGTCGGCTGCCGCGGAGCAGGTCAGCGGCAACACGCGGACCGTGGCGGGATCGATCGACAACCTGGTGGCCAGCATCCACGAGATCGCCAAGAATGCCCAGGACGCGGCGACCACGGCCCGCAAGGCGGTGGAGATGGCCTCGGCCACGTCGGGCACCATGGCCGCCCTTGGCCGCTCGAGCCAGGAGATCGGCGCCGTGATCAAGGTGATCACGTCGATCGCGGAGCAGACGAATCTCCTGGCCCTCAACGCCACGATCGAGGCCGCCCGGGCCGGCGAGGCCGGCAAGGGCTTTGCCGTGGTGGCGAGCGAGGTCAAGGAACTTGCCCGCGACACCGCCAAGGCGACCGAGGAGATCGGTGGCCGGATCGAGTCGATGCAAGGCGACACCCAGCGGGCGGTCGAGGCGATCGCCGAGATCGGCAAGGTGATCGAGCAGATCGACAGCCTGCAGACCAAGATCGCCGCCGCGGTGGAGGAGCAGTCGGTGACGACCGGCGAGATCGGCCGTAACATCGCCGAGGCGACGACGGGCACCTCCGAGATCGCCGAGAACATCGTGCAGGTCGCGCAGGCGGCCCAGAGCACCGCCGAAGGGGCGTCGAACACGCAGATCTCCTCGCAGGAGCTGTCCCGCATGGCCCAGGCCCTGCAGCGGCTCGTCGAGGAATACAAGAAGACCTGATGTCGAACCGTGGCCGGTCTGGCGGCCGGTCGGGACAAGGAGGCTCCCGTCGTGCGTGCGCTCGTCGTCGATGATTCCAAGCCGAGTCGGAGCATCGTCGCGCGGACGCTCGTGGAGCTGAAGTTCGACTGCGCCGAGGCGGCCAACGGCGAGGAGGCCCTCGCTGTCCTCGCGGCGGCCGGCCGTCCCGACCTGATCACCGTCAACTGGCACATGCCGGTGATGGACGGGATCGAACTCGTGCGCCGGCTGCGGCAGGAGCCCGCCTACCGCGGGCTGCCGATCCTGATGATCTCCACGGAGCACGAGCAGGAGCGGATCGCACTGGCGCGGCAGGCCGGCATCGACGACTACCTCGCGAAGCCGTTCACGGCGGCGGCCCTGGCACGCAAGCTGGTCGATCTCGGTGTGGTCGCCGAGCCAGAGAGGGGAGCCGATCGGGAGCCGATCGGCGTGCTGATCTGCGACGACTCTGCCACGATCCGCGGCATCCTCACGTCCACGCTCGGCGCCGATCCCGATCTGAGGATCGCGGGAACGGCGGTCAATGGCGAGGCGTGCTTGGCGACCATCCCCTCCGCCCGGCCCGACCTCGTGCTCCTCGACGTCGAGATGCCCGTCATGGACGGGATCACCACGCTTCGCGAGATCCGCCGCCGGTTCGGCAAGCTCCCCGTGGTGATGTTCTCGAGCCTCACCGAGCGGGGCGCGAAGGCGACGGTCGACGCGCTGCTCGCCGGCGCCAATGACTACGTGGCGAAGCCCGCCGGGCTCGATGCCGCCGAGGTGGCTGCTCGGATTCGCAGCGACGTGATCGGCCGCATCAAGGCGCTGGTGCCGCGAGGGGCCGCCAGTTCCGGCGGCCGGGGGTGGACGCGGTCCGCGGGAGCCACGGCCATGCCGCCGCGGCCCGCCCGCCAGGATCGCATCCAGGGCGTGGTGATCGCCGTCTCGACGGGCGGACCGACCGCGCTGGCGGAGGTGCTCCCCGCCTTCGTGCCCGACGCCCGCGTCCCCACGCTCGTGGTTCAGCACATGCCCGCCTTCTTCACGGCGCATCTCGCCGAACGGCTGGCGAAGTCGTGTGGCCTGCCCGTGCGGGAGGCGACCGACGGCGAGTTCGTGCGTGCCGGGGAGGTGCTCCTGGCTCCGGGCGGCCGGCACCTGGAACTCGTCGGCGATGCGGCCCAGCCTCGGGTTCGGCTCACCGACGCGTTGCCCGAGAACTCCTGCCGTCCCGCTGCCGACGTGCTCTTCCGCACGGCCGCGCGGGTCTGGGGAGCAGGCACGCTGGGCGTCGTGCTCACCGGCATGGGCCGCGATGGCCTCGCCGGATCCCGGGAGATCGTCGCCGCGGGCGGCAGCGTGATCGCCCAGGACGAGTTCTCGAGCGTCGTCTGGGGAATGCCGGGCGAGGTCGTCAGGGCTGGGCTCGCCGATGCGGTGCTCCCGCTATCGCAGGTCGGCGTCGAGGTGGCCCTGCGGCTCAAGAGGCGCGGCGGCTAGTGCCGCCCGAGGCCGCATGAAGGTCGCCGACCCGCAGTTCGAATGGCTTTGCGGGCTGCTGCGCCGCCGCACCGGTGTGTGCATCGACCAGTCGAAGCAGTATCTCGTGGTCGCCCGGCTGATGCCGATCGTGCGGCAGCGCAAGATCCCCAGCCTCGAGACGCTCATCGACCGCGTGCGGCAGGGCGTCGATCCGACGCTCGAAAAGGACGTGCTCTGCGCGATGATGACGCATGAGACGTCGTTCTTTCGAGACAAGGCGCCCTTCGAGGCCCTGCGGCAGGTCGTCGCCGAGCTTGTACAGCGTCGGGCTGCCGAGCGGCAACTCACGCTCTGGTCGGCCGCCTGTTCGACGGGCCAGGAGCCCTACAGCATGGCGATGACGCTTCTCGAGCACTTCCGCGACGTCGTGGCGACCTGGCGGGTGCGGATCATCGCCACGGACTTCTCCGAGCCGATCCTCGCCCGGGCCCGCGAGGGCGTTTATAGCGACCTGGAGGCGAACCGGGGCCTGTCGCCGGTGATCCTCGCGAAGTACTTCCGTCCGCTCCAGGGACGCTGGAGCATCGTGCAGGAGTGCCGCCGCTTGATCGAGTTTCGCTCGATGAACCTCAACGGCACCTGGCCGATGCTGCCGCTGGCCGACGTGGTGTTCCTGCGGAACGTGATGCTCTACTTCGACGTGCCGACGCGGTCGGCGCTCGTGGGCCGCGTCCGCCGCGTGCTTCGCCCCGACGGGGCCCTGTTTCTCGGGGGCGCCGAGACGATGATCGGCATCGACGATGGCTGGAACCGCGTGGTGCACGGCGGCTGCAGCCACTACACGCCAAAGCCGCGCCGCTGACGCGCGTGCCGCCGGGGGCCGCCCGTGCCCCGTCGCCGGACGTTCGCGGCGGGCATCAAGCCCGCCGCTCACAGCATGTCCGCGGCGCTTCGCCATACTGGCTGCGCGTGCTCCCAGAGCCCGGCTCCCGGGGCACCGGCAGCCCCTCGCTGAGTCCGACACT
>JBJTDZ010000059.1:0-13608 GCA_046092585.1 Pirellulales bacterium | reverse complement strand
AGTGCCTGCGGAAGATCCGTCCTCTGCTCTCGAGGCTGCGGAAGGTGGGCACCGAACGCGACCGAGCCGGCAAGCGCCGGCTTTTTATGGATCACTCCTGCGCGTTGATCCTGATGTCGCTGTTCAGCCCGGCGATCGAGAGCCTCCGAGACCTGCAGCGAGCCCGTGCCGGCGCAGCCACGGCCTCACGTGCCCGTGGGGTTCGCTGCTGCGCCGTTGAGTGTTGGACTCAGCGAGGGGCTGCCGGTGCCCCGGGAGCCGGGCTATGGGAGCAAGCGCAGCCAGGATGGCGAAGCGCAGCGGACATGCGGTGAGCGGCGGGCGTGATGCCCGCCGCGAACGTCCGGCGATGGGGCATTGGCAGCCCATCGCGGGCAACTGTCAACTGTGCGAGCGGCGGTGATCGAGCCGGGCGAGGCCGGCGGCGCCGATCGAGCCGGCATCGCCACCGAGGCTCGCGTAGCGGATGCTCGTTCGCTCGGCGAGCACGGGAAACGTGCGACGGTGCACCTCCGCCTTCACCCGCGCGAGAAAGGCCCGGCCGACGGCGTTGGCCTCACGGCCAAACGTCATCGCGCCGCCGATCACCACCGCCTGTGGGTCGATCGCATGCATGAGCGTCACGATGCCTATGCCGAGCCACCGGGCCACCTCGTCGACGAGACCTGCGGCGAGGGCGTCGCCCCGCTCCGCCTCACGCGCCACGAGGATCGGGGTGAGTTCCTCGCCGGCGGCCACTGCGGCCGCGAGCGAGCCGACGGCACCGGCAGCGAGCCACTCGCGGGCCATCGCCACCAGCGACGTCGCGCTCGCGTAGGCCTCGAGGTGGCCGGGCTGACCACAGGGGCACCGCCGCGCCTCGGGCGATGGATCGACGAGGATGTGGCCGCACTCCGAGCCGTGGCTGTGGGCCCCCTCCACGTTCACGTCGCCGACGATGATGCCGCCCCCCACGCCGGTGCCCAGCGTGAGCATCACCAGCGACGACGCGCCGCGGGCCGAGCCCACCCAGTATTCGCCGTAGCCGGCGGCGTTGGCATCGTTGGCAAACGTCACCCCGCGGCCCGAGTGTGTGGCCACCCGGTCGCGGAGCGGAAAGCCATCCCAGCCCGGCAGATTGCCCGCGCGCACGATCACCCCCGACGGGATGTCGAGCGGGCCCGGCGAGCCGAGGCCGACCCGGGCGATGTCGGTGGTGGCGACGCCTGCGAGCGACGCAAGCGTGTGGACCGCGCGGCCCATCCGCGCGGCCGCATCCTCGGGTCCCCGGGAGGCATGCGTCGGCTCGGCATGGAAGGCGACGAGCCGCCCGCGGTCGTCGACGAGCGCCGCCTTGATGTTGGTGCCGCCGAGATCGAGCCCCGCGTAGAGCGGTTGCTCCACCTCGGAGAGCGGCAGCAGCACGCGGTTCCCCGCCATCACTCGGGCAGCCGGCTCGCCTCGACCGAGGGCGTCGGGCCGGTGCAGGCCTTCATGAACTCGACGAGATCGGCCTTGTCCTGGGCCGTGAGGTTCAGCGGGCGGATCTTGTCGCTGAGGTGGGGGTTGGGGTGGCCGCCCTTGTCGTACCAGTCGACCACCTCCTCGAGCGTCGCCACCGACCCGTCATGCATGTAGGGGGCGGTGAAGGCCACGTTGCGGACGGTGGGCGTCTTGAACGCGCCCGTGTCCTTCTCGTCCTTCGTGACCACGAACCGACCGAGGTCGGGCTCTGGCTTGTCCATGCCGATGCCGAGGTTGTGATACTTCTCGTCGGCGAGGTTGGCCCCCACGTGGCAGGCGGTGCAGTTGCCCTTTTCCGTGAAGAAGATCTCCCGGCCTCGCTTGGCCGACTCGCTCATCGGATGGGCCTCGACGGCCTCCTTCGCCGCCTTGTATTTCGCCGCCAGCTCGGGGTCGTCGGCGATGTCCTCCTCGTCCATCTTCGAGAACGGCAGCAACTGTTCGTGGAAGTCGTAGGGCGACGGGGCCGTGACGATCGCCCGCTCGAAGGCGGCGATCGCCTGGCCGACGCGGTCGATCGTGAGTTCCCCGAAGACGGCGTCGAACTGCTTCTTGTAGACGGGGTTCTCCGTGAGCCGCTTCACCACGCCCTCGTGCGTGAAGCCCATCTCGATCGGGTTTTGGATCGGGCCGATCGCCTGGGCCTCGAGCGAATCGACGCGGCCGTCCCAGAATTGCTTGCCCGAGAGGATCCGGTTGAACGACACGGGCGAGTTGCGGCCGCCGAGCTGGCCGCGGATCCCCACGCCGGTCTTCGTGTGGGCGGTGTAGCCCTCGGCGGGGTTATGGCAGCTGGCACAGCTGACCGTGGAATCGGCCGAGAGCCGCGGGTCGAAGTAGAGCTGGCGTCCGAGCTCGATCTTGGCCCGGGTGAGCGGGTTGGCGTCGAGGCCGGTGATCTGCGCGGCCCCCTGCGAAAGGCCCAGCGGCAGAACCGGCTCGAGCACGGTGAAGTTCTTCGGATTGGCAAGCCAGGCATCGATCTCTGCCAGCGTGATCGGGCCGGAGCCGGGCACGCCGGCCGTCAGGGCCGGATCGCCGAGTTCCACCTTCTCCCGGGCCTGCTCGGTGGCGGACGGCGCGGCCGCGGCGATCGCGGCATCGGCAGCAGCAGCCCGGCTGTCAACCTCCTTGCGCGAGGCGTCGATCGCGTCGGCGGTGTCGCGGGCGGTGGTCGAGACGGGAGCCTCGGAAGCCGGCGCCATCTCGATCGTCTCGATCTCGACCACCTCGTCGCGGGCAGCCGGCCCGCCCGCCGGCGCACAGCCCAGGGCCGCAACGACCGCGAGCAGCGCCGGCGGAGAAACGACGGCCAGAGACACGAACGGCGAACGCTGAATCGGCATGCTCACGGGTTCATCTCCCACGCGTCGGTCGAGACTCGCGCGTCGGACCCGGCCCCACCGGGCCGACGCCCCCGTATTCTAGCGCCCCTTTGCCGCGGGCGTAGGGGAGGGCTGCCGACTCCCGGCTTCACCGCCGCCGCCGGAGCAGGTCGGGGGTGACGAGCCATTCCAGCTCCCCCGGGTGACCCAGGCCGTCGTCGAGGGCGATCGAGGCGATCGCCCCCTTCTCCATCCGCACGGCGGCCGAGCCGTCGCCGATCGAGAGGGCCACGAGTTGGCCCACGCACGGGGCATGGCCGACCCACGCGACGCGCGCCGCACCGAACCGCAGGGTCCACTCCACGGCAGCCTGCCAGTCGGAGCCGGGGGCGAGCGGCTCGACGACCTCGATCGGCGGACGACCGGGCAATTCGGCCGACAGAATCTCGGCCGTCTCGCGGGTGCGGACGAGCGGGCTCGTGGCGATCACGTCGATGTCGAGCCCCACCCGCACGAGCCGCCGCACGAGCCGGGCAAAGCGGCGCCGCCCCTTGCGGGTAAGCCGACGGGAGCGGTCGTCGCCATCGGCCGCACGATCCTCGGCGACGGCATGGCGGACGATGTAGAGCCTGGTCGTGAGCGTCGACATGGCGAGGATTGTCGCCGTCGGCGTCGGCAGCGGCAAGGTTCGGGTCAGGCCCGCCGCCAGAGGTCGTCCCACGGGATGCCCTCGCGGGCCACCGTGGCGGCCGCATCTCGCCGCCACCGGGCCGCATCGACGGGGTAGCCGGCCGTGGGCCGCAGGCCCGGCTGCAGCGACTCCCAGCGGGTGTTGAACGCCGCCATCGCGAGTTCGCGGACGTACTTCGCCGTCATGCTGGCGACCGCCACCGGCAGCCGCGACTCGCCACCGACCGAGAACTCGAGACGGCAATCGGCGACGGGCACGACGTAGGCCGACCGCTCCGGCAGTTCCTCCACCACCTGCACCAGTGGCGCGGCCAGCGCCCGCGACACGAGCGATGCGTAGCGCCGACGGCCACCGTGGCGATCGCACCACACGACCGCCGGCCGCGGGCCGCGGGCCAGGAGCGCCGCCGCGAGCTCGAGCGTGGCCTGCGAGAGGATGTCGCTCTTGTTGAGCCCGGCGTCGAGCAGCCCGTTGAACTCGCGTGGCTCGATCACCCTGCAGCGCACGGCGACGAGCGTGAGACCGGCGGCCGCAAGGCCCCGCGCCGCCGCCGCGGACGCCGCATCGCAGTCGTCCCGGCGGCAGGCCCGTGGCAGCGCGTCGGCTGCGACGTCGCCGCGGAATTCGCCGCCGAGGGCCACCGCCAGCGAGGCATGCGTGGCGGGCACGCTGCCCATCGCGGCCGCCACCGCCGCCAGCACGCCCCGCTCGAGCGCGGACAACCCGTCGCCGCCGCGAAAGATGCGCTTCGAATCGCCCCACAGCGGGCCGATCACCTTGTGGGCCCGCGCGAAGGACGCCTCGACGTCGCCGGGGTCACCCGCGGCCTCCCACGCGGTGGCCGCCACCACCAGCGGGCCGAGGTTGGGTCCGTACCCCGCCTCGTCGGTGCCCACCACGAGCGTCATGGAGTGCCACCCATCCCCGGCCACTGCCGGCAGTATTCGTAGATCGCCAGCGCCGCGGAGGTCGCGGCGTTGAGGCTGTGCGGCATGCCGGCCATGGGGATCTCCACGACGCGGTCGAGACGGTCAAGCTCCTCCTGCGTAAGTCCCGTCCGCTCGTTGCCGATCACGAGCACGGTCCTGGCCGTGAACCGCGCCGCGAACAGGCGCTCCGACCCCGTGGTCTGCTCGAGGCCGACGATCTCGTAGCCATCGCCTCGCAGCCGCTCGAGCACCGGCGGCAGGCTGCGGTGCACGGAGATCTCCACCCGCTCGGCGCCGTCCCGCGCGATCCTGCCGTGAATCCCCGCGGCGCCGCAGGCGATCACCCGTCCGATGCCGAAACACCCGCAGGTCCGTACGATGTGCGAGAGGTTCACGTGGCTCCGCATCACCGCGCAGGCCACCACCAGTTCGCGGGGCGACGCGAGCATCTCGGGAGGCTTGTGGCGGATGTGCTCGAACCGGGGCATGGAACAGACTCGCTCGCGGCCGGCAGGGGTGGCCGGATTGTGCGGCAGGCGAAGGGCGCTGGGAACCCTCGCCGCCGTGATCGCGGCCCTGGCGGCCGGCATGCCCCCGCGGGCCGCCGCGCCGGTGACGGTCGAACTCGTGGATCATGCCGGGCTCATGGCGGCGGTCGCCGCCCACCGCGGCAGGGTCGTGGTTCTCGACTGCTGGAGCACGTCGTGCCCACCGTGCGTCCGCGAGTTTCCCAACCTCGTGGCCCTCGCCGCCGCACATCCCGGCGACGTCGCCTGCCTGTCGCTCGCCTTCGACTACGACGGCCTCGGCACGCCGGACGACGCGGTGCCCGCCGTCCGCGAGTTTCTCGAGTCGGTGGCCGCCCACGATGTTCACAACATGCTCTCACGGGAGGAGGCCGACGTGATGTACCGCAAACTCGAGCTCACGAGCGTGCCGGCGGTGTTCGTCTGGGGGCCGGACGGCACGCTCGCCGCCCGCTTCGACGACGACACGGCCGACACAACGCTCGGTCGCCCCTTCACCTACGCCGATGTGGCCATGACGGTCCGGGAACTGCTCGCCACGAAGCAGGCGTCCCCGCGACGTTGAGCGGCGGCTGGAGGGGCCGGTAGACTCTCGAAGTCGTTTCCGTCCGGAGGCCCAGGTCCATCGAAGCCGGCATGAACTCAACCCCCCGCCACGCCGGCGACACCGTGCGCAACCCGCTCGCCGGCGGCCGTGAGACCGTCGAGTCGATCGTCGTGGCCTTCACGCTCGCGCTGCTCTTTCGCGCGTTCGAGGCCGAGGCGTTCGTGATTCCCACCGGATCGATGGCCCCCACGCTCATGGGCCGCCACAAAGACTTCGCCTGTACCTCCTGCACCGCGGAGCTGCGGGTGGGCGCGAGCCAGGAGTGGGACGAAGAGGCCGGCCGCGTCAGGCCCGACCGCATCGTGCCCCGGGCCCGCTGCTTCAACTGCGGCAACGAGATGCCCCTCACCGTGGCGCCCGGCCGGCCCGACCCGGCGTATCCCTCGTTCAGCGGCGACCGCATCCTGGTCGACAAGTTCGCCTACGACTTCGCCGAGCCCGAGCGGTGGGACGTGGTCGTCTTCAAGTATCCGGAGGACGCGAAGACCAACTACATCAAGCGGCTCGTGGGCCTGCCCGGCGAGACGGTCTCCATCGCCGGGGGCGACATCTGGACGAGCACGGACGACGGCCCGCCCACGATCGCCCGCAAGCCGCCCGCGCGGCGGCTGGCGATGCTGCAGTGCGTGCACGACAGCCGGCACGTCGCCGTACCGCTCGTGAAGGCCGGCTGGCCGAACGCCTGGATCGACTGGTCGCCGGAGGGGCGCGGGGATGCCGACCGCTGGACCACCACCGACGATGGCCGCTCCTTCGCCATCTCGGCCACGGGGGGCGAGGCCGAGCTCCGCTACCGCCACCTGCTCCCCGACTCGGAAGCGTGGCGGGAGATTTTCGCGGGCCGCAAGCCCGCGGCCGAGCCCGCGCCGGTGCCGGTCGACGACTTCCAGCCGTACAACACCCAGCCGACGCGTTTCCATCCCGTGGGCGATCTCGCCGTGGAACTCACGCTCGAGAGCCGATCCGACTCGGGCACCGTCGAACTCGACCTCGTGGAATGCGGCGACCGCCACAGGGCCACGATCGACCTCGCCAACGGCACGGCCCAGCTCGTGGTTGGCGGCCGTGGGGATGCCGAGCCGGCCACGGGCTCGACCACCGTCCGCGGCCGCGGCTCGTGGCGGCTGCTCTTCGCCAACGTCGACGACGAACTCTCGCTTTTCGTCGACGGCCGCCCGGTGGCGTTCTCCGGCGCGACGACCTGGACACGGCCCATGCCCGAGGGACCGCCCGCCGTCGCCGCCCTGCCGGTAGCGCCCGGTGACGACGCCGCCAGCGACCTCGCGCCCGCGGGCGTGCGGGTGGCGAACGCCGACGTGCGGGTCGAGGGCCTGCGGATCCTCCGCGACATCTATTACATCGGCGCCGTCGACGTCGACCGCTCCAACATGGTGATCGAGGAGAACGTCCTGGAGTTTCCGCTGGCCGCCGACGAGTTCTTCATGCTCGGCGACAACTCGGCCGCCAGCAAGGACAGCCGCCTCTGGCTCACGGGCCACCACGTGCATCGCCGCCTGCTCATCGGCCGGGCGCTGGCGGTCTGGTGGCCGCACATGGTGACGGCCTCGTGGAGCATTCCGGTGCGGTTTCGGGGCTGGGATTTGCGGTTGCCCTCCTGGCCCAACTTCGGGAGGATGCGGTTCGTGCGGTGAGCCGGCGGCCGATGAGCCGCGGCACGGGTTGAGGAGCACGGCCGGGATGTCGCTGCTGTCTGTCGAGGGACTCGTCAAGAACTACGGCCGCCGCCGGGTGGTCGACGGCGTCGACTTCCACGTCGAGGCGGGGGAGATCGTGGGCCTGCTCGGCCCCAACGGTGCCGGCAAGACGACCAGCTTCCGGATGACGTGCGGGATCGTGATCCCCGACTCCGGCCGGGTCTGCCTCGACGACGAGGAGATCACCGACTGGCCGATGTACCGCCGGGCCCGCGACGGTGGGATGGGCTACCTC
Source organism: Pirellulales bacterium (assembly GCA_046092585.1). GTDB lineage: Bacteria > Planctomycetota > Planctomycetia > Pirellulales > UBA1268 > QWPN01. Next base: position 6,076 of record JBJTDZ010000059.1, on the reverse strand, counting down.
GCCCAGGAGCAGAGCGTGTTCCGCAAGCTCACCGTCGAGCAGAACCTGCTGGCGATCATGGAGCTCATCGGCATGGGGCCCAAGGCCCGCCGGAAGCGGTGCGACGAGTTGATCGAGCAGTTCGACATCGTGAAGATCCGCCGCTCGAAGGCCCACTACATCTCCGGCGGCGAGAAGCGGCGTCTGGAGATCGCCCGCTGCCTGATCACCGAGCCGCGGATCATCCTCCTCGACGAGCCCTTCACCGGCATCGACCCGGTGACCATCCACTCGATCCAGAAGATCATCCGCGGCCTTCGCGATGACGGCATCTCGATCCTGATCACCGACCACCGCGAGCGGGAGACGCTGGCGATCACCGATCGCAGCTACGTGATCCGCGCCGGCAAGGTGCTCTGCCACGGCACCGCCCAGGAAGTGCTCTCCAACCCAGAGGCGAAGAAGTATTACTTCGGCGAGAGCCCGGGCGTGGAGGCGGCGTAGCGTCGCCGTCCCGGCCCGTGGCTGGAGCGGCGTGCCCCGGATCCGACATGCCCGTTCGCGTGCGACCGCCGGCCCGGCTGCCCCCTCCGCCCCGCGGACTGCCACGGCGGCTGCGCACCCGGTATCTCCTCGTCGCGGCAGTCGTCTCCGCGCTCGTGGCGCTCACCGCCCCGATGTGCCCGGTGACGGATCGAGTAGGCCGGCCGGCCTGGCGGGTGGAGATGGTCAACGACGGCGACACCGTCACCTGCCTCGACGGACAGGGCCGGCAGGTGCGGATCCGGCTGGTGGGAATCGACGCGCCGGAGCTCGACCAGCCTCATGGCCGCGACGCGCGGGCGGCCCTTGGCCGCAAGCTCGCCGGCGGCGTCGTCCACGTCGCGGGCGCCGCCCACGACCAGCATGGGAGGCTGCTCGGCACGCTCCTTCTCGACGATCGCGATCTCAACCGCGAGATGGTGGCCGACGGCTGGGCCTGGGCGTTCACGGGCTTCGTCGACGACGACGGTCTCGTCGCCGCGGAGGCCGCCGCGCGGCGGGCGCGGAAGGGCCTGTGGACCGATCCCGAACCGACACGCCCCGCAGACTGGAGACGGCTGCATCCACCCCACACGACGCCCCGGCAGCCCTGATCGCCCGGGTTGCCGGCGGCCCCTTTCGGCCGTCGCTGGGCTGGTTTAGCGTCAGTTCATGAGCCATCCCCGCGACATCGTGATCACCGGCCTCGGCATCGTCAGCCCGATCGGCATCGGCCGGGATCCGTTCTGGCGGGCGCTGGTGTCGGCCGAGAGCGGCATCCGGCCGCTGACGCTGTTCGACACGTCGGGGCTCGCCGTCCGCTTCGGCGGGCAGATCGCCGACTTCGATGCCAAGCAGTACGTGCGTCCCCGCAAGAGCCTGAAGGTGATGAGCCGCGACATCCAGCTCGGCTTCGCCGCGGCCGATCTCGCGCTCACCGACGCGGGCCTCGCCGCCGGCGCGGTCACGGCCGAGCGGTTCGGCGTGGTCTTCGGGAGCGACATGATCTATGCCGACCTCGAGGACTTGGAGGGCACCTACCGCCGTGCCGTCGCCGACGGGGCGTTCGATTACTCGCGCTGGGCGGAGGCGATCCAGCAGGAGGTGCACCCGCTCTGGCTGCTGAAACACCTGCCCAACATGACGGCCTCGCACGTGGCCATCGCCCACGAGGCCCGCGGCCCCAACAACTCGATCGTGCTCGGCGACGTGTCGGGCCTCCTCGCCGTCGCCGAGGCGGCGAGCGTGATCCGCCGCGGCTGGGCCGACGTGATGCTCGCCGGCGGCACCGGCTGCCGACTGCATCCCACGGCGATGGTGGCCCGTGGGGCCGCACAGCTCTCCCACCGCGGCGACGACCCGCAGGGGGCCTGCCGGCCGTTCGATCTCCATCGCGACGGGCTCGTCAACGGCGAGGGGGCGGGCGTGGTGGTGCTGGAGTCGCGGGACCACGCCGAGCGACGCGGCGGCCGGGTGCTCGGCCGCGTGCTGGCCGCCGCATCCCGCTGCGAACCCCGGGCCCGCCGTGACGGCAGCCGCGGCGAGAGCCTGAAGCAGGCGATCGCCCAGGTCTGCGGCGATGCCGGGCTCGCGGCCGGCGCCGTCGGCCACGTCAACGCCCACGGCCTGGGAACGGTGGAAATGGATCGGGCAGAGGCCACCGCCATCAGGGCGGCGCTCGGCGACGTGCCGGTGACGGCGCTCAAGGCGTCGTTCGGCCATCTCGGCGCCGGCGCCGGCGTCGTGGAGATGATCGGCAGCGTGATCGGCCTCGCCGAGGGTCTCGTGCCGCCGACGCGCAACCACGTCACGCCCGACCCCGCCTGCCCGGTCAACGTCGTCCGCGGTGGACCGCTCGGCGGCAGACCCGCCACGGCGGTCGCGGTGAATCTCAACACCACCGGCCAAGCAGTGGCGGTGGCGATCGCCGGCGCGTGAGCCGTCGGCTCACCACGAGCCGTTGAAGCCGAACGACACGCCGTTGTAGAAGGTCTGCCCACCGACATCGATCGCGTTGTTGTCGCGATTGTCGAGGTTGTACTGCCGGCTCGCGGTGGCCATGCCCGCCACCCAGAGGAAGTCGTAGCCCACCTGGAGCGAGAAGTTGGGCTTGATCTGCCAGCCCGCCAGCAGCGTCAGGTCACCGATGAAGCCGGCGCCGGTGCGGGTGGCCTGGTCGGAGAAGGAGATCGTGGTGGGCGCGCCGGGCTGCACCTGCGTGTTGATCCCGAAGGCCGATTGGTTCGTGTTCGCGAAGGAGAGGGCCGGGGCAGCGCGGCCGCGGAGCCCCCAGTAGTAGAACTCGTTCTGGCTGATGAGTTCGCCGCCGAGGTTGAGGCCGAGCAGCCAGTTCGAGGCGTTGATCACGTAGTTGCCGCCGAACGTCGACGCGGGCGTGCCGGCCTTGCTGCTCGTGAGCCGGAAGTCCTCGTTCACGGTGGCCAGCCGGGTGCCGACGATCAGGGCCGGCAGCCAGCCGCGTTCGGCATGGCGGGTCCACGTGCCGCCCGGGGACATCACCAGCTGGTCGCGGCCCAGCCGCCGCCGCAGCTTGTAGTTCCACTCCCAGCTGTTGAAGTCGGAGGTGTAGGAGGTGGCGTAGGCCGACGCTCCGTTGAAGCCGGGAGCGTTGTAGTTGAGCGGCGTGACGAGCTGCCCGCCGGCCCGGGCGTTCCAGCCGTCGGAGTCGTCGTACGACATGCCGCCGTAGTAGACGAACTCGAGGAACCGGTCGCGGTCGAGGTAGTCGCGACCCAGCGACTTGCCGATCGTGGCCCGGGCTCCCGGGGCCACGTTGAAGGGCTGGGCCATCGTGGTGTAGGTGATCAGCGAAAGCGTGCCGGGCACCGACGGGCTCGGGGCGATGTCCTGCACGATGTCGACGCGGTTGTTGCGGCTGCGGTCCATCCACAGCGATTCGCCACCGACATACCAGCCGCCGTTCCAGAACCAGCGGCCCGAACTCGCCTCGAAGGGCATCTCGTCGACGCCGAACTCGTCCATGAGCATGCCGTCGAAGGCCCGTGACGAGACGTCGAGCATCCGGGGCTCGGCTGCCGGCACGGGCTCCGCGAGCGGGGTGTCGGTGAGAATCGCCTCCCCCGCCTCCGTGGGCTCGGACGCCGCCTCGGCAGGTTTCGGTGACTCGATCTCCTCGGGATCGAGCACGATCCGATCGTCGAGGATCGTCGTCACCGGCAGTTCGTCGGTCGGCTCGGCGAGCACGGGCAGGATCGTTTCCGCCGCCTGCGAGGAGACGCCGGGCCAGCCGGCGGCCAGGGCCGTCAGCAGCATGAGCGGTCGGTGCAGGCGAACGAACACGGTCGACCTCGACGGAAGCGGTTCTGGGTGGAGGGCGCCGCCCTCCTGATCGACACGTTCATCGTCATCGGCACGACCGCTTCCGTAGGAATTTCCGGCACGGCCACCGTCCGCTTGCCCAGCCTTCCTGAATTCCGGAAGGGGGTGACGGCCACGGGCCTCCGCTCCATCCGGAAAACGCGGATTCACCGCGCGGCGGCAAGCTGGGCTGGAGGGGAGGGGCGGCGGAATTCGATGAAATGGCCGAGGCCGGTCGTCAGCCGTGCCCCGGAGCCGACGCGTCGATGATGCTTCCCAAGCGGCAATACCTCCTTCTGGCCGGGCTGCTCCTGTTTCTCGCGGGCATGCAGTTCCGCCTCGTGCAGTCGTTCACGCTCAACGAGAAGTCGAGCACCTTCGTGGCCGCCCGGATGGGGTCTGGGCCGCAGCAGGCGATCTGGCAGGCGGCCCCGCTGCGGAAGGTGATCGAGCCGCCGCGGTGGCTCGGGCTCGCCCTGATGTCGGCCGGCGCGGTGCTGACCGTGAAGAGCCTGTCGATGAAGAACGGCTGACGCGGCCGGTCAGTCGTCGTCGGTCGCGGCGGCCTGCTCGTCGGCGTAGGGATCGAGCACGCAGGCCGTGTCGGCGGAGTAGTCGGCCTCGTCGGGATCGCAGACGAGTGACATCAGCGCGTTCTTCTCGCTCTCGGAGATCTCGGCCCGATGAAAGCTCCGCAGGATCTCCGGCACGGGATCGGCGAGATCCCCCTCCTGCGGCGCCCGCAGCCGGCCGGCGAACACGCCGTCGCGGCGGCTGGCAAAAAAGTGGCACAGCGACAGCAGATCGTCCCGATTCATCGCATTCCCTCCGTGGCGGCGGCACCACCGCCCTGCTCTACGCAGCGGGCGTGGCCGCGGTTCACCACGGGGCCGGCACGGGGCATGCCCGTGCCGGCAAACCCCGGGCAAACCGCTCTTTTGGAGGGGCCATCACGGCGGTACCATCCCGGCCAGCATCCCGCGAGGAGGAGCGCGAGGAGCACGTTCGGGAGGCTGTCATGAGCAATCAGCGACCGGGTGCCACGGAGCGAGCGGCCATCGACTGCCTGGTGACCGGCGCGACGGGACTCGTCGGCAACAACGTGGTGCGGATGCTCGTCGACCGGGGGAAGCGTGTCCGCGTGCTCGTCCGCGGCGGCCCCGGGAATCGGTCGCTGGCCGGCCTGCCGATCGAGCAGGTCGCCGGTGACGTGATGGACCCCGATGCCGTGGGACGGGCGGCGGCCGGCGCCCGCGTGGTGGTTCACTCGGCCGCCATGGTTCACATCGGCTGGAGCCGTCTCGCGGAGATGCGGCGGGTCAACGTCGAGGGCTCGCGGGTGGTGGCCTCCGCCGCCCGCCGCGCCGGGGCCCGGCTCGTGCACGTGTCGAGCGTCAATGCGCTGGGGCTCACGGCCGACGGTTCGCCGACCGACGAGGAGACGCCCTTCGGCAACACCGTCGAGTGTCCCTACGTGGTCACGAAGCGAGAGGCCGAGCAGGTGGTGCTCGAGGAGGTGGGCCGCGGACTCGACGCGGTGATCCTCAATCCCGTGTTCATGCTGGGCCCCTGGGATTGGAAGGCATCGAGCGGGCGGATGCTGCTGGAGATCGCCCAGGGGCGTGGCCTGCTCGCCCCACCGGGGTCGCAGCACTTTGGCGATGTTCGCGACGTGGCCGCCGCGATCCTCGCGGCGATGACGGCCGGGGCGTGTGGCCGCCGCTACATCCTCGGCGGCCATCACCTGCGGTTCGTCGACGCGTGGACGGTGTTCGCGAGGGTCGCGGGCTCGAGGCCGCCGCGGGGCGTGGCGCCGCCGCCGGTGGTGCGGCTGGCAGGCCGGCTCGGGGACCTGCTCAGTGGCTGCGTGGGCCGCGAAGGGCCGCTCAACTCGGCCGCGGCGAACATGTCGCTACTGCGGCAGGATTTTTCGAGCGACCGGGCCATGGCCGAACTGGGCTACCGCATCCGCCCCCTCGAAGAATCGGTCCGCGACTGCTGGCAGTGGTTCCTCGACCACGGCTACGCACGGGCCCCGGGCCGCGATCGAACGCGGGCCGCCTGACATCGCCCCGGCCAGCCGCCGGGGGCGAAATGGGCGATATAGGGTCAGAACAAACTGCCCCATGCTCGGGAAAACAGCGTGTCGCGACCTCGTGCGACGCGAAATGCGACGCGATTTCGGCTGATCGCGTCGATTTGCTCGCCCGCGCGGTGATACTCGTGGCGGGCATGG
>JBJTDZ010000058.1:0-9830 GCA_046092585.1 Pirellulales bacterium | reverse complement strand
TTTGCCAACGACCGGCAGGCCGCCGTGGCCTGGCACGAATACAAGCCCGAGAACCTGCATGTCAGCCTGTTCGCCAAGGGCGGCGATCTGGTGGTCAAGCGCGTGACGGCCTGGAACATGAAATCCATCTACGAAGGAGATGCTCACGAGGCCGCCCAGGCTCCGTAGCGTGAAGCCTCGTCATCGGGGCACGCCCCAGCGAGAAACCCGCCATGCCCGGCCCGCTCACCGACGCCCAGCTCGCCGACTACGCCCGCGAAGGCTTCGTGATCGCCCGCGGCTTCTTCGACACCACGGAGATCGATCTCCTCCGCCGCGCCGCCAAGGAGGATCGGGCCCTCGACGATCATTCCTTCGGCCGGGCCGACGGCGAGGGGGGCACCGTCCGCCTCTCGCTCTGGAACCACCCGGGCGACGGCATCTACGGGATGTTCGCCCGCTGCGAGCGGATCGTCCGCAGCACGGAGAAGATCCTCGGCGGCGAGGTCTACCATTACCATTCGAAGATGATCATGAAGGACGCCCGCGTCGGCGGCGCCTGGACGTGGCACCAGGACTACGGCTACTGGTACAACAACGGCGTCTTGTTCCCGAATCTCGTGAGCGTGTCGATTGCCGTCGACCCTGCCACCCGCGAGAACGGCTGCCTGCAGGTGATCCCGCGGTCGCACGAACTCGGCCGGATCGAGCACATCCTCTCCGGTGAACAGGCGGGGGCCGACATGGAGCGGGTGAATGCCGTGCTCGAGCGTCTGCCGCTGGTGCACTGCGAGATGGCGCCCGGCGACGCCATCTTCTTCCACGCGAACCTGCTGCACCGGTCCGACGTGAACCGCTCGGACCATCCCCGCTGGTCGATGATCTGCTGCTACAACGCGGCGGCCAACGACCCCTACAAGGATTCCCACCACCCGCGGTACACGCCGCTCGACGTCGTGTCCGACGCCACGATCAAGGAGGTGGGGATCCGCCGCTTCGCCGAGGCCGGCGACGTGGCGTGGCTGGCCGGCGACAAGGACCGCTCGGCCCGCGTCCTGGCGAAGAAGCCGTGAGCGGCGCCCCGGCCGTGCCCGACCACCTGCCTCCCCTGCAGCGCGGACCGGTGCCGGGCATCGGCTGCGTCGGGGCGGGGTTCATCATGGCCGACTGCCACCTCGCGGCCTATGCTCAAGCCTCCATCCACCCGGTGGCGATCACCTCGCGGCGGCCCGAGGCGGCGGCTGCGGTGGCCACACGGCACGGCATCCCGCGCGTCCACGAAACGCTCGACGATCTGCTCGACGACCCTCTGGTCGAGGTGCTCGACATCGCCGTGCCCCCGGACGTGCAGCCGGTGGCGATCGCGGCCGCGCTCGCCCGGGCCGGCAAGATCCGGGGCATCCTCGCCCAGAAGCCGCTCGCACCCTCCTACGCCGAGGCGCGACGGCTCGTGGAGCGATGCGAGGCGGCGGGCGTCAGGCTCGTCGTCAACCAAAACATGCGGTTCGACCACGCCGTGCGGGCCTGCCGCGGTCTGCTCGCCGCCGGCACGCTCGGCGAGCCGGTGCTGGCCACGATCGAGATGCGGGCCATCCCCCACTGGATGCCCTGGCAGGAGCGGCTCGGCTGGGTGACGCTGCGGATCATGTCGATCCACCACCTCGATGCCTTCCGGTTCTGGTTCGGCGACCCCACGCGGGTGATCGCGTCGGTGCGGCCCGATCCGCGCACTGCCCGCTCCTTCGCCCACGAGGACGGCATCTGCCTGACGATCCTCGAATACGACACGGCCGGCGGCGGCGCCGGCCTCCGCTGCCTCGCGATCGACGATGTCTGGGCCGGCCCGGCCCGGGAGGGGGCCGAGGCGGATTCTTCGGTCGCCTTCCGCGTCGAGGGCACGCTCGGCGTGGCCAAGGGCACGATCGGCTGGCCCGCCTGGCCGGAGCGGCGACCGAGCACGCTCGACTGGACGACCACGGCGGGCGGCTGGCACCGCCCCCGCTGGCCGGAGGCATGGTTTCCCGACGCCTTCGTGGGGCCGATGGCCGAACTGCTCCGCGACCTCGAGGGCACGGAGCCCGCCTCCTGCACCGGCCGCGACAATCTCGTCACGCTGGCGGTCGTCGAGGCCGCCTACCGTTCGGCCCGCGAGCATCGGGCCGTCCGCCTCGAGGAGATCACCGGATGAAACTCGGCCTCATCAACTCGGCCTTCGCCCAGGCCGGCAAGGGCACCCGCTTCGGACTCGAGGCGACAAAGCGGCTCGGCTTCGACACGGTCGACATCTTCACCGATCCGCTCGACATCGACACGGCCGAGCGGCGGCTGATCCGTGAGACCTGCCAGGAACTGGACCTGCCGGTCGTCAGCCTGTGCTGCGTGGCGCTCGGGCTCATCGACTTCAATCCCTCCGTCCGCCGCTTCCACCTCGACCGCTGCCGCGCCTTCCTCGACCTGGCGGCTGAACTCGGCTGCTCGAATCTGCTGCTCGTGCTCGGCGAATATCTCTGGCAGCGGGAGGTGATCCCTGCGGCCGAGCAGTGGGCCCTCGGCGTCGACGCCGTCCGGAGCCTGGGCCGCCACGCCGCCGACCGCGGCGTGAGGATCGCGATCGAGCTCGAGCCCTTCAAGCTCTCGCTCGTCAACTCGATCGACACGATGCTCGCCTTCCTCGACCAGGTCGGCCTGCCCGACACCGTGCGGGCCAACTGCGACATCTCCCACCTCCACCTCGTCCGCACGCCCCCCGCCGACGTGGCCCGGCTCGCCGGCCGGATCGAGCACGTGCACGTGAGCGACTGCGACGGGAAGGTGCACGGCGACCTGCCCCCGGGCCGCGGCGTGACGCCGATCGCCGACTACCTTGCCGCCATCCGCGACACCGGCTACGACGGCGTGGTGAGCATCGAACTCGAGTATTCGCCCGAGCCAGAGAAGATCGTGGACTGGGTCGCCGAGGCCAAGGCCGCGACCGCCGCCATCATGGCTTCCCTGGGCTGCCGCCCGCAGGCGCAGGGCGGGTGAGGGCCTGCGTGGTGCCGGGAGGCGAACGGCCGGTGGGCGGCAGTCCGCGGGGCACATTCGTCGGCACGGCCATCGGGGGTCTTTCGAGCGGGCCGGGGGCGGGGAATCACGCACCTTCCAGCGCGGCCGCCGGCCGGCCAATTCTCGGTTGCGGCGCTCGCTTGGATGGGGCTATCCTTCGATACCCGCCTCTGGAGAGGTCGCCGCACCCGTGGTGAGCACCGCGGTCCGCGGCGCCTGTCGACACGACCGCTCCTGGTCGGCAGCGCGACCGTCGAGATCATCCCGTTCACCGCCCCCTCCCGCTGCACGCCCCGCGCACAGTTCCCGCCGGACCGACACCCATGCAGGTCACCAGACCACACGAATCGGCGACCGGTTCGATCCGTCGTCGGCCGCACGATCCCGCGGGGGCCTGCATCCTGACGATCCTGCTGATGGTCGCCCTCGCGGTGGGCTCGCCGGCGCATGCCGCCGAGGCCGCGGCCCGCGCCGCGGTGCCGGATTCGGCTGCCGTCAACGAGGCGGTGAGATTGATCAAGCAGGTCTTCGCACGCGAATACGAGGATCTGTCGAACGAGCCGCAACCGCTCATCAGGAAGCTTTGCGACGTGGCCGACAAGACGGAAGACCCGGCCCGGAAATACGCGGCGCTGCTCGAGGCGGAGGCGGCGGCCGTCAGCGGTGGCCTGCACGAGCAGGCCTTCGACCTGATCGATCGCCGGGCCAAGGAGTTCGATTGCGACGGACTGTCGCGACGGCTGGAACTGCTCTCCCAGTGGATTCCCGCGAAGGCGAAGGCGACGCCCCGCATGCTCGACGACGTCTACGAGATGGCGTACTCCACCATGGCGAAGGCCCTGGCATCCGACCGGTTCGACGCGGGCGAGTCGGCCGCCCGCATGGCGCTCGGCATCGCGAACCAGATGCAGGGGCTCGCCAAGGGCAAGAAAGACGGCGACGCCATGGCCGAGGCCGACGAGAAGCAGCGGAGCACCCAGAGGCTGATCGACGTGATCAAGCGGATGGCCGAGTTGCACGCCGAATACGTCGCCGCCTCGCAGCGCCTCGAAGACGAGCCGGATGATCCGGCCCTGCACGGTCTTGTCGGCCAATACCTCTGCCTCGCCGCCTGGGACTGGAACAAGGGCCTCGCCTCGCTCGCCCGCGGCGACGTCCCCCGGCTCAGCAAGTTGGCCGCCGATGAACTCGAGGCACGGGCCCAGGGTTCGTCCGCGCGGAAGGCCGTCTTCGGGCTCGCCAACGCCTGGTGGGGGGCGGCGGAGGAGGAGGTGAACGCGGGCCAGGCGATCCTGATCAAGGCCCATGCCGGGCAGCTCTATCACGCGGTGGTCAAGGACATCGCCGACCCGCTCGATAAGGAGTTGGCGATGCAACGCATCGCGAGCACCGACATGGTCAACACGAAAATCCTCGGTCGGCCGGCGATCGAGGCGGAGCCCTCGATCGCGTGGCTCCGTGAGCGTCCCCGCAATCCGCTTCCGCCCAGCACCCCGCAAGGGATCGATGTCCTTGGTGAGCCCGCCGCTGCCGGCCGGCCGGCGAAGCGGGTGATCCGCACGACGGCGGTCGAGGGTGGGGCGGACGGCAAGAGCTTCACCGACGAAGAGCCACCCGAAGGAGCCGTGCTGATCGGCTTCTATGTCTTCACCACGGCGAGCTGGGTCGACGCGATCCAGGCTGTCTACCGCCTCCAGGACGGCACCCTCCACTACGGCGAAAAGCACGGTGGCAACAGCGGCAAGCGGAAGATCTTCAAAATCAACGCCGGCGAACGGCTCACCAAAATCTCCGGCAGCTTCTCGGAGAACATCACGTCGCTGCAGTTCCATACGAACCAGCGGAGTTCGGATCTGTTCGGGAGCGAGACGGGGCAGGGGACGTTTGACCTGCGGATCCCGGACGGGGCGACGTTGCTCGGATTCGCCGGCCGGAGCGACTTCAGCCTCAACGCCCTCGGCCTGCGGTATGCGCGGGAAGAGTGACCGCGCCCGTTCGAAGAGCGGATGGGGTGGGATTTGAACCCACGAGCCGCTTTCGCGACTGCCGGTTTTCAAGACCGGTGCATTCAACCACTCTGCCACCCATCCGAACGCACCCGCCACGCGGACGCATCACGAGACACCGCCCCGGATGCCACGATAACACATGCCTGCCGAAGGCCCCGGCAGAGAGCCCGAATCACCGGTGAACGGCCGCCGGGTGCTCAGGCGAGGATCTCGGTCACCACCCGCTGCCGCTCCACGCCCGTGAGCCGCTGGTCGAGGCCCTGAAACTTGAACGTGAACCGCTCGTGGTCGATCCCCAGCAGGTGCAGGATCGTGGCGTTGAAGTCGTTGATGTGCACGGGATCCTGGACGACGTTGTAGCTGAAGTCGTCGGTCTCGCCATGCGTCATGCCCGCCTTCACGCCGCCCCCCGCCATCCACATGCAGAAGTTCCGCGGATGATGGTCGCGGCCGTAGTCGTCCTTGGTGAGCGTGCCCTGCGAGTAGACCGTGCGGCCGAACTCGCCTCCCCAGACGACCAGCGTGTCGTCGAGGAGCCCCAGCCGCTTGAGGTCGGTGACGAGCGCCGCGGTGGCCTGGTCGGTGTCCTTGCACTGGTTGGCGATATGCGCCGGCAGGGAGCCGTGCTGGTCCCAGCCCCGGTGCAGGATCTGGACCACGCGGACGCCCCGCTCGACGAGCCGCCGGGCGAGCAGCGCGCTGTGGGTGAACGAGCCCGGCTTGCGGACGTCGTCGCCGTACAGCGCCAGCGTCTCCGCCGACTCGCCCGAGAGGTCGGCGAGCTCCGGCACGCTGGCCTGCATCCGGAACGCCATCTCGTATTGGGCGATCCGCGTCTGGATCTCTGGGTCGCGGTAGCGGTCGAACGACAGCGTGTTGAGGCGTCCGAGTCCGTCGAGCATCCGCCGCCGGTCGGCCGTCGAAACCCCCTCGGGATTCTGCAGGTAGAGCACGGGATCGCCGGCACCGCGGAGCGTGACGCCCGTGAACTGCGTGGGCAGGAAGCCGCTGCCCCACATCCGCGAGAACAGCGCCTGGGCGTTGCTCGCCGCGGGGAACTGCGGCGTGAACACGACGAAGGCGGGCAGGTCGTCGTTCTCGCTGCCGAGGCCGTAGGAGAGCCAGCTGCCGATGCTCGCCTTGCCCGGCACCTCGGCGCCGGTCATCACGAACGTGCAGGCAGGGTCGTGGTTGATGGCGTTGGTGTGGACCGTCTTCACCAACGCGATGTCGTCGACGATCTCCGCCGTGTACGGCAGCAGGTCCGTGCAGACCCAGCGGCCGCACTGCCCCTTCTGCTCGAAGCGGAACTTCGAGGGCGCGACCGGAAACCGTCCCTGGCCGCTCGTCATCGTCGACAGCCGCTGGTCGCCGCGGATGCTCGGCGGGATGTCCTTGTCGAAGTGGTCCTTGAGGCCGGGCTTGTGGTCCCAGAGGTCGAGCTGCGAGGGACCGCCGTTGGCGTGGATGTAGATCAGCCGCTTCGCCCGCGGCGGATGGTGCGGAAAGCCCGGCAGCGCGGGATGCACGCGGCCGGCTGCGGCCGGCACGGCCGCGGCCGGCCGCGGCGCGAGCAGGCCCAGCGCGGCGGCGCCGGGGGACCCGCCCGCGTTGCGGAGGAACGCCCGGCGGGCGATCGCGGTCTGGAGGGCGGCGATGTCGATGGGCACGGTCAGTTCCTCGTCAGCGTCTCGTCGAGGTTCAGGAGCATCGTGGTCACGAGTGTCCAGGGGGCGAGTTCCGTCGCGGGCACGCCGGCGGGGGGTGGCGACTCGCCGTGGGAGATCACCTTCGCGGCCGCAGCCTCGTCGGCGGCGTAGCGGGCCCTGTGGCCGGCCAGCGTCTCGGCCACGATGCCGGCCTCGTCGCCCCGGGGATCGCGGGCGAGCACCGTGCGGAACAGCCAGCCGATCCGGGCGTCGTCGTCGGAGCCTCCCTCGGCGAGGGTCCGCCCGGCGAGCGCCCGTGCCGCCTCGACGTGCTGCACGTCGTTCATGAGCTGCAGCGCCTGCAACGGCGTGTTGCTCCGCTCGCGGCGGCCGCAGAACTGCTCGCGGTTGGGGGCGTCGAACGTCGCGAGGAAGGGATGCGGTGCCGTCCGCTTGAAGAACGTGTACAGGCTGCGGCGGTAGAGGCCCTCCCCGGAGTCCTGCTTGTAGTAGCGGGTGTTCGAGTTGACGAAGCCGACGGGCTCCCAGATGTTCGGCGGCTGGTAGGGCATCGCGCCCCGGCCGCCCATCTTCCGCACGAGCAGCCCGGAGACCGCCAGGGCGTTGTCGCGGATCTGTTCTGCATCGAGGCGAAACCGAGGCCCGCGGGCCAGCAGCCGGTTCTCGGGGTCGGCCGAGAACTGCCCGGGCGTGGCCTCGCTGGCTCGGCGGAAGGCCCGGCTGGTGACGAGCAGCCGCACCATCTGCCGCGTGTCCCAGCCGCGGTCGCGGTACTCGGCCGCGAGCCAGTCGAGCAGTTCGGGATGGCTCGGGGGCTCCCCCTGGAGCCCGAAGTCGGCGCTCGTCTTCACCAGGCCGGTGCCGAAGAACTGCTGCCAGAGCCGGTTGGCGGCCACACGGGCCGTGAGCGGGTGATCGGGCGACAGGAGCCACTTCGCGAGGTCGAGCCGGTTCGGCGTCGCCCCCTCGGCGACGGCGAGCGGCGGCAGGAAGGCGGGAGTGCCCCGCGACACCTTCTCGCCCCGCTTGTCGTAGGCCCCGCGGAGCATCACGAAGCTGTCCCGCATGGTGGGCAGGTCGGTGAAGATGAAGGTCTGCGGTATCGCGTTCTCGAGGTTCGTCCGCGCCGCGCGGGCCGCCTCGAGCTCGCCGCGGATTCTCGTCACCGAGGGGGGCAGGCCGGACCAGACGCCGAGCATCCAGTGGCGCCGCACGCGGGCGACGTCGTCGGGGGCGGTGACCGCGTCGGGCCCCTTGCGGACGAGATCGCGGAGCTCCTGCGGGACGTCGTCGAGCTGGTCCCGGCCGGCTCGCGCCCGCCACCAGGCCGCGAGCGACTGCCGCGGATCGGTCATGGCATCGTCGACGCCCGTCACGCCGGCCTTGTCCCAGCGGACGTGGCCGTCGGACTGCGTGAGCGAAAACCCGGTGACCACGTCGTCGGGCCCGAGGCCGATGGCGGCGGCCGGAACCGCGAGCCGCACCCACCGGCCCGGCTCCGGCAACGGCCCCACATGGTGCCGCGACGTCGTGCCGGCCTTGCCCCAGTCGATCGCGGCCTGGTCGCCCCACACGGCGCGGTGATCCCAGCCCGCGGGACCGGCGTGGAACTGCAGCATCACGCTCTTCGGCGGGTTCGCCGGGTCGATCCAGACGTGGGCGAAGATCTCGGCGTCGCGGGGAATCGCAAGCGGCGCGGCGGCACGCTCGAAGAAGTCCTGGGCCGTGCCCTGCGCGGTCCGCTCCACGCTGCGGCGACCGGAGAACACCCCGGCGATCGCGTCGCCCTCGAGCCACGTGGTCGACCCCGGGGTGCTCTTCACGTCGGCCCCCGCCGGAAAGTCGTCGTCGAGCCAGACGTGCTCCACCGCCGCCGGCTCGGGCCGCGGGTCGAGCGTGGCCGGGTCGGCGTAGGCCACGGCGGTCACATGGCTGTCGAGCGCGGCGGCCAGTTCCGTGACCTGGCTCCCGAGGGCCGCGAGTTCCCGCTCCTGCTCGGCCGACGGCATCTTGACCGCCGGGCCGGTGACGAGCGCGTTCTCGTCGAAGCCGGGGTCGGCGGCCGAGTTGAAGAACGCGTAAAGCGAATAGAACTCCTTCTGGGAGATCGGGTCGAACTTGTGGCTGTGGCACACGGCGCACTGGCCTGTCATGCCCATGAACACGTTGATCGTGGTCGCGGTGCGGTCGACGGCGTAGCGGAACAGGAGCTCGTCGTTGATCGAGCCCCCCTCGTTCGTGGTCACATTGCAGCGGGAGAAGCCCGTGGCCGTCTTCTGTGCAGCCGTGGCGTTGGGCAGGAGGTCGCCGGCGAGTTGATGAATCGTGAACCGGTCGAACGGCATCGCCTCGTTGAAGGCCTGCACGACCCAGTCGCGGTAGGCCCACATCTGCCGCTCGTTGTCGAGGTGGAGCCCGTGCGTGTCGGCGTAGCGGGCGGCGTCGAGCCAGTGCCGGGCCATCTCCTCGCCGTGGTGGGGGCTCGCCAGCAGCCGCTCGACGAGCCGCTCGGAGGCGTCGGGGGCCGTGTCGTTCACGAAGGCCTCGACCTCGGCGGACGTCGGCGGCAGGCCGGTGAGTGCGAAGGAGATCCGGCGGGCGAGCGTGGGCCGGTCGGCCTCGGCGTTGACCGGGAGCCCCTCCCGCGCGAGCCGGTCCTCCAGGAACCGGTCGATCGGGCTCGTGCTCGCGGGATCGGTGGCGGCGGGCACGTCGGGCCGCACGATCGGGCGGAACGACCAGTGCGGCTCATACGGGGCGCCGGTGGCGATCCAGTTCGCGAGCAGCGCCTTCTGCTCGGCGGTGAGCGTCTTGTTGGTGTGCGGCGGCGGCATCACCACGTCGGGGTCGGTCGACGTGATCCGCGCGAGCATGGCGCTGGCGGCGGCGTCGCCCGGCACGACGGCCCGGGCTCCGCTCTCCAGTTCGGCCGTGGCCGCCTCGGCCGAGTCGAGCCGCAGCCCCGCCTCCTGCTGACCGGGACCGTGGCAGGCGTAGCAGGTGTCGGAGAGCAGGGGGCGGATGTCGCGGTCGAAGTGGACCGCGGACCCCGCTGCGGCGGCGGGAACGGCTGGGGCGAAGGTGCCGACGATCAGGGCGAACAGCACGGCGCGGGCGGGGATGCAGC
>JBJTDZ010000057.1:0-23368 GCA_046092585.1 Pirellulales bacterium | reverse complement strand
CGCCGATTTCGGACGCGCTGGCGGGGGTTGCCCGTGCCCTCTCGGTGGACTTGCGGCAGGGTCTTCGGGTCCTCGGATCTCTGCTCGTCCGCTGCGCTTCGACATCCTGCCTCGGCTTGCGTCCGCCGCCCGCTCGCGGGCCCGTCCACCCCCGCCCGAACGCCACATCGGCTGTGCTCGCGACAATGGGAAGCCCAATCGCGTGAGCGATGGGGACCACGCCCAACGTGACGCAGTCGTACCGCTTACGCGGTTACGCTTTCAGGAACTCATCCACGGCCGTTTGGGAGGAGGCGGAGGGATCGGTGCGAGGATGGCGAGCGTGCGGGTGCCGTCGTGAGGAAGCCCAATCGCGTAAGCGATGGGGACAGGGCGCAGCCCCTTGCAGCGTCACCCGCACCGCACCGCCATCACACCGGCGAGCCCGGACGGCGAGCCTGCCCGACATGGTGAACCTTGGCTTCACCATCGCCGGGCAGCCGTAGAGTCAGACCCGGATCTTCGCCGCCTGCTCGACGATCCGCTCGAGCGGCACGAGGTTGCCCTTGTTGCAGCCCGGGCAGGCCTCCGCGGCCTCCGCCCAGGCCTCCGGGCTCGCGAGGTTCGAGTCCCAGAAGGGCCAGGTGCGGCACTGCCGCGGCCGCTCCTCGTAGGCGGTGCAGGCGCGTGTCTTCTCGTCGAGCAGCACGCAATCGCCCCCCGGCCGCTCCTTCAGCGAACGGCGCACGCCGACCTTCTTCACGTAGGCCTTCTCGAACGCGGCCGACGTCATGCCGATCCGGGCCGCCATGGCGTCGATCTCCTCCTGGTTGACCCACACGTAGCCCTCCGCGCCCGAGCAGCAGTCGCCGCACTGGGTGCACTGGAACCGCAGGCCACCGGCGTACCAGACATCCTTGGGGATTCCCGCCATCGTTCGCTCCTTCGTGGTCAGCCGACGATCGCCGTGAGGGTGTCGACCAGGGCGTCGACGTCCCCGGCCGTGGAAAATGGCCCGAAACTCGCCCGCACCGTGCCGCCGTCGTGGGTGCCCAGATACTCGTGGACGGCCGCGGCGCAGTGGTGGCCCGACCTCACCTGCACGCCCGCGGCCTCCTCGAGGATCGCGGCGACGTCGGCGGGAGCATAGTCCTCCACGGTGAAACTCACAATCGGCGCACCGCTCGGGTCGGCGATCACCCGCAGCCCGCGCACGTCGCGCAGTCGCCGGGCACAGGCGGCCGCCAGCCTCCGGCAGCCCTCGCCCCCGGCCGCCATGCCACGGTCCTCCAGCCAGCCGATCGCGGCGGCTGCCGACGCGAGGGCCGGCACGTCGGGAGTGCCGGCCTCGTGCCGCTCCGTGAACGCCTCGGGCATCTCCAACGAATCGCTCGCCGACCCGGTGCCCCCCTGCACCAGCGGCACCGGATCGACCCCGGCACGGCACCAGAGCACGGCCGCGCCGGCCGTGCCGAGGATCCACTTGTGGGCCGGCGCGGCCACCACATCCGCGCCGAAGCCCGGCGTCGCGCATGCGACCTGGCCGAGCGACTGTGCGGCATCGAGAAGCACGAGGCCGCCTCTCGCGTGCGCGATGCCGACGACCGCGGGCAGGTCCTGCAGGCAGCCGGTGACGTTGGAGGCATGACTGATCGCCACCAGCCGCGTGGCGGGAAGCCAGGCCAGCTCGATCGCCGCCGGATCGACCCTCCCGACGCCGTCGCAGGGCACGATCGTGAGGTCGATGACGCCGGCGCGCGAGAGGGTGTGCAGCGGGCGGAGCGTGGCATTGTGGTCGGCGGCGGTGGCGATCACATGGTCGCCCGGTCGCACGAGTCCGTGGATCGCCTGGTTGAGCGCGAGCGTGCAGCCCGCAGGCAGCGCCACCCGGGCCGGATCGACGCCACCGAGCAGCCTGGCGAATGCCCTTCGCGCGGCCTCGCGGACCGACCCCGCTTCGACCGCCTCCCGGTAGACGGCCCGCCCGGCCGTGGCCCCCAGCCGCCGGGCCGCGTCGTTCCACGCCGTCCAGACCGCCTCCGGCTTGGGCCACGTGGTGGCTGCGTTGTCGAGATACCGGCGCTGCGGCGGGTGGGGCACGTCGTCAGCCCCCGATCTGGTACATCGCGCGGGCCGGCCGCTCGAAGGCCGGCGTGTCGATGCCGTGCCCCGCCCGCTTCGCCGCCACGCACTCGCGAATGAGGGCCGTCAGCGACTCGTCGTCGCCCCCCTCGCGCAGGAGCCTGCGGGCATCCCACTCGACGGTCGAGAACAGGCAGTTGCGAATCTGGCCGTCGGCCGTCAGCCGCAGCCGATCGCAGCGGTCACAAAACGGCTCCGATACCGGATTGATGAAGCCCACGCGGCCACCGTGGTCGTAGCGGAAGTCGCGGGCCGGCTGCCCCGGATCGACGTCTCTCTCCGGCGAGAGCGGACCGATCGCCCTCTCGAGGATGGCCCGCACCTCCGCGCCGGACAGCACCCGCGCCGCATCCCAGCCCTCCTCTGCGTCGAGCGGCATGAACTCGATGAACCGCAGGTGAAATCCCTCGCGGTGACAGAACCGGGCGAGCGGCACGATCTCCGCCTCCGTGAGCCCCTTGATCGACACCGCATTGATCCGGATCGCCTCCATGCCCGCCCGCTTGGCCGCCTCGAGCCCCGCGAGCACGCGGTCGAGCCCCGAGCGGCGGGCGATCTGCTCGAACACCTCTTCCCGCAGCGTGTCGAGGCTCACGTTGAGCCGCGCGAGGCCCGCCTGCCGCAGCGGAGCGGCCAGGTCGGCGAGCAGCAGGCCGTTGGTCGTCAGCGACACCTCCGTGATGCCAGGCACGGCGACCAACTGCCGCACGAGTTCGGGAAGGTCACGCCGCAGCAGCGGCTCGCCCCCGGTGAGCCGCACCGTGCGGATGCCGTGCGCGGCGGCGACCCGCACGACGCGGGCGATCTCCTCGAAGGAGAGGAGTTCCTCACGCGGCTTGAACGCCGCTTCGAGGGGCATGCAGTAGCCGCAGCGGAGGTTGCACCGATCGGTGACGCTGATCCGCAGGTCGGTGTGGGTGCGGCCGAAGCCGTCGACCAGGGAGCCATCGAGAGTCATGGGCGGCTCCCCGGCCGGCCGGCCGCGTCGGGATGCTGCCACTCGCGGCGGCCGTCGGCATGCTCCTCGCACTTCCAGATCGGCACGTCGCGTTTGATCCGGTCCATCAGCCACTCCGCGGCGGCGAAGGCCTCGCGGCGGTGCGGCGCGGTCGCGGCGATCGCCACACTCGCCTCCCCGGCCGCGATCTCGCCAAGCCGATGGGCGATCCCGCACCCCGTCAGCCCGAAGCGATCGGCCGCCTCGGCACGCAGCGCCTCGAGCAGCGTTCGCGCCAGGGGTTCATGGGCGTCGTAGGCCAGCGAACGTGTCACCACGCCCGCCGTCACGCCCCGGGCGGTGCCGACGAAGAGCACGTTGCCCCCCGCCGCCGTGTCGCCGACCGCGGCCAGCAGCGCAGCCGGATCGAGCGGTTCGTGGCCGATCGCCACGCCTCCGGCCACGTCGACAGCCCCTCGTTCCGGCATGTCAGCCTCCGCTCACCGGCGGGATGATCGCCACGTCGTCGCCCGCGGCGAGCGTCTCCTCGTCGGCCGCGTAGCGACCGCCCACCGCGATCGCGCTGCGGTCGATGAGCATGGCGGCCGCCGGATGCCGCGCGGCCACGAGGCGGCGGACGTCGGCCACGCTGCCGCCACCCCACGGGATCTCCAGGTGGCGGCCACCGACGATCTCGGCCATGCCGGCGAACACCGCCACGCGGAGCGTGGCGGGCGGCGGGACGGGCGACGCGGTATTCATGACACGGGCCTCCGGCGGCCGAAGCGGCAAGGATCAGGTCGTGGTGAGACGGCCGCTCGTGGCCGACAGCAGCCCGTCGAGGCCGTGCGGCGCCTGGCCGTCGAGCAGGCCGTAGGCCCTCGCCAACAGCTTCACCGGATGCACGGCCGGCTTCGTGGTGCCCTGCTCCATTTGTATCCGGCAGGCGCTGCACTCGGTAGCGCCCGCCTCGATCCCGCTCCCGCGCATCCCCGACACGAGGCCGAGGCCGATCCGCAGGCTGGTGCGGTAGTGCTCCCGCGACAGGCCGAACGTGCCAGCCATGCCCGAGCAGCCGCGATCGGCGGCGTCGAGGGAGATTCCCGGCACCAGCCGCAGCAGGTGCTCGGCGGCCGACCCTCCGGGGAGCCGCGCGTGGCAGGGGGCGTGGTAGAGGATCCGCGACGGCACCGGACGGAAGTCGAGCCGCAGCCTCCCCTCCCGGTGCAGCTCCCAGAGGAACGTCATCGCGTCGCACGTCGCGGCAGCGATCCTCGGGAGGTCGGCATCGTCGAGCAGGAGTGGATAGTCGTGCGTGATGCAGGTAACCGTCGAGGGCTCGGTGCAGACGATCCGGTAGCCGAGCCGCACCGCCTCGGCGAGCACGCGAATGTTGCGGCGGGCGAGCCGCCGCGCCGCATCGAGGTCACCCGACGAAACGTGCGGCATGCCCGACGCCACCTGGCGCGGATCGACGAACACGCCGATCCCGTTGCGTTCGAGCACGCCCACGAACGCCTGCGCCAGGAGCGGATCGTGCCAGCGGGCGTAGGTGTCGAGGAAGTAGAGCACCCGCGGGCCGCTGCGGCGGCTGGGGCGGGTGATCCCGCGACGGGCCGCCCACTTCATGAACTGCCGCCCCGTGACGCGCGGCAGCTTGCGACCGCGGGCGATGCCCGTCGCCTTCTCGATCACCCAGCGGGCCTGCGGGTCCGCGATCGCCCAGTTGGCCAAGGGCTTCATGCGTCCGGCCAGCGCCGCGAGCCCGTCGATGCGGGCCTGGATCCAGTCGTGAAGCCCTCCGCCGTCGGCTGCATGGCGGGCCGCCTTCAACTCCATCACGAGCGCCGGCACGTCGACGCCGGCGGCACAGTCGAGGCGACACTGGTGGCAGTTGAAGCAGGTGTCGGCGAGCGCCCCGAGCGCCGCCGAGGAAAGCGTCTTGGAGTCGACCGCGCCGGAGAGCATCGCGGCGACGGCATCGGCCTTGGCCCGGGGCGACGCCTCCTCGCGGGGGCTCTCGCGGTAGCGTGGGCAGGCCCGGGTGCCCGCCGCGAGGCTGCGACAGCTGCCGCAGCCGTTGCAGGCGTCGGTCTCGGCGACGAGCCGTTCCCGATCCCAGGCGAGCACCGGCAGGGTCACGGCTGCGGAAGGCTCGTCGACGGTGGCCGCCGCGACCGCCAGCGGCCGCCGAAACGCCGCCCACGAGGCATCGTCCGCACCACCGCTAACGCCCGTGACACGGCCGGGATTGAGGATGCCCGCCGGATCGAAGAGCCGCTTCACCTCGCCGCATACGGCCGCGAGTTCGGGAAAGAGACGGGCGAAGAACGGCGTCCGCGACAGCCCCAGCCCCTGCTCACCGCCGATCGTGCCCCCGGCCGCGACGACCTCGGCGTACACCGCCTCCGCCAGGGCCTCGAGCCGCTGCCGCTCGCCGGGGCGGCGAGGATCGGCATGCGGCCGGAGGTGGAGTTGTCCCTGACCGGCATGCCCGAAGAGGAGCGCCGTGGCCTGGTGCTGCTTGAGCACGTCCGGAAGCCGGCGCAGGAAGTCGGGAAGCTGCGGCGGCGGCACGACCACGTCCTCGATGAAGGGCACGGGCCGCAGGTCGCCGCGGACACCGTGCAGCGTCGAGACATTATTGCGGGAAAGTTCCCAGAAGAACGCGGCGTCGAAGGCGTCTTCCGCGCGGCGGATGTCGATGCAGCTCGACCGCGGCCGGTTGGCCATGGCGAGCGCCTCGTCGAGCCGTCGGTTGCACTCCGTCGGCTCGTCGCTCGTGAACTCGACGAGCAGCCCGGCCTCGGCGACGGCGGGGATGAGCAGGTCGAAGGCGGGCTTCGTGCCGCGGGCGAGGGCCAGGTGGCGGCGGTCGAAGAGGTCGCAGGCGCTCGGTCGCAGGGGCAGCAGCCGGAGCGCCGCCTCCGCGGCGCCCTCGAGCGACTCGAACAGCAGCAGCCCGACCGCCGTGGCGCCGTCGGCGGGCACGGTCTCGAGCGTCGCCGCGGTGACGATCCCCAGCGTGCCCTCCGATCCGCACAGCAGCCGGGGCAGGTCGATGCGGCCGCCCCGTTCGAGATCCCGCAGCCGGTAGCCGCCGTGGGTCGCCCGGCCGGCCGGCTGGTCGCGGTCGATCACGTCGCGACGGTCGCCGACGATCCGGGCCACGCCCGCCGCCAGCGCCGCCGCGGGCCCCGTGCCGTCGATCGGCGTGGGGCCGATCTCCACGAGCGAACCGTCGGCGAGCACCACCTCGGCCGAGGCGATCCGACCGCTCACGGCCCCGTGCCGCAGAAAGCGGCTCCCCGAGGAGTCGCGGCCGATCATCCCTCCCACGGTCGTCGTCACGGCGTTGGCCGGATCGGGCCCGAAGGTGCGTCGCCGGCGGGCCAGGTGCTCCTCGAGCTGGGCGGCGACCACGCCCGGCATCACCCGCACGGTGTCGCCGGAGGTGTCGAGAACGCGGCGCATGAACCGCGAGCAGTCGAGCACCACGCCCGGCCCGAGCGGCCCTCCCGCCACGCTCGACCCGGCCCCGCGGGCGTGCACGGGAACCCCGTGTTCGGCAGCCCAGCGAACCGTCGCGGCCACGTCGTCCGCCGTCCGCGGCCGGACCACGGCCAGCGGCCGGACCTCGAACAGGCTGGCGTCGGTGGCATAGACGGCGAGCCCGACATCGTCGCAGATCACGTCGCCGGCGACGACGCCCCGCAGGTCCTCCTCGATCCTCTTGCGTTCGGGATCCATGCGGCCCTCCCCGGAGGATGCGTCACGACCCGCCGGTCGAGCGTCCGGCGGCCGCCGCCCGTTCCGCCAGCCGCATCCGCTGCTGCCGGTGCTTCTCGTGGGTCTCGAGGTCGAAGCCCTCGAAGTGGCCGCCCGCGCCGCGATAGCGGGCCCCGCAGCGGTAGCAGGTGAGGCATTCGGGCATCAGCAGGTAGAGCACGACATCGACGAGCGCCGTGCCGAAGAGGATGGCGAAGGTCGGCACGAGCAGTCGCTGCGCCCAGGTGACACAACTGGCCGCGAAGCCCACCACCACGATCCCGACGCCGAGGCGCTGGGGAAAGTCCTTGCGCACGAAGAGTTCGGCGCACGGGCACACGAGGCACCGCCGCAGCCGCGGCTCCCCAGCGCCGGCCGCCACCGGCTCGCCCGCCGGTCCGGCCCACGCGATCGCGTCGCGGGCCACGTCGACCGCCGCGGCACACCGCGGGCACTCGAGCCGCGAGGCCGTCTCCACGCCGTCGAGGGAGACGGTCGCACCGCACGACGGGCAGGCGTAGGTGATCCGCATCGCTCAGGCTGCGAGGAGGAGTTGGGCGGTGAGTTCGCCGAGGATGGCGGCGAGGCAGGCGACGTACAGGATACCCGTGGCGCTCTGCGTGTTGGGAATGTCGAGCGTCTTGCGGCTCATCACGAGCAGGATCGGAAGCCCCACGAGCCCGGCGAGCCAGCGGAGCGAGACGAGCGCGGTCACCGTGCCCCCCGACGGCCGTGGCCCCCCCGCGGTCATCTGCACCACCACGGCCACGAGGCAGAGCACCACCTGAAAGGCCCAGGCTGCCAGGGACCAGTCGATCATCCGTCGCAGGGCGGCCACGCTCATGCCCGGGGCATTGAGATACCAGTGCCCCAGCAGCATCGCGTGCACCGTCAGGCCGACCACGAGTCCCGACACGAGACTGCCGGCGGCCGCGGCCGCGCCGCCGCGATCCTGCACGAGCACCGTGGCTCCCGCCAGCAGCACCGCCGCCAGCACGCACGATGCGACGCCGGCCCGCGTCCGCTCGCCGAACCAGGCGATGCTCCCGATCCACGAGATGACCGCGGCCGCGGTCGCGAGCAGCCACGCCGGCCCGGGCACCTCCGCCCGGGCGAGACATGCCGCCACGCTCGCCAGCCCGAGCACCACGAGCAGGTTGGCGCGGAAGAAGCCGGCCGGCACGAGCGTGGCCGGCGTCACCGCCAGCGCCGCCGCCAGGCCCCAGCCGAAGCGGCACAGAAAGTCGACCAGCAGCCTCATGCCTCTCCCCGCGGTGGCGTCGCGGCCCGCGGCCTCACTGCCGCCGGCTGCCGTAGATCAGCGACATCACCTCGGCCCGGCTCGAGACGTTGGCGCGAAACACGCCCTTCATCGCCGAGGTCACGCAGAGGCTGCCCGGCTTCCGCACCCCGCGGATCGTCATGCAGGTGTGGGTGGCCTCAACGACCACCGCCACGCCCTTGGCGCCGAGATCGTGCTCCAGCAGGTCGGCGATCTGCTCGGTCATCCGCTCCTGCACCTGCGGCCGGTGGGAGACGGCCTCCACGACGCGGGCGAGCTTTGAGAGGCCGAGCACGCGGCCGTCGGGCATGTAGCCGATGTGGGCGTGGCCCATGAAGGGGAGAAGATGGTGCTCGCAGACGCTGTTGAAGGCGATGTCGCGGACAAGCACGATCTCGTCGTACTTCTCCTGGAAGGCCTTGCGGAGGTGGACCCGCGGATCCTGCCCGAGGCCGCTGAACATCTCGGCATACATCCGCGCGACACGGGCTGGCGTCTCCTGCAGCCCTTCGCGATCGGGGTCCTCGCCGACGGCGGCGAGGATCTCGCGAACGGCCCGCTCGATGCGGGCGTGGTCGACCTGGTGGTGGGACGTCATGCCTCCACCTTAGTTGACGCTGAACGTTGGCGGAAATGGCCGCGAGGAACCCCCGGCGGCACGCGAGGCGATGGCCCCGAGGAGGATCCCGGCCCGCTCGAAGACGTCGCACTCGGCGAGCAGCCGGTGCTTCGTCTCGAGGTCGAGGTCGATCGTGTAGGCGACGATGTCGGTGAGCATGCCGAGCGTGATCTGGCTGCCGAGCAACTGATCGAGCTGCTCGTTGGCCCCCGGCACCTTCGGCATCGAGCGTTTGAAGGCGGCGAGAAGCCTCCGCTGCAGGGCGGCCGCGCCGTCGGCCTGCGCGGCGGCGGGCTGCAGGTCGTCGAGGAGCTCCGCCTCCGCCACCCGGAAGAGTTTCTTCGGCGGCAGCTCGCGGACGAGCCGAATCCGCCGCACCCCCAGCACGAGCACGTTGTGGGTGCCTTCGGCGGTCCGCTGGTGCGTGGCGATCCGGCAGAGGCAGGCATGGGGCCGCAACGGCGGGCGTCCGGACTCCTGCTGCTCCCAGCCGGGCGCGAGGGATCCGAGGGCGACGAGCCGGTCATCCTCGACGGCCTCCTCGAACATCGCGCGATACCGCGGCTCGAAGATGTGCAGGGCCTGCATCACGTGCGGGAACATCACGAGGTTCGGCAGCGGGAAGATCCGCGCGAAGCCCGAGAACTGGTCTGGCGAGAAGGCGAGCGGCTCGTCGGACATGGCAAGCGTTCCCCGCGACGTCGTCAGGCGGCCGGCGTGGCCGGAGGAGGATCGAGATGGATCTCGGGCAGGAGATCCGGGTCGAGGTGAATCTCGGGAAAGGCCTCGGTGCTCGCGGCGACCTCCGCGAGGCACCGGTCGAAGTCCGCGAGGAAGCTGCCAACGTCGAGGCCCAGGTGCCGGGGCGCGTAGGGCTCGAGGTAGCCGTGCACGCTGCCGTGCAGCTTTCGGGCACCACGGATGTTGCCGTTGCCGAAGTGGTAGAGGGCCACGGCGGCCTGGATCAGTCCCTGGTAGAACTTCCGTGACGGTCCACGGTATTCCGTCCAGAGCTCCTCCCAGATCTCGTGGCTCTCGTAATAATCACAGGCGTTGAACTTCTCGATCCCCTCGAGATAGAGCCTGTCGTAGTCGTCCACGCCGTCGACCATGCATCGCGTTCCTTGCCGGGAGGCTGCCGGCGACGCGGGATCGCGCTCGGCCGGCACACTCGCCATGAATCGTAGCAGGCAGGGTCGAGGCGGTCAGTCGGCGGCCTCGCGGCCTCGCCGGGGCCGGGAATCGGCGGCGGCGCGGGCCTCGCGGGCCGAGGCGCTCGCCCGGACACTCGCCGCGGCCTATCCGCACGCGGCCTGCTCGCTGGACTTCGCCTCGCCCTTCCAGCTGCTCGTCGCCACGATCCTCTCGGCCCAGTGCACCGACAAGCGGGTCAATCTCGTCACCCCGACGCTCTTCGCCCGCTGGCCCGACCCGGCTGTGCTCGCCGCCGCGAAGCCGCGCGACCTCGAGGCCGTGATCCGCAGCACGGGCTTCTTCCGGGCCAAGGCGAAGAGCATCCTCGGCTGCTGCCGGGCGCTCGTCGACCGGCACGGGGGCGAGGTTCCGGAAACGCTCGACGACCTGGTGAAACTGCCCGGCGTGGGTCGCAAGACGGCCAACGTGGTGCTCGGCTCGGCCTTCGGGATCGCCTCGGGCGTGGTCGTCGACACCCACGTCGGGCGGATCTCCCGCCGCCTGGGGCTCACGCGGCATGCCGACGCCGTCCGTGCCGAACAAGACCTCGTCCGCTGCCTGCCGAGGGACCGCTGGATCGCCTTCAGCCACCACCTCATCGAGCATGGCCGCACCGTCTGCACCGCCCGGAGCCCTCGCTGTGAAGGCTGCCCCCTCGCCGACCTCTGCCCGCGGGTCGGGGTTCCGCCACGGCGGAAGGGCTGACTTCCCGCGGCCTGCGGCCCGGGCCATGTTCAGGAGAGCGGGGCGGGGCGTAGACTGCCTTCGCGTCGCCCGGTTCGCTCCGTCCGTCTCCGCCAGCGCACGGGAACCATCATGATTCTCTCCGGCCACGAGATCCGCCAGCAGCTCGGCCGCAACGTCGTCATCGAGCCGTTCGACGAGCGTCGGCTCAACCCCAACAGCTACAACCTCTCCCTCCACGACGAACTGCTCGTCTACGAGGAGGTGGTGCTCGACATGCGGAAAAGCAACCGCGTGGAGCGGATCACGATCCCCGAGGACGGGCTGGTGCTCACCCCCAACCAGCTCTACCTCGGCCGCACGGTCGAACGGACGGAGACGCACAACCTCGTGCCGATGATCGAGGGGCGGAGTTCGATCGGCCGTCTCGGGCTGTTCGTCCACGTCACCGCCGGCTTCGGTGACGTGGGCTTCTGCGGCTACTGGACGCTGGAGATGTTCGCGGTCCAGCCGGTGAAGATCTACCCGGGAGTGCCCATCTGCCAGATCTTCTTCCACCAGATCCACGGGGACATCACCGAGTACTCCAGCGAGAAGTACCAGCACAACCGCGACATCCAGCCGAGCATGCTGTTTCGCGAGTTCGGCCGTGATCCCGACGCCGCGCAGCAGATGGAACTGGCCTTCGACGCCGAGGCGGCCGCCCGGGCCGATGCGCTGGCGGCACCACGGGTCGCAAGGTAGATTTCGGCCATGATCACCAAGGTCCTCGCCTGGTCGTCGTTCGGCCTCGGCCTGCTGTTCGTCATCCTCACGCTGATCAGCATCTTCTCCTGGGAATCACTCGGTGAAGAGACGGCCTACGGCCTGGTCGTGTACGGGGCGGTGCCGCTCCTCGTGGTCTCGATCCTGCTGGCGATCACGCTCCTCGTGATGTCGGCATTCTCGTCCGACTCCTAATCGTCCGGGCCCACGACCGCCCGCGGCAGCCGGGGGACGGGGCATCGCAGAAAGGCTTTTCGAGTGCTCCGCTCCCACACCTGCGGCGAACTGCGTCCCGGCCATGTCGACACGACGGTGGCCCTGTGCGGCTGGGTCGACCGCGTCCGCGACCACAAGGGCGTGATCTTCATCGACCTCCGCGACCGCTGGGGCCGGACGCAGGTGGTGGTGGGGCCGGAGAGCCCGGCGGCCACGCTCGCCGCGGCCCGTGCGGTGCGGCCCGAGTGGGTGATCCTGGCTCGCGGCACCGTCGGCATGCGGCCGGCGGGCACCACCAACCCGAAGCTCGCCACCGGCGAGGTCGAGGTGATCTGCTCGGCGATCGAGGTGCTCAACGAGGCCGAGACGCCCGTCTTTCAGCCGGGAGCCACCGAGCTTCCCGGCGAGGAGGTGCGGCTCCAGCACCGCTGGCTCGACCTGCGCCGCCCGGCCATGCAGGAGAACATGTTTCTCCGCAGCCGCATGGTGAAGATCATGCGCGACCACTTCGACGCGCTCGGTTTCATCGACGTCGAGACCCCGATGCTCGGCCGGAGCACCCCGGAGGGGGCCCGCGACTACCTCGTGCCCAGTCGGCTCGACCATGGCGCGTTCTTCGCGCTGCCGCAGTCGCCGCAGCTCTACAAGCAGCTCCTGATGATGGCGGGCTTCGACCGCTACGTGCAGGTGGCGAAGTGCTTCCGCGACGAGGATCTCCGCGCCGACCGGCAGCCGGAGTTCACGCAGCTCGACGTCGAGATGTCGTTCGTGGAGGCCGACGACGTGATCGGCGTGATCGAGGGGCTCGTGCAGCGGACCGCCCGCGAGATCCTCGGGCTCGAGGTGCCGTTGCCGCTGCCGCGGCTCTCGTGGGACGAGGCGATGGAGCGGTTCGGGCACGACGCCCCCGACCTCCGCTACGGCCTCGAACTCATCGACCTCACGGCGATCGCCGGCGAGAGCGATTTCCGCGTGTTTCGCGGAGCCGTGGAGAGCGGCGGCCGGATCCGCGGGATCCGCGTGCCCGACGCGGCGGCGACGTTCTCCCGCAAGGATCTCGACGACCTCACGGCGGTGGCCGTCGAAGGGGGCGCCAAGGGCCTCGTGTGGCTGAAGGTGGAGCCCGACGGCTCGTTCTCGGGCCCGGTGGCCAAGAACCTCACGGGCGTGGCCAACGCCCTCAAGGCGAAACTCGGCTGCGGGCCGGGCGACCTCGCCCTGATCGTGGCGGATTCGTTCGACGTCACCTGCAAGGCGCTGCACATGCTCCGCAAGCGGCTCGGCGCGGCCCTCGGCCTGTATGACCCGAATGCCATGCACTTCTCGTGGGTGGTCGACTTCCCGATGTTCGCACGCGACACGGAGGGCGGCGGCTGGGCATCGATGCACCATCCCTTCACGGCGCCGCGGCCCGCCGACGTCGACCTCCTCGACACGGATCCGGCCGCCTGCCGGGCGGTGGCCTACGACCTCGTGATCAACGGCTCGGAGGCCGGCGGCGGCACGATCCGGATTCACGACGGGGCCACGCAAGAGAAGGTCTTCAAGCTGCTCGGGATCACGCCGGAGGTGGCCCGCGAGCGGTTCGGCTTCCTGCTCGACGCCCTGCGGAGCGGAGCCCCGCCGCACGGCGGCATCGCCCTGGGTATCGACCGCTGGGTGATGCTCTTCGGGAAGCTCGACAGCATCCGCGACGTGATCGCCTTCCCGAAGACGCAGAAGGCGAGCGACCTGATGACGGGCGCTCCCTCGCCGGTGGAGACGAAGCAGCTGGTGGAGCTCGGCGTGCGCGTGGTCGTGCCCCCGAAGCCGGCCTGACGCCCTTCTGTCGCGCCTCAGGAAGCCCGATCGCGTAAGCGATGGGGACAGCGTCATCGGCGACGCGGGCTCGGGGCTGCCAATACCCCCTCGCGGACGCTGCTTGCCGGACTGGCGTCGCGCCGGCACGAATCTCGGCTACACTTCGCAGACTGCAGCGCACGAGGCCCAGGGGTGGCGTTTTCGACGTGCAGCAGGGGCGGCTAGCTCAATTGGTCAGAGCACCTCGTTTACACCGAGGGGGTTGGGGGTTCGAGTCCCTCGCCGCCCACTCACGCGTTTCGATCCCGTGGCGGAATGGCTGCACGCACCTCGGAGAGGCAACGCCGGGGCCTATTCAGCTCCCTGTTTATCCGCGGATTCCGCCGAAGACCGCGAAACGACGAACGTCGCCCGGCCGGGCTCTCTGATATCGAAGGTTCGCGTGGCGAATCCGGTGTCCACTTCCAGGGTGAAGGGGGCGCTGGTGTCCACGTGGATCGTGACCGGGTCTCCAGCGCCCTCCCTGGCGTCCGCGACGAGATCCACCTTCCGGCTGTAGTCCGGCCCCCACTTGAGGTTCCGCATGCCGTGTTGTTCGGTCATGCGCAGCGTCCAGGCGATCGTGTTTTCGGGCGCATGGACCCTGATCCCGATGATGGTTTCGATCAGGGTGGCGATGGGTTGAACCCCGGTCCAGCCGACAAAATCCCGCTTGCTGCTCCCTCCGGCCGCGCCCGGTTGCTCCTGGTCGTAGTTTTCGTGGAGTGTCCCCGTTTTCTCCCAGGTCGCGAAGATGCCCTCCAGTCCGTTGACCGCGATCTCCCGGGCCTCGGCACGGTAGCCATAGGCCCACAGGCCTTTGATGACCATGGTATTGGTGGGGATCCAGACGGATCCCCGCCAGTAGTCGCCGCCCTTGCCGTTGTAGCCCGAGCTTTTCCGGCCCAGCGTCGGCACCATGACCGGAGTCTTGAAGTTCGCCGGATCGAAGAGGTGGTCTTTCATCGCCGCAGCGCGATCGGCAGGGGCCACCCTGGACAGCAACGCCCAGTAGGAGGCGACGGACCAGACGTTGGCCTGTTGTCCCGCGGGGTCGCAGTCGGTGTAGAACCGATCGCCCGCATGCCACATCCTGTCGTTGATGAGCGTCTTGAGGGCAAGGTGTTCCTGTTCGAACTTCGCGGCGCGCTCCGTGTCACCAACCAGATCCGCGATCTCTTTCAGGTGCGCGGCCACCATCGCCTGCTCGCACGTCGAATCGATCGACAGGCCGGGGCTGGGCCGGTTGTCCATCCCGTTGTTCCAGTCAAAGCTCCGATACAAGCCGCTGGCATCGCTGTATTTCCCCTTCAGGTAGAAGAAGAACCGGTCGAGGATGGGCAGCACCCTCGCCAGCCTGCGCGTGTCGCCGGTGAGCCGGTACGCGTTGAGTTCGCCCAGACTGAAGATCGGATTGTGGATGCCCCAGTCATGCTGGCCGGTGCTGTCCCATACATGGGGGATGCAGCCGTCGTCACGCTGCACGCCGTAGAACAGATCGTGGCCGTGCATCGGATGGGTGATCCGCGGGTTGGCGTCCTGCACATACAGGCCGAAATGGGAGATCCAGACCGTGTCCCACATCCAGATCCGGCCCTGCGTGAAGGCGGTATCGAACATGAATTCGCCGGCGTTTTTGCTCATTTTCGCGTCCGCGATTCTCCACGTGTCGTAGTAGAGAGCGACCCACCCCGGATGGTTCTCCAGCACCGGCTCGGGCAGGCTCCTTCGCCAGTCGTCCGGCACGGCGTAGCACGCCGCCTGCGTGCCGAGCCACAGCAGCAGCCCCGAGAAAAAGCCTCGTGTGCGGTTCGTCATGATCGCTCCTTGGCCACATTCATTATCCAGACCGCGATTGAGCCGAACGAGTTTCCATCACCCGGGCAGGCCTGCCAAGCGATCACCCCTGTCCGCTCGCTGATACGGCTCACACGCGAACCGCAGGGTCTCGGGCTGCCCGTACAAGCCGTAGGCCGTAAGGCCTCGGACCGGCCTTGGCAGGAGAGGCGGCGTCCGTGAGACTTTGGCGGCGCAGAAGCGGCGATTCCCCGCTCCACCCCACATCACGGCACACGGAAGCCCCGTTCGATGACAGTTCTCTCGTTCCTTGCGTTTACGGCGCTCGCCGCCTTCCTGTCGTTCATGCTCACACGGGGCGAGGAGCGGCAGTCGTCCGACGGGTTCTTTCTCGGCGGCCGGTCCCTGACCTATCCGGTGATCGCCGGCTCGCTGCTGCTCACGAACCTCTCCACCGAGCAGATGGTGGGCCTCAACGGCGCGGCCTTCAAGGACGGGCTGTGCGTCATGGCCTGGGAGGTCGTGGCCGTCGTGGCGCTGGTGCTCATGGCCCTGTACTTCCTGCCCACGTTTCTCAAGGCCGGCATCACGACGGTGCCGCAGTTCCTCGAGAACCGGTTCGACGGCCGGACGCAGGCGCTCGCGAACATGGTATTTCTCGCCGCGTACGCCCTGATCCTGATCCCCATCATTCTCTACAGCGGCGCGGTCGGGCTTTCACAGATGCTCGACCTCAAGAAACTCACGGGGATCACCGAAGCGGTGAACCTGGCGGGCACCACGATCGAGCCCGACACCGTGATCCTCTGGGGCACGGTGTTCATGATCGGGATCATGGGCTCGCTCTACGCCCGCTTCGGCGGCCTCAAGACCCTGGCCGTGCTCGACACGATCAACGGCGTGGGCCTGCTCGTGGGGGGTTTCATGATCGCCGCCTTCGCCCTCGCCCGGGTCAGCAACGGGGCGGGCGTGATCGAGGGCTTCCGGCAACTGCAGGCGGCGAACCCGGCCCACCTCAACTCGATCGGCGGGGCCACGACCAGCGTGCCCTTCAGCACCCTCTTCACCGGCGTGGCCCTGCTCAACCTCTTCTATTGGTGCACCAACCAGCAGATCATCCAGCGGACCTTCGGGGCGAGCAGCCTGGCGGAGGGCCAGAAGGGGGTGCTGCTGACCGGGCTCCTGAAACTGCTCGGTCCCGTGTACCTCGTGCTTCCGGGCATCATCGCCTACCACCTCTTCGCCAAGGATGGCATCACCAACGACATGGCCTACGGGACACTCGTCCGCGAGGTGCTCCCCGGGCACCTCACCGGTTTCTTCGCGGCCGTCATGGTGGGCGCGATCCTGAGTTCGTTCAACGCGGCCCTCAACAGCACCTCCGCCCTGTTCAGCATCGGCTTCTACCACCACGTGATCAATCCGCGCGGCTCGGAGCAACAGGTGGTGCGGGCGGCGAAGGTGTTCGTGGTCTGCACCGCCATCATCGCGATGCTCGTCGCCCCGCTGCTGGCCGGTCAGGCGAGCATCTTCGCCTACCTGCAGGACATGAACGCGATCTATTTCATCCCGATCTTCGCCGTGGTGCTCGTCGGCATGCTCCACCCGCGGGTGCCGGCGCCGGCCGCCTTCACCGCGATGCTGCTGGGGCTGGTGTTGATCGCCGTGAAATACTTCGTGCCCGGCGTCGCCGCGGTGGTCGATCGGGCGTTTGTCTACAACTTTCACTTCCTCGGCTTCGTCTTCGTCATGCTCGTGGTCCTCATGCTGGCCTGGGGGTGGATCGCCCCGCGGGCCGAGCCCTGGAGGCTCGAGACGAACACGCCGATCGACATGACGCCCTGGAAGGGCGCGCCCGCGGCCAGCCTGGCGCTCCTGGTGGCCGTGGTGGCGATCTACGCGAGTTTCGCCTCCTTCGCGACGGCCCGTTGATGCCCTCCTGATCCACCCGCCGCCATCGCGATCGCACATGCCCACCCTCATCCCCGCCGTCCCCCTGCCGGATCTCGCCGCGGCCGCAGCCGCAGGCCTCCGCCGGGCATCCGGCCGCGAGGCCACGCTCACGGCCGCGGCGCCGGGCCGGGTGAATCTCATCGGTGAGCACATCGACTACTGCGACGGCTTCGTGCTGCCGTTCGCGCTCGACCGCTACGTCGTGATCGCGGCCGCGGCCAACGGCAGCGACGCGGCCCGGATCGGCTCCACCGAGGGGCAAACGGTGACGATCCCCCTCGCAGGGCCGGCCACCCCGGGGCAGCCCAAGTGGGCCAACTACGTGCGCGGCGTGATCCGCGGGTACCAGGATCGCGGCATCGCGATTCCCGGCTTCGACGCCTGGGTCGTCTCCACCGTGCCGGTCGGTGCAGGCCTCTCGTCGTCGGCCGCGCTGGAGTGCGCCGCCGCCACGCTGCTCGAAGGGCTCGTCGGCGGGCCGCTCGAGCCCCGCGACAAGGCCCTGCTCTGCCAGAAGGCGGAGCACGACTTCGCGGGCGTGCCCTGCGGGATCATGGATCAGTTCGCCTCGACGTTCGGCAAGGCCGACCGGCTCGTGCTCATCGACTGCCGATCCGGCGAGCCGACGCTGGTGCCCTTCTCGAATCCGAACCTGACGGTCGTGATCGCCAACACGATGGTGCACCACGAACTCGACGACGGCGGCTACGCCGCCCGCCGGAGGAACACGGAAGCCGGACTCGCGATCATCGGCAAGCCGTCGTGGCGGGACGTCACGATGGGCGACGTCGAGGCCGCCTGGGACCGGCTCGGCGACCCGGTCAACCGCCGCGCGCGGCACGTCGTCGGGGAGATCGCCCGCACGACCGCCGCCGCCCGGCTGCTCGAGGCCGGGGACGTCGCCGCGCTGGGGCCGCTGATGGCGGCGAGCCACGACTCGCTCCGCGACGATTTCGAGGTGTCGTGCCCCGAACTCGACACGATGGTCGAGATCGCGCGGCGGATCGGCGGTGACGGCGGCGTCGTCGGGGCCCGGATGACCGGCGGCGGATTCGGCGGCTCGACCGTGACGCTCTGCGACAGCGGGCATGCCGAGGAGATCGCCGCCCGGCTCCACGCCGACTATCGCGCCGCCACCGGCGTCACGCCGGAGATCTTCGCCTCCCGGCCGTCGCGGGGCGGGCATATTCTCTGATCGCGCGAGGCTCGTGGGGGTGTTGTTTCACGCCCACTGCGGCGACGGCTCGATCCCGTCGGCGCAGCGGTGGCCGCAGTCCTTGCGACCCGAGCCCTCGAGGCGGCTGATCACCCGCACCGTCATGTCGGCGTCGCAGGCGATCTGGCAGGAGAGCCGCACGCCCGGCGTGGTGACTCCCTTCGCCGCGAGCACGTCCTTCTCCGCCTGCGTCATCCGCGCCGGCTCGCCCGCCACGAACTCGACGCGGCAGGTCGTGCACCGGGCCACGCCGCCGCAGGCGTGCAGCTGGTCGGTGCCGCACTCGTCGGCGAGGGCGTTGACGAGCCGCTTGCCGGCGGGCACCTCGAACGAGCCTTTTCCTTCGACCGTCAGCGTGGGCATGGCCGTCTCCTCGGGGCTGGTTCGCGGGCTACTTGGCGTCGAGATTGGCGGCGAGATCGCCGTCGGTCACCGTCGACGCCACGCCCTCGGCCGGCACGTCGAGCCCGGCGGTCCAGATCAGGGCGTTGAGCATCAGCCTGCGGAAGTCGGCGTCGCCCCAGTTCTTGTGGAAGTGGGCGCCGGTGCAGCCGAAGCCGCGGCCGCCGCCCGGCCGCTCGTAGGCCCAGGCCAGGGCCTCGCGGCTGCCCTTGCCCTCGCGGACCGTCGGGTTGTTGCTGTGGGGGCCGTCGGGCCGCTCGCGCGTCGCGTCCGGGGGCACGGCGGTCAGGATCATCGTCAGGCCCTCGGGCGGATCGCGAAACCGCATGTGGTAGTACCACTCGTCCTGCGTCTCGAACGGCTTGACGCCGCGGGTGATCGGGTGGCCCTCGGCGAGCTGCGTCTGGGCGAGCTTCCAATGCGGGTTCACCGACCAGTGGGGCTCAAAGTAGCCGCCCATCCAGGAGAGGAACTCGGGGCCGCCCTTCTCCTTGGGCACCTCCACCGCATAGTGCAGGCAGGCGATGCCCACGCCCCGCCTCGCCAGGGCGTCGATCTGGGCGAGCCGGTTGCTCTGCAGCACGGGATGGCCTCCACCGCCGTCGGCGAAGAAGAAGATGGCGTCGGCGTTGTCGAAGGCGGTGGGGTCGGCGGGCCAGCCGCCGGTGTAGACCTCCGTCACCAGCTGCGGAACCGACGCGTCGAGGCACTTCGCCAGGAGCATCGCGCCGGCGCGGAACTCGTGCTCACCCGGGGCGTGACTCGCGTTGCCCGCCACGAGCACGATCTTCTTGCGGCCGTCGGCGAACTTCAGCCGCTGGAGCCGCACGTCCTTGCACTCCACCTTCATCGGCGGGCCCGCGTGGAGCTGCAGGGCGAGCACGCCCTGCGACGCCCGCTTGCCAACCTGCTCGTCGACGGTTTCCGACATCAACTGGCCGTTGATGAAGTGCTGGAGCTTGGGGCCCTGGGCCACGATCCGGTAGACGTTCCAGTCGCCCGGCTTGATGGCCTTCTGCAGGTCTTCCGTCTTGCCGATCGGCTCGCCGACCAGCTTGGTGCCGTCGGCCGCGATCGCGACCCGCTCGCCCCGGGCGGCGAGGATGCCCCGGCCCCGCTCCTCGTAGGTGATGCCGGAAAAGGCCGGGCCGGCCTCGAAGTCGGCCTGGTAGCCGGCGACGACGAAATCGCCGAGATCCTTGCTGCGGTACTGCATGCCGCTGTTGCCGCCCGTGATCCGGTAGCGGAACGTGATCACGCAGTCGTCGACGAGCCCCTGCCGCCAGATCAGGAAGGTGTTGCCGCTGACCGGCTTCTCGGGCGTGGTCTCGCCCACCATCGCGCCATCCTCGACCCGCCAGAACTCGGGATTCCCCTGCCAGCCTTCGAGGGAGGTGCCGTTGAAGATCGGCACGCCGGCCTCGTCGCCGACGGCCCGTGCCACGGGAAGGGCGAGGCAGTTGGCGAGGGTGAGCAGGGCGAGGGCCGCGACTCGGCGGCCGACGAGCGGAAGCGTGGAGCAATGCACGGTGAGGCCTCGGGAAGGAGAAATGCCACCGGCTCGACCGCCGGCGATGGCGAGTATGCCATGAACCGGCCCGCAGTGGGAGCGGCTGACCGTCGCCCGTTGACGCAGGTGCCCGCCGCGGCCGAAACTTCCGGCGGCGGCACGACGCCCGAGGGGCGCCCGAGGGGCTCGGTATGCTCGTCGTATGCGGCACCCTCGGGATTCCCCCCTCGGGATTCCATGGTGGTCGGGCAGCGACGCCAACGTCGGCGTGATGCGGGCGGCCCTTCAGGCGGCATGGGCATGAAACACGAGAACGGCATGAAACGACTTCTCCGTGGCATCTTCCTGCTGGCGGCCGCACTGCCCGCACCGCTCGTCGCCACCCCGGTGCGTCACGCGTTCGTGATGGCGGCCGAGGCACGTCCCAGCCCGACGGCTCCGGCCACCGCCGGAGGGGCGCCCCACACGGGCAAGTCCCGGGGCACGATCGGCGTCTCGCTGCTCACGCTCGACAACCCGTTCTTCAAGGTGATCGGCGACACGATCGCAGCCGAGGGACGGAAGCAGGGCTTCGACACGATCCTCGTGAGCGCCGACAAGGACGTCGCGCGGCAGGGAAACCAGATCAAGGACTTCATCGTCAAGAAGGCCGCGGCCATCGTGCTTTCCCCCTGCGACTCGAAGTCGATCGTGCCGATCATCCGGGAGGCCAACGCCGCCGGCATCCCCGTCTTCACCGTCGACATCCCCTGCAACGAGCCGGGCGTGACGATCGCCACGCAGGTGGCGACCGACAACGAGGGCGGCGGCCGTGAGGCGGGCCGGGCGATGATCGAGATGCTCGGCCCCGGCGGGGGCAAGATCGCCGTGCTCCACCTGAAGCAGGCGGAGTCATGCCTCTTGCGGGTGAAGGGCTTTCGGGAGGTGATCGACGCCCACAACGCCGCGGGCGGTCCGAAGATCGAGATCATCACGGAACTCGAGAGCGGCGGTGCCAAGGACGGCGGCTACAAGGCGATGGAGGACGCCCTCCAGGCCTTCCCGGAACTGCGGGGCGTGTTCGCGATCAACGACCCCGCGGCGCTCGGCGCCCGCGCCGCCCTCGAGAAGGCGGGCAAGACCGGTCAGGTGGGCATCATCGGGTTCGACGGCCAGCCCGAGGGCAAGCAGGCCATCCGTGACGGCAAGATCTTCGCCGACCCGATCCAGTTTCCCGACAAGATGGGGGCGAGCATCGTCGATGCCATCGTCAGGTATTCACTCGGCGAGACGCTGCCGCCGAGAACGCTGATTCCCACGAGCCTCTACCGCAAGGCCGACGCGGAGGCCGACCCTGAACTCGCGGGTGAGGGTGAACCGCGATGACCACCCCGCTCCTCTCGATGCGGGGCATCGTGAAATCGTTTCCGGGCGTGCAGGCACTCCGGGGCGTCGACCTCGACCTGCATGCCGGCGAGGTGCTCGCGCTGCTCGGCGAGAACGGCGCCGGCAAGAGCACGCTCATGAAGGTGCTCGGCGGCGCGCATGTTCCCGACGCCGGATCGCTGCTGCTCGACGGCCGGCCGACGGTGTTCCGCTCGCCGCAGGAGGCCCGTGCGGCCGGCATCGCCGTGATTCACCAGGAGTTCAACCTCGTTCCCGGCCTCACCGCGACCGAAAACATCTTCCTCGGCCAGGAGTCCTCCCGCTGCGGGTTCCTGCCTCGGGCAGACGAGCGGCGGCGGGCAGCCGTCCTCTTCGGCCGGCTGAGTGCCGAGATCGACCTCGACGCACCGTGCTCCCGGCTCACCACCGCCCAGCAGCAGCTCGTGGAGATCACGCGGGCGTTGGCCCGCGACGCACGGGTCATCGTCATGGACGAGCCGACGGCGGCCCTGACGGCCCGCGAGGCCGACCGACTCTTCGAGATCGTCCGTGATCTCCGATCGCGCGGCATCGCCGTCGTCTGGATCAGCCACCGGCTCGACGAGATCTTCGCCCTGGCCGACCGCGTGGTCGTGCTCCGGGACGGCCGCCACGTGGCCGCGAGGCCGATCGCCGGGCTCGGCCGCACGGAACTCATCGAACTGATGGTGGGCCGCGAACTGGCCGACGAATACCCCCGCCGCTCGAATCGGCCGGGCCCGCCGCGACTGGTCGTGAAGGGGCTCTCGCGGGGCCGGGCCGTCCGCGACGTGTCGTTCACCGTCCGGGCCGGGGAGATCCTGGCGCTCGCCGGCCTGGTCGGTGCCGGCCGCACCGAGACGCTCAGGCTCCTCTTCGGGGCGGATCGCAAGGATTCGGGCGAGATCGCCCTCGACGGCCGCCGGCTCGACATCCGTTCGCCCCGCGACGCGATCGCCGCCGGCATGGGCCTGCTCACGGAAGATCGCAAGCTGCAGGGCCTCGTGCTCGGCCAGTCGATCCGCGAGAACTTCGCGCTGCCCAATCTCGCCGCGCTGTCGAGGTTCGGCGTGGTCGACGGCCGCCGCGAGCGCGAGGCCTTCGGCCGCCATGTCGACCGGCTCCGCATCAAGGTCTCCGGCCAGGAGCAGCGGGCGCGAAATCTCTCCGGGGGCAACCAGCAGAAGGTGGTGCTGGCCAAGTGG
Source organism: Pirellulales bacterium (assembly GCA_046092585.1). Lineage (GTDB taxonomy): Bacteria > Planctomycetota > Planctomycetia > Pirellulales > UBA1268 > QWPN01. The sequence goes on along the minus strand of JBJTDZ010000057.1, from coordinate 477 downwards.
CTGGAGCGCGACTGCGAGGTGCTCTTCTTCGACGAGCCCACCCGCGGCATCGACGTCGGCGCCCGCCACGAGATCTACCTGCTCATGAACGACCTCGCGGCCCGGGGCAAGGCGATCGTGATGGTCAGCTCCGAGCTGCCCGAGGTCCTCGGGATGGCCGACCGGATCCTCGTGATGCACGACGGCCGGATTACCGGCGAAATTGAAAACGGTCCCCAGGTCACCCAGGAACAGGTCATGCGGCTGGCCATGGCCTGACGTGCCTCACCCTCCGGAAGGAACCCCGATGAACCCCGGCCTCCGCCGCCTGCTCTCCGACTACGGGATGCTGGCCGTGCTCGTCCTGATCGGTCTCGTCTTCAGCGCGCTCACGCTCGAGGAGCAGCCCGCCGCCGATGCGGCCTCCGCCAGGCGGCTCGTCGCGGCGATTCGCCGGCAGGCCCCCGCGGGCGGCAGGGTGCTCGTCGCCGTGCGGCC
>JBJTDZ010000056.1:0-45503 GCA_046092585.1 Pirellulales bacterium | reverse complement strand
GGCACAGGCGGCTGCGGGCAGAAGAGACTCGGCGAAGGCGGGCATGGTTCTCAGCCTATTGGTTGCCGGAAGGTTCCTTCAACGGCCGGCAAAAAAAGGCCGGTCGTGACGGTCGCCCGGAGCCCGGGGAAATTCCCGTCTCCAGGCAGGAAGCGATGCCGATTTCCCTCCGCGAGCGCCGCCTTGGCCGGCCCGGCCCTCGCCCTGGATACCCTGCATGCCTTCCGCCCCCCTCACATGGAAGCGATCCTCACCGCGGCGCCGGGTCCTGCTCTCCGCGGTGGTGCTGGCCGGCAGCGCGATCTGCCCCATGCCCGCCCGCGGCATCGAGATGTTCACCTACTTCGGCGACGGCAGCCGCATCGGCCTGCCGAACCTGGAGGTGCCGATCGAGGCCTATCCCGGCATTCCCCTGCGGAGCGACCGTCTCCGCGCCCGCAGGCAGGCGATGCGGAGGGGCGCCGGCACGGCCACCCCCGTGGGCCCGGGAACCCCGGCGGCCGGGATCACGATCCGCTCCATGCCCGCGCCCACGATGCCGCCGGCGGTCCAGCAGCCGATCAGCCCGCAGCGCACCGTGAAGCCGACGGCGTCACCGCGCACGAAGGCGGGCCGGCCGGCGGCTCGCTGAGGATGCCGCCGGGCCGGCCCGACAGATCGTCACGGATGCGGCGGGCTACTTGCCCCCCGCCTCCTTCTTGAGCTTCGCGAGCAGATCGGCCGCATCGGACCGCGTGGCGAACATCGGGTCGCTGGCGAGCACCTCGTCGAGGATCTTGCGGGCCAGATCCTTCTCGCCACGGTCGGCGAGGATCTTGGCCACGTAATAGGCACCGTCGGTGGAGAGGGCGTTGCTGCGGCGGACCTGCTCCAGAATCCGCTCGGCATCCTCCCGCCGCCCGAGCTTGTAGAACACCCACGCCAGCGTCGTCACCGCGGGGATCTGCTGCGGCGTGTTCTCCCGATACTTGGCGACGTTGGTGTCTGCGAGTTCCAGCGCCCGGCGCTTCGCCTCGTCGTCGTCGCTCTCGATCAGCACCAGTGCCAGCGAGTTGCTGACGTCGAAGTTGCCCGGCGACTGGAAGTGGGCCTCGTTGAGGAACTTCTCCGCGGCTGCGTAGTCGCGGGCCACGCGGGCCACCAGACCGCGAACGAACCTGCCCTCGAGGCTCTTGGGGTCGAGCTTGAGGGCCAACTCCGCGGCCGCCTTCGCCGCCTCGAGGTCGTTCTGCTGCAGGTACCAGCGGGCGGCGAACAACTGCACCGCCGGATCCGACGGGGCCGCCTTCATGGCGTCTTGGATCCACTTCTTGGCCGCGTCGCGCTTGCGAGCCTCGTCGCACCGCTGCGCCATCGCGAGTTCGGGCAGCGGGGCGTTCTTGTCGATCTTCTTGGCCTCCTTGAACTCGGCGAGCGCCTCCTGCTCCTTGCCGAGCTGAAACAGCGCGTTGCCCATCCGCAGCCGCGAGCCTGCACTGTCCGGGTCGAGGGCGATCCAGGCGGCGAGGAGGCCCTGCGCCTTCTCCCACTGGCGGCGGCGTTCCGCCACCGCGGCGTTGCCCGCGTTGCAGCGGATCTCGAAATCCCGCTTTCGCTTCGGGTTCTCGTTGAACGCCGCCGTGAGGGCGGTCGCCTTCTCGAAGAGCACGGCGGCATCGGTGATCCGGCCTTCGCCGAACGCGAGATCACCGAGCTTGAGGTAGGCCTCGGGGTCGCCCGAACTGGTCGTGGCGGCGTTCTCCAACTCCTCACGAGCCGGCCCGACTTGGTTCACCGAGAGCCACAGCGTGGCCATCATCACGCCGGGCGGGGGCAGCTTCGCGTTGGTGCTCTTGGCCCGCTCCAGGATCGCCCGGCAGCCGTCGATGTCGCGGTCGCGAAACCTCGCGATGGCGTTGTTGATCTCCTTGTTCATGCTGTCGTCGGAGATCGCGTTGCCGACGAGCGACTGGGCGTCGATCTGCGCCCGGGCCGACACGGCCGTCATCGCCAGCACGATGCACGACACGGCGAGCACGAGATGTCGCCACCGCGACGGCAAGCCCTGAACCATACGGTCACTCCTCAAAAAGTGCGGGACCGAATCCCTCGACCCCGTTCCCACGGTACTCTATCGCGGGACGTCGCCATTTTCCACGGGCCGGCCGCCGGGCCGGAGGATGCATGCTGCTGGGAGCCGTCTTCGAGCGGGAGGTGCTGGTCGCCCCGCGATCCCGCGGACTGTTCATCGCACGGGCGGTGTACGCGGGCACCCTCGTCGGCCTCGTCGCCACCTGCTGGCTGGTGGTGACCGGCAGCCAGCCGATCGCCACGGTGGGCGATGCCGCCCGCTTCGGCGGCACCCTCCTGCGGATCCTGGGGCCGCTGCAGTTGGTGCTGGCGATGCTGGCAGCCGCCCTCACCAGTGTCGTCGCCGTGGGCGTGGAGAAGGATCGGCGAACGCTCGAACTGCTGCTCCTCAGCCGGCTCGACGACGCCCAACTCGTGCTCGGCAAGTTGGCCGGCAGCCTCCTGCGGGTGGGGCTCCTGCTCGTCGCCGCGATCCCCGTGTTCGCCCTGGCCGCGACGTTCGGTGGCGTCACGGCCATGCAGCTGGCGCGGATGTTCGCCGTGACGGCCGCCGCAGCCATCGCGGCGGCGGCGGTCGCCAACGCCGTGGCCTTCTGGCGGGACACCACCTTCCAGTCGCTGGCGATCACCGCCTTTCTGTTGGCCGCGTGGCTCATGTTCGGAGAGGCGCTGTCGGTGGCCGGTCGCGGGGATCTCGCCGCGGCCATGTCGCCGGCCCGCAGCCTCTTCGCCGCGCTGTCACCCGCGGGGGGCGGCATGCTCCCCTCCTTCCTGCTGGCGTGCGGTGGGATCGCCGCCATCGCGAGCGGCTGGGCGATCGCCCGCCTCCGCCACTGGAACTCGGCCGAGTCATCTCGACCTGCGGCATCCATCGCCTCCGCCGCCACCCGGCCGCCACGCCGGGTCTGGAGCAACCCGGTGCTCTGGCGGGAGATCTGCACCCGGGCGCACGGCCGCGCCCTCGCGCTGGTGCGGATCGCGTGGCTCGTGCTGTTCGCGGCCGCGGTCGCCGGCGTCGTCGCCCAGGCCCGCGCGCCCCGCCCCGACCGCATGGCCGTGGCCGTGGCGATCGTGCCCGCGATCCTCGCCAGCCTGCTGGCCCTGGCGGCCCGCGCCGTCACCAGCGTCACCGGGGAGAAGGACCGGGGAACCTTCGACCTGCTGCTCGTCAGCGACCTCGAGCCGGGGGAGTTCGTCTGGGGCAAACTGCTCGGCGTGCTTGCCGCATCGGCCGAAATGGTCGCTCTGCCGCTCGTGCTCGCGGTGGCCCTCGTGCCCCTCGGGCTGGCGAGCGTGGAGCATGGCGCCGAACTCGCGGCCGGCGTCGCCCTGCTGACCTTCTTCGTGGTCGTGCTCGGCATCTACGCCGGACTGTCGCACACGAGCTCCCGCCGGGCCATCGCCGTGGCCCTCGGCGTCGTCGCGTTCCTCGCGATCGGCGTGGCCACGGCGATGCGGATCATGGTGGCGTTCGGCGGCAGCTTCGAACTGCAGCTGGCCCCGTTCCTCGCCGTGATCGTGGGGGGCGCCGTCGGGCTCTATGCGGCGCTGTCGGCCCGCAACCCGTCGCCGGCGGTCGGCTGGACGGCGGCCCTGCTTCCCGCCCTCACCTTCGTGGCGATCACCGGCTTCCTGCAGGGGAGCAGCCTGCAGGTGTTTCTCGTCGTGCTCGCTGCCTATGGCTTCGGCACGGCGGCCTTGCTCGTGCCCGCGGTCGCCGCTTTCGACCTGCTCACGGGGCGAACCACCACCGGCGAGTAGATGGCCGAGGCCGCCGGGAGGCGACTCACCGGCGCCGGGCCGGATCCGGCTGTGCGGCCGTGGTCTCCTCGCGCTCGAGGGCCGCGAGCCGGGCCGCAGCCCCCGAACTGTCGCCTCCGCGAGCGATCGCCTGCCGGTAACTTTCGATCGCGTCGGCCGGGCGGCCGAGCGCCTCCTGCGCGAGCGCCTCCATCACGAGCACCTCCGCGGGCGTCTGGTTGGGGCCGTACGTCTCCCCGAGGATCGCCAGTGTCGAGAGCGCCCGCTGCGGGCGGTTGAGGCGGCGGTAGGCGTCGGCCGTGTCGAGGAGCACGCCGCGGTCATCGGGAGCGATGGCGAGCGCCCTGTGGAAATCGGCGAGGGCCGGCTCCGCCTGCCCCCGCGCCAGTGACACGCGGCCCTCGAGGTGCCAGCCCGCGGCGGACGTGGGGGCGACCCGCACGGCCTCGCGGGCGAGACGCTCGGCGTCGTCGAAGAGCCCCATGTCGAGATACATGCCGCCCCCCTGCACGCACAGCGCGGCATCACCGGGGGAGATTTTCAGGGCCTCGGCGATCTGCGCGACCGCCTCCATCTTCTCGCCGCGCTTCCAGAGCACCTCGGCGTAGTGCCGACGCGCGTCGACGTCGAGCGGACAACTCTTCACGGCCCGTTCGAGCAGACCCTCGGCCCGCACCAGATCGCTGCGATCGGCCGCCGACAACCCCTCGTTGCACAGCCTCCGGGCCTCGGCGACTTCCGGGGGCACTGGCCCGCGACGCTGCACGAGCCTGCACCCCGTCCCGCACGCCGCGACGAGAATCGCGACGCCCACGAGAGTCGCGGTGCTGCAGGCGGCTCGGTGCACGCGTGATGCCGGATGGGGGACGACGGACGGTAGCGAAGGGAGCGGCGTCGCAACAGGGTGCCTTGGCGACTGCGCCGCCTGCCGACCTTGCCCGCCTTGCCACGCCTTCGTCAGCAGGCCTTGTGAGGATCGGCCCGCCGCCCTACCTCTCCCGCCGCCACGGAATCCCGCCATGCCGCCGCCCCGCATCGTCACCGCCGCCATCGTGCTCGCCCTCGCCGCGGCGCACGGTTGCAGCGTGCGCGACGAGCAGACGGTCGGGGGCGGCGAGGCCCGCTGGTGGTCGACCGCGACCGGCGGCGCGAACACCGGGCTGATCGCGGGCGCACCGCCCGCCCAGCGGCCTGCCGCCACGATCGAATACGTCGAGGGCTTCGCCGCGGCCGCGAAGCGGGCTGGCGACGCCGGGCTGCCGATGCTCGTCGTCTTCAGGGCCGACTGGTGCCGCTGGAGCGGCGAACTGGTGTCGGCGGCCGTGGCCGACCCACGGGTCGTCGACCTGGCCCGCAGGTTCGTCTGCGTCGCGGTCGATGCCGACCGCGACGCGGCCACCTGCCGCGAGTTCGCCGTCGATGCCTTCCCGACCGTGATGCTTCTCGACGCCTCACGCGGCGTGCGGTTTCGCGCCACCGGCACGTCGGCGGCCGCACGCCTCGCCTCGGCGATGGCCGAGGTGCTCTCGACACGGGGCCGCGCGGGCCGCGTGGCGGGGGGCACGGCGACCCCCGTCCGCTGATCGTCGGGTGGGCTAGGATAGCGTCCGCGAGCGACGACGCCCCATCGTCGCCTTCCCCCCTGCCCCATGGACGCGAGCGGTGTCGACGACGAACGAGGCGGCGCGATCGAAGGACCGGTTTCACGCCTATCCGTGGTGGAGCCCGCGGTTCTGGCACGGCATGCCCCTGGGCGTGTGGCTGGACATCGTGCGGGAGCACGGCGCGCGGGCGTCGTTCACGAAGTGGGGACTGATGGCCACCGTCACGGCGATGGCCAGTTTCAACTCGCTGCTGGTTCCGCTCTGCGACGCCCGCTACCGCCGCCGCCTCCGCGACCAACCCGCGACGGAGCCGCCGCTGTTCATCATCGGCCACTGGCGGAGCGGCACCACGCTGATGCACGAGATGGCGATGCTCGACGACCGTTTCTGCTGCCCCAACACCTACGAGTGTTTTGCCCCGGGCCACTTCCTCCTCACCGAGGACGTGCTCACGCGGGCGCTCTCCTGGATGATGCCGGCGAAGCGGCCGATGGACGACGTGGCCGCCGGATGGGACCGTCCCCAGGAAGACGAGTTCGCCCTGATGAATCTCGGGGCCCCGTCGTGCTACCGTCGGATGGCGTTCCCGGCGACAAGCCCGGCGCGGCCCGAGGCGCTCGACGTCTCGAAACTCCCGGCCGCCGACCAGGACCGCTGGAAGCGGGCCCTGCGGCAGTTCCTCGCCAGGCTGGCCGTGCGGGATTCCCGCCGGCCCGTGCTCAAGAGCCCGCCCCATACCGCGCGGGTGGGCGTGCTCGCCGAGATGTTTCCCGAATCGCGGTTCCTCCACGTGGTGCGGGATCCGTTCGTGGTGATCCCCTCGACGCTCCGGCTCTGGAAATCGCTGCACGACGTGCAGTCGCTGCAGGTCGACCGGGGTGAATCGCTCGAGGCCTACGTGTTCACGGCCTTCGAGGAGATGCATGCGGCGTTCGAGCGGGATCGCCGGGCCCTCGCCCCGGAGCGGCTCCACGAGGTGCGCTACGAGGATCTCGTGGCCGACCCGGTGGGCATCATGGAGACGTCGTACGACCGGCTCGCCCTGGGCGACTTCGCCCGCGTGCGTCCGGCCATGGAGAAGCAGGCGGAGTCGATGCGCCGCTACCGCACCAACACCTACCGCCACGATCCGCGGGTGGTCGCCGAGATCGCGACCCGCTGCAAGCCGTTTCTCGACCGCTACGGCTACGCCGCCCCGGCCTGACGCCGGCGCTGCTGCTGCAAGAGCCTGATCTTCGGATCGGCCTGCGCACCCCTTGCCTCCTCGGCGAACTCCTCGGGCGTCATGCGGATCTGCTGCTCGAAACGCCGGCGGGCGAGCAGCCAGCGGACGACGGCCACGGCGGCTGCCGCGGCGATCATCCATGCGGCCGACCGCCAGGCCACGGCGGCGAGCGGGCCGGCATCGGACAGTGGGCCCGCGGCGGATGACGTCAGCAGTGGACCGATGGCGGCGCCCGCCGCCACCACGAGCACGCCGAGCCCGAGCGACGCACCGCCGACTCCCGCGAGCGTGCGGATGGAGAAGATCCGCGCGAGGCCGCGGAAGGGATCGATGCGCCGCAGGAGCGGCGTGGCGCGAGAGGGCTGCCACGTGAACCCGTCGGCCAGGAAGCGGACGGCGAGGCCGCCGAGGGCCGCCGCCATGATCACGGCGATCGTCGGCAGCGCCACGGGCATGATCGGCAGCGGAGGTTCGTCGCCCCTGCCTGCCGCCGCGATCACCGTGCGCACGAGGTCGCGGGCCGCAGGGAGTGTTGCCGCGGCCCAGGCGGGGAGCAGGAGCACGGCCGTGCCCGCCGTGGCCACCCAGGCCGGCACCGCGGCGGTCGGCATCGCCCCCTCGCGGCGGGCCGCCTCGCGCCGGCGGGGCGTCGCCGGAATCATGCGGTCGGAGGAATCTGCCATGTCGGTGCTCCGGGCTGCCGGCCAGGGAGGGCCGCGTCAGCGGCGAACGTCGTGAAAGATGCGTTCGAGCGGGACCTCGACCGCCGTGGCGAAGCCACCCATCCACGCCTCGGCCCCGAGGCAGATCGCCGCCAGCAGCACGAGCGACGCGGCAGCCTGCAGCAACCCCTGCCCCGGATCGAAGCCGACCGTGCGCACGCAGATGACGGCCGCGAGATGGCAGGCGAGCACCGCGGTGAGGGCCGGCACGGCCAGCGACAGGGCGAGCGACATCGCCAGCGACGGCATGACGAAACCCACGTGCTCGAGCCCGGGGGCCACCCGGCCGCCCGCCGTGAACGCGGCACCGATCGGCACCATCCGCAGGCTGTCGACCAGACCGGCGATCACCTCCAGATGCCCACCGGCAGCCAGAAAGCCCGACAGCCCGAGCCACCATGCCAATCGCGACACGCCCGCCGTCGTGCCCTCGCCGTCGGGCGTGAAGTCGTCGGCCCACGACAGCCCGGTGACGCTGCCGAGCAACGTGCCGGCCCAGGCCGCCGCCGCGAGCACGGCTGCCGTCGCGAGGCCGAGCACGAGCCCCACCACCGCCTCGCCCGCCACCACGAGCAGGGCCGGACGGGAGCACACTGCCGCATCGGCGGAGGCGGCTGCCGCCGGCACAGCCACGATGGTGAGGGCCAGCACGAGCGCCATCTGGATTCGGGCACCGACGCCGGACGTGATCGGCAACACGCCCACACCGACCGCCGCCGCCATGCGGACGAGCACCGCGATCACGATCAGCGGATCGGCGGCCGCAACATCCGCCAGCCACGTCGCCGTCATCGCCACCTCCCCGCCATCGCCCGCGGAGCGGTCATGGGACCGCCGCCGAGTCGCGAAGCAGATCGGCCAGTCGCTCCACCATCCACGGCAGCGAGAGAAGCACCATCACCGCCATCGCGGCGGCCTTCGGCACGAAGCCGACGATCGGCTCGTGCACGCCGCTCGCCGCCTGCACGAGGCCGGCCACGATGCCGACCGCGAGCCCGACCAGGAGCACCGGCGCCACCACCACGAGGCCGGAGACGACCGCCTGCCGCACGAGTTCGACGAGTTGCTCGGCCATCCGCGTGGCTCCGTGCCGGCCTCAGGAGGGAAGCGACCGCACGCCGTCGAGCAGCGATCGCACCACCAGCGACCAGCCGTCGGCGGTCACGAACACCAGCAGTTTGAGCGGCAGCGACACCAGCGACGGTGGCAGCATCAGCAGGCCCGTCGAGACGACGAGCGCGGCCACGAGGATGTCGATCACCAGGAACGGCAGCAGCATCCGGAAGCCGATCACGAAGGCCGTCTCGAGTTCGCTGACGAGAAACGCCGGCAGCAGCGTCTCCAGCGGGACATCGTCGTAGGTCGCCGCCTGTCGCGGACCGGACGGATGGCGTGACAGGAAGAGCAGCAGGGTCTCGCGGTTCCCCGCCTGCTCGATCTGGGTCGACATCCAGCGGCGAATCGGCAGCGATCCCCTGTCGAGCGCCTCGCTGGCCGACATGGCCCCCTGCCGATACGGCTCCACGCCGTCGCGCCAGGCCTGGGTCCACACCGGCCACATCACCATCGCCGAGAGAAAGATGGCCAGCGACGCGACGATCTGGTTCGAGGGAATCTGCGGGGCACCGATTCCCTGCCGCAGGAGCGAAAGCACCACCGACATCCGCACGAAGCAGGTCGTCATCAGCAGCACCGCCGGCGCGAGGCTCACCACGCCGACCATCAGGAGCGACGGCAGGATCGCCTCGATCGACGAGCCGCGCAGCCACGCCGGCCAGCGATCCACGGCTGCCCGGCTCGAGGAGTCCTGGCTCGAGGACGTCGTGCTCGAGGCCGCCGTCGGCAACGCCACCGCGGCGATCGCCTCGGCGACGTCCCCCGCCGGCGTGGCAAGGGGCTGAAGCGGCACGCCGGCCGGATCGTCGCCGCGGCCCGGCAACGCGGCGAGCACCGTGATGAGCAACACCACGGCTCCGAGCATGCGGCCTCGCTGCAGGCGGCTCATCCGCGAACCTCCGCGGTGTGCGCCGCGGCGCGGCCGCGGCCCCCCGGCGAGACGGCGACCGGCGAACGCGGACGCGAGCCCCGGCAGGCCGCCACGATGCAGTCGGTCGCCTGCGGATCGGTCAGTTCGGCGAGCGTCTGGCAGCCCGCGCTCGACAGGCTCACCAGCAGCGTCCGCGGACCGAAACGGACCACGCGGACGGAGTGGGCGGTGCCGAGGGCGGCCTCGCCGAGCACCTCGAAGACGTCGGCCGGCAGCGAGGCCTTCGTCCGGCCCGCCATGATCCGGTAGCCACCCACCAGGGCGAAGGCGGCGGCGAGGGCGGCGAGGAGCCGCCAGTCGGGGAGCGGCCGCGCCGACCCGTGCGGGACTGCGGTCGAGGCGTTCGCTCCGGATGCAAGCGGAAGCGGGTGGCCGGTCGCGGCGTTCCGCCCGGTCGGTGCCGCGTCATCCGCGACGGTCGACGTGAGCGTTGCGGGCTCGACATGCCCGTCGAGCGGCAGCGGCTCGGCACCGACCTGCGCCGCGGCCACGAATGCCGCGGCCGTCGCGATGATGGACCGACGCATGCTCGTGCAGGCTGCGACTCGTGCCATGTTACGCGGCCATCCTGCGCCGGGGAGACGCCTCGGGCTCGGCGGCGGTCGTGGAGGCATGGTCGAGCGACGACCAGTCGATGCGGTTGGCAGCCTGGCGACGGCCGTTCACCGGCTCTCCTGCACCCACCGCGTCGGCTCGCGATCCACCCCGGAAGAGAATGTAGGCCAGGAGCGCCGAGCACTTGGCCGTCAGCACCATCCACGCCTCGCGGGGCACGTCGGCGAAATTGCCGGCCGCTACCGCACGGATGGTCGCGTCGATGTATTCGCCGACCGTCTTCGGCTTGACGTTCGTCGTGGTGACGCCCGCCGCCGGAGCGGCCCCCGCCGGCAGGCTGGCACGCGCCTCGGCCCGCTGGGCCACGACCGGAAACCGGGTGATCACGACGCGGTTCGCGGCGGGGCGCGACGCGGCGGGCAGCAGCTGCAGCACCAGGTCGCGGAGACGCTCCTCCTCCCGCCGCTCGATGGACGCGGCGGTCGCGGAGGCGTCGCGGGCGTGGGCCGCGCGAACCGCCGTCTCGAACCACGGCTCGGGAACCGCGAGCGACACCACGATCGACTCGGGGCCCTCGGCACGACGCGGCGTGGGCCGCCGCTCCGGGGCCGGCATGTCGCCCACGGTGACCTCGGCCGGAGCGTTGGCGTCGGCCACCCGCTGCTGCCGCGGCGGCAGCCCGGGCTCGGCGACGGCCGCCCGTGCCGGATCGGCGAACGACACGGTCACGTCGACGATCGCCCCCTTCACGAAGGAGAGTCCCTGGCGCACCTTCGCGGTGAGGTGCCGCTCGTGGGCGATGCGGCGGGCAAGATCCGGATCGACGGCGACCGCCGCATCGGACGGGTCGGCGACGTCCAAGGGCCCGGCATGCACGCGGCCGCTGCGGAGGTCGGTCACCGCGACCCGTTCGGGCGCCAAGCCGGCGATCGACGCCGCCACGAGCACGCGGATCGCCTGCACCCTGGAGGGCTCGAGCTCGGCATCGGGCTGCGTCCGCACGTTGACGCTCGCGGTTCGCGTCGGGGATCCTCCGAGGCCTCCATCGGCCGTCGTCCGGTCGTCGACGTCGTAGAGCACGGCGGCCCGCTCGATTCCCGGCATCGAGCAGATCACGTGGGCGAGTTCCTCCTGCACCGCGACGCGGAGCATCTCCTCCTGCACCGACCGGCTCTGCCAGGGGCTGTTCTGCTCGAGCGCTCGACGCAGGCTGCTGCCGAACTCACGCGGAAGCGCCTCGGCGTCGACGAGCGCCCGCATGTAGGCGCTCTGCCGCGGCCGCGGAACCCAGATCCGGCCGTCCTCGGTGCGGTGGCCGGAGAGTTGCGCGCGATCGAAGGCCGCCTCCACGATCGCCAGTTCGGACGACGGCAGGAGCGTTCCCGGAAGCAGCTCGACCTCCTCGCTCGTCGGCCGGTCACGGAGCAGCCACGCGGCCCAGCCGATCGATGCGGCGACGAGCCCCAGCGCGATGATCTGGGCGGGAGTGACCCGCGGTGCGGCGCGACTCTGCATATCCGTGGTGGACGTTTCCATGGGCGGGATCGGGGCTCCGGTGGCGGTGTCAGGCGGCCTGGCGGCGGGCGGGGGCCCTCGGGAGTCGCAGCGTCACGGCCCGCCCTCCCTCGGGGCACGGCACGGCGACGATCGCCCCGCCGATCCGTTCGAGCACGCCACGGGCGGCACACACCCCGGCATCGGCGTCCGGTGTGGGGCAACCCGATGCGGCGATCTCGAGCTCCAGGGCCCCGCCGGTGACCACGCCCGTGATCACCACCTCCGGCACGTGCGGCATGTCGCTCGCAGGATCGGGCCGAACGGCGCTGACGAACGCGGCGTCGACGAGCAGGGCCACGGCCTCCGCCACGGGGCCGGCCAGCGCGACGTGGGCGTCGGGCGGAACGTCGATCGTCACGCAGACGCGATGCTCGTGCAGGCCTGCCGCGGCACGCCGCTCCGCGACGAGCGATTCGAGGTCGTGGTGAAGCGGGCTCGCCCAGCCTGCCGGCAGCGCGAGAATGCGGGGCGTCTCTCCGTCGTCGGCCTGCAGGCCGCGCCGGTCACGATCGTGAGTCATGGGAATCCTTTCCCGAAGACGTGCGTGCTGTGCGGGCGATCAATCACGCTGGCCGGCCGACGCGGCCCGCTCGGGGGCGGGCGGTCCGCAGATCTCGTCCATGAGCCAGCGGTTGACGTCCTCGAGGGCGGCCCGCGAGAGCGTGCCCGCGCCCGAGTAGATGCGCATCGCCAGCGTGGCACCGGCCGCGTGGAACAGCCGCAGCATGCGATCGGTGCCGGCGACCCCGGCAGCATCGCGAACGCAGCAGTAGAGCATCGGCAACCGGCGAACCGCATCGACGCGGGCGAAGGCCGATTCGTCCAGCGGGAACGGCCCGCCGAGCGACACCACGCCGGCGAAGGCGTTTGGGTGGCGGCAGCCGATGCGGAAGGCCTCGGTACCGCCGCCGGCGTGACCCACGAGCCAGATCCGCCGCGGATGGATGCTGAGCCGATCACGAACCGTGTCGATCGCCCGCCAGACGGCCGTCTCTCCACCGCAGGCCTGCACGGCGACGAAGTTCCGCAGGCTGAGGCGGATCATGGCCTGCGCGAGGTCGAACGCCCGGTCGGTGGGGTCGGCAACCCACACGAGGAGCGGATAGTCGTAGCCGGATTCGTAGCCCTGCGGCACGAACACGGGAATGCCCCCGGTCCAGTCGGCGATCGGGGGGCGGGCGACCTGCGCCGCCGTGACCTTCCCGCCGGCCCGCCCAGCCCGTCTCGACGTGCGGCCGTTCATGATCGCGCCCTCTCGTGAAACCCGGGGAAGCCGGCAGCCGCGGCGGGGCCGTGTGCCCTCGCCGCATACCCCGGGCAGGAGGGCGGTTTGTATCGCAACCCTCCGCACCGGGCAACGGCAGCGTGCGGCCGCGCCGGCACCGCTGGCAAGCGGGGCAAGCCGCGGTGCCGGGGAGGCTCGCTGAACGGCGAGACGGCTCGTCAGGCCACCCCGGTCAACCGGTTCATCGCCCCGACCAGTTCCTTGACGGCCGCGATGCTCTTGTCGAGCGCCGCCCGTTCGGGCGGCAGCAGGGAGAGCTCCACGATCCGCTCCACGCCGCCGCTGCCGAGCACCACCGGCACGCCGACGAAGTAGCCGCCCACGCCGTACTCCTTGTCGCAGTAGGCGGCGCAGGGCACGAGCCGCTTCTTGTCCTTGACGACCGCCTCCACCATCTGCGCCGTGGCCGCGGCCGGGGCGTAGTAGGCGCTGCCCGTCTTCAGCAGGGCGACGATCTCCGCGCCGCCGTTGCGGGCCCGGTCGACGATCTTCTCCAGCCGTTCGGCCGACACCAGCTGCGTCACGGGGATGCCGCCGACGCTCGTGCAGCTGGGGATCGGCACCATGGTGTCGCCGTGGCCGCCGAGGAGCATCGCCGAGATGTCCTCCACGCTCACGCCGAGTTCCATCGCCAGGAAGGAACGGTAGCGGGCCGTGTCGAGGATCCCCGCCTGGCCGATCACGCGGGCGGCGGGAAAGCCGGTCACCTGGAACGTCCGCTGGACCATCGCGTCGAGCGGATTGGAGACGACGATCACCACGGCCTGCGGGCTCGTGTCGCGGATCTTCGCCGCCACGTCGCCGACGATCTTTGCATTGGTCGAGAGCAGGTCGTCGCGGCTCATCCCGGGCTTGCGGGCGATGCCCGCCGTCACCACCACCACGTCGCTGCCGGCCGTGTCGGCCCAGTCGGTGCTGCCGGTGAGCTTCGCGTCGAAGCCGACGATCGGCGAGGCCTCGAAGAGGTCGAGCGCCTTGCCGGCCGGCATCCCCTCCGTCGCCGGGATGTCGAGCAGGACGATGTCACCGAGCTCGGCCGCCGCGCACCAGTGGGCGGTGGTCGCGCCGACGTTGCCGGCACCGATGATCGAGATTTTCGCGCGTCGCATGGAGGGTTCTTCCGAAGGAGGGAGAGAGGGCGGAGGCGGCCGAGGATGGGGATGGCCGACGGGCCGTTATCTGAAACGACCGACGGGCCGGCGCGAAGGGGGGGCCGGCGTCACTCGCCGGGCAGTTCGAGCCGGTCGGGCAGCGCGGCCCGTCGCTCCCGCGCGCTGCGGCGGCGATCACGGGCCGTCGACCACGCGTTGACGGCCAGCAACAGCCCCAGGAGGCCGATGATCCCCGCGAACACGCCGAACAGCAGGTTCGAGATGCCGGTGGCCGAGGGCGGCTGCACCCACTCGGCCAGCGGACCGATCACCAGCGGCGTCGACATCCGCTCACCCTTGATCTCCGACTGCTCCAGCGACGACGTGATGACGGCGTCGCGGAGCGAATAGTTGTATCGCTTGAAGGCAAAGGCCGGCACCCGCACCCGTTCCCCGATGTCGTCGCCCCGCGGGAAGCCGTCGGGAAGCGCCGCAACGCAGCACACGATCGGGTAGCGGTCCTGGATCCGCTCGCCCACCTTGATCGTCGGCGTGTCGATGAAAACCTCGAGTTCCCAGTAATGGTCGGATCCGACCGCCGCCTGCCGCTCGGGCTCGTCGATCGCGATCCGGCGAGCCGTGCGGGCCACGCCCTCGATCACGACGGGGTCGCCGCGATGAGTTTCAAACCACTGCTGCGCCGGATCGATGAGGGCAAGGATGTCGGTCGGCCCGCCGGCGGCGCGGGCGATCTCGGCGGGGGTGGTGCGGGCCGCGGCCGCCATCATGGCCCAGAACGCCTCGGTGTCGCCCGGCTCCAGCCGGCGATCCTCGACCACGGTGTCGAAGAGCGCGTAGTCCATCCCCAGACGCCCCAGCGCCGTCGGGGGCTGCCAGGTGATCCGAGTCGCGGCGAGCAGCAGGTCGGGGGCCGTCGCGGGCCACCTCGCGGCGTCGCCAGCGGACGCGACCGGCGTCGGCCCTGTGCCGGCCGCGAGCGGCAAGCCCACCGCCGCGGCGGGCTCATCGATCGCCCGCCACCTCGGCCAGGCCCGCGGAGCCCGTGCCACCGCCACGTCGACCACGGCTCCCTCGGCGGCGACGATGCGAACGAGGTCGTAGCGCTCGCGGCCGGACGTCGCGGCGATCGTGGCAGGCAGTTCTCGCGGGGCCACGAAGATCGCCCGCCCGGCCACGCGCACCAACCGATCGCCGAGTGGCGTGGGCTCACCGCGCGGGGATACCGCGACCGCGTCCGCGGCCCACGCCGCCGCAAGGGTTGCCGGGGCGGGCAGCCGCGTCAGCACCTTGACGAGAACACGCTCCATCTCGTCGCTCCATTCCGCGCCGGGCGCGAAGACGCCCCGGTTCGCGAGGTCGATCTCCTTGATGGCGAGAAACGAGGGGAGATCCGCAGCCGGACTCTCTGCGACGGCGTCGCCCGCCACAGCACATCCCGCGAGAAGCATCGCCAGGATCGTCCGTCGCGTCGCCTGCGTCATGTGCGTCGTCCTCCCGTGTCATCGCTCGCGCCGCCGCCCTCCGCCCGGGCCATCTCGCGGAGCGATTCTTCGACCGAAAACAGTTTGACTCCCGCGAGGGCCGCGTCGAGCCCCGTCGTCTCGGCCGCACGGTCCCGGCGCGGGAGGGGTCGGCCCGCCTGCATTCCCAGCCAACCCGCGACGCCGACCGTGACGAGCGTCGCCAGCACGACGAGCGACACGCCCCCCTGTTCCCAGGGCGACCGCACCGGCGCCGGTCGCGGCTTCCACGTGGGCGCGAGTGTCATCACCACCGGCGCCACCCGGATCGTGTCGGAGGCGTTGTAGGCGTAATTCTTGAAGAAGTAGCCGACGATCTCCACCGGTTCGTCGATCTTCATGCCGCCGGGCATGCCCTCGGGGAGCTCCAGGCACTGCACGACTACCGGCGAAGACGGGCCGCCGGCGGGTTCCATCCAGCCCTGCCAGTAGTCGACGATGCCGTAGTCGTTGACCGGGGCCCGCAGTCGCTCCACGCGGTGAAGCGTGCCCTTCATCCGCACGAGCCGGCCACGAAACGACCGCGGCTGCGCGAACAGCTCGCTGAAGACCACGTCCTGCGGCCCGCCTCGCGCGAGCCCTGCCATCCCCGACTCCCGCACGGTGTTCCAGACCTGGAACCACGCGTCGTTGTCGGACTCGCGAAAGAACGTCGCGTCACGCACCCGCGCGAGGGCGTCACGGGAGGCGCCGAGACGGGCCGCCGGCTCGACCTCGAGCGGCTCGGGCTCCCGCTCGATCACCACCTCGTCGCCCCGGGCCGGCGGCCCCTCGAGCGTTTCGAGACGCGTGTCGACCTGGGCGACACCCTTCCCCCCGGCGCGGGGAAACCACGTGCGTTCCACCCACCCCACCACCAGCAGCAGCACGAGCCCCGCGGGCATCACGAGCCGAAAGAGACGCCGGCGCTCGCCCACGGCGAAGTAGTTACGGGGAGGACGACGGCCGCCGTGCTCCGGCAGTGCCGACCGCTCCACGGCAGTGTGCGCTGGCCGGCTCACGATGGCTCATGCCGGGGTGACTCTCCGGCGGCGGCCTCACGGGCCCGCTGCCGCCGCATCTCGCGCCACACGTAGGCACCGAACGTGCCCGCGAGCGTGAACGGCATCGCGAGCATGAGCAGGATGCTGTAGAAGTAGCCACGGGCGATGTTGAGCCCCTCGGGATCCGAGGTGTTCACCGCATCTTTGCAGTTGGGGCAGCCCCAGGCATCGGCCGCCAGCAGCACGCAGGCGGCAACCGCGACCCCGGCACCCACCCACGACCGCCACCCGGTCGCACGCTGTAGTCGCTCGACGATGGAACGCATGGTCGACGCCTCCTCAGACTCAATCATAGCAAGCACTGCCCAGGGCGACCCAGGATGGGCTTGGGGCGTATCGGAAGCCGGTCGGGAGCACGCGCAGGAGCCGGTGCACTTCGCCTGCCACCCACGAGGTTCCATGCACCCACGAGAGGGAATCGGCGAAGTCCGCCGGCGACGAGCATGCCTCCCGACTGGCGAACACGCACCGGGGGCTGGCTCAGGCGAACCAGTGGTAGAGCATCAGGTAGATCACCACGCCCGTCACCGACACGTAGAGCCAGATCGGCAGCGTGATGCGGCCGAGGCGGCGATGCGCCTCCCAACGGCCCTTCCACGCGAGGAAAAACATCCGCAGGGCCAGCGCCGGCACCGCGACTGCGAGCAGGATGTGCGAGATCAGGATCGTGAAATAGACGGGGCGCGAGGCTCCCTCCCCCCGAAACGGCACGTGGCCGACGGCATAGTGATAGGTGAGGTAGCAGGCGAGAAAGACGGCCGAAGTCGCAAAGGCGGCGACCATCGCCGCGCGGTGGGCGGCAACCCTGCCCCGCCGGATGAAGACCCAGCCGGCGACGAGGAGGAGCGTGGCCAGCGTGTTGAGCACGGCATTCGTCGTCGCGAGCCAGTGCACTCCCGTGGCTGCCACGGCGACCTCGGCCAGCATCGGGCTCATGGCATGGCTCCGGATGCGACGGCGGGCTCGGCCAGCACCTCGCGGATCAACTTCTCGAGCAGGGCGACGCGGTCGGCTTCCAGCAGGTGAAAGCCGCCCCGCAGCCGCCCCATGCGGTCGAAGACGACGCCCCGTTCCGAGTGCACGCCCAGCTCGACCGGCAGCCGAAAGAGTTGCTGCCCCACCTGCTCGATGAGCTTGAGGTCGCCGGTGAGAAACTTCCACCGCTTCGGATCGGCCTCGAAGCGGGCCGCGTACTTTGCCAGAGCCTCGGGCGTGTCGTTCGCCGGGTCACAGGTCAGGCTGACCACCATGAACTCCGGATCTTCGACGCGGCGGAGGAGGTCGGCGATCGCCTGGTTCTCGCGGAAGCACGGTCCGGGGCAGTTGGCGAAGAAGATCGCGCCCATCCAGACTTTCCCCTCGAGGCTTCGCGACGAAAACTCCTCGCCCGTCTGATCCCGGAGCGTGAAGGGAACGTCGCCGAGGTTTGGCACCTCCAGGGCATCGACCTCGACCCTGCCCGCCACGGGTGCGGGCGATGCGGGCTCGACGGCCGGGCCCGGCCTGTCACACCCGGCGGCCAGCACGCCGGCCGCGGCCAACGACAGGCTCCAGGCGGTTCCGCGACGGAGGGAGGGCATGCGAATCAGTGTGCCGCCTCGGCGAGCGGGCTCTCGGCGGAAGCCTTTTCGAGCAGCTTCACGTCGGAGCCGCGGGCCATGTGCAGCGCCCGCTCCTGGGAGACCATGCGGTTTCGCATGCCGACGTCGGGCACGAGCATGATCGCCAGAAAGATCGCCATCATCGCCGCCGGGATGGTGAGCACGTACTTCCAGTTCGCTTCCCACCAAACGTGCATGAAGAACAGGATGACGAGCATCGCCTTCGTGCACGACACGGCCATCATGAAGGCCCAGCCCACCTGCGGCTGGTCGCGCCATGGCCACGCGGGGGAATAGGTGAAGAACGACATCGTCGTCAGGCCGCAGAGCGCGAGAAACACCAGCAGGTACTTGCCGAGGCCGCCATGACTTTCGTGGCCACCGTGGGCGGCCTCGATCGAGTGGTGCAGCGTTTCGTCGGCCGATGCGCCGGCGCGGGTGACCGGACCGTGGGCGGAATGATCGCTCATGAAAGGTCCTTCAGAACAGGTAGAGCAGCGGAAAGAGGAAGATCCACACGAGATCGACGAAGTGCCAGTAGAGGCCGATGCTTTCGATCGCGCCAGCCCGCTTCGCGTTCAGCGTCCAGGTGACCATGATCGCGAACACGAGCAACCCCACGCCGACGTGGATCGCGTGAAACCCGGTGAGGAGGAAGTAGGTGCTCGCCCACATGTTGCCGCCGGGGATCACGGCGGGCAGTCGCAGCCAGGGGAAGGCGTCGTTGAGCCCGTGGGACCCATGGCCGCCGCCATGATCGGCCCCCTCGGCGGGCAGTGGCATCACCTGGTCGGCCACCACGGCCATGTCGAACGCCTGCTGGTCGGGGCTCATGACCATCTTCTGGACCTGCTGCAGGCGGCGTCGGGCGTCCTGCTGGGCCGGGGAGAGTGAAGCCTCGGGAAGTTCGTCGAGTTCCTTCAGGCGGTCGTACGTCTCGGGCTCCTTCCAGCCATGAAGGGCGGCGGCCTGCGCCGAACCGTGCCAGACGACGGCCCGCCGGTAGCGGGCGGCCTGCCACTCGTCTTTCGGCGCCTTGCGAAGTTCCTCGAGGCGGGCCCGCACGGCGGAGCCGTAGTAGAGGTCGGGCCGCTCGTAGATCCGGCTGCGGGGCGCCGCGGGATAGATGCCGTGCGAGAACTTGGCCGAGTATTCGTAGGCCTTGACGCCGAGAAAGAGCGTGCCGAGGGCCAGCGTGAGCACCATCCAGAGCTTCGCGAGGCCGGCCTTGTTGGCTTTGGCCGCCTCGAGAGCGAGCACGATCGTGACGCTCGAGCAGATCAGCACGAACGTGTTGAAGGCACCGATCGGCTCGGAGAGGTGCACGTGGTGGGGCTTGGGCCAGACCGGCGCACCGAAGCGGAGCACCACGTAGCTCCCCAACAGCGCCGCGAAGAACATGATCTCCGTCGACAGAAAGAGCCACATGATGAGCTTGCCGCGGGAGAGCGGCAGGCCGGGCTGGTACTGGAGCGTCACGTGGCCGTGATGGTCACCGTGGCCGGCATGGTCATGGCCGTGCGAAATCGACGCGGCGGAAGCGTGCATGGGGAAACTCAGGAGCGGGAGAGGATCGAAAACGGGTCAGGCCGGCCTTCCGAACGCGACCGCCGCGGAAAGCAGTCCGAGCAGGGCGCCAAGCGAGGTGAAGAGCAGGATGCGGGCCGAGGCGTCGTCGCGCCGAACGGCAAAGCGGATCGTGGCACCAAGATAAACGATCCCCGCGATGGCCGCAGCGAGGAAGAGCCGGACGCTCCCGGAGGGCACCGCCAGCACGAGGCCGGCCGGAATCATCGCCAGGGCGGCGGCGAGCGACTGGCCGGCCGCCCGCAGCCCGGACGGATCGACCACGGTGAGCATCCGCAGGCCGGCCGCGGCGTACTGGTGGCGGTAGAGCCAGGCAATCGCCATGAAGTGCGGAAACTGCCAGAGGTAGAGCACGGTGGCGAGTGCCGCCACGGCGAGCGTTCCCCGGGCATCACCGGCGGCGAGTCGGGCCGGACCGTCGGCCGCCAGCCAGCCGATCGCCACGGGAAGAGCTCCGGCCACGGCCCCCACGGCCGTGTTGAGGGGCGTGACCCGCTTCAGCGGAGTGTAGAGCACCACGTACAGCAGCCATGTGACCACCGCAGCGGCGGCTGGCGGCCAGCCACAGGGGATCCATACCGTGGCCGCACCGACCAGCAGGAGCGCCGCGGCAAGCCCCCACGCCACGGCCACCGAGAGCCGCCCGGCCACGATCGGCCGCGAAGCCGTTCTGGGCATCATGCCGTCGGTATGCCGCTCGAGGATCTGGTTGGCGATGCTCGAACTGGCAGCCACCATCGCCGTGCCCACGAGCAGGGAGAGCATCGCCGGCGTGCTCACCGGAGCACCCGCCGTCAGCCACGCGGCCGTCACCACCGTGGCCAGCACCATGAGGGCGATCCGGGGCCGGGCCAGGCGGGACCCATCGGCGAGGATGGCGGCGAGCCGCGGCTCGACCAGCGGCCGGCCCTCGACGGCGGGCGCGAGGGTCGCCCCGGGACCGAAGTCAGCGGCGAGATGGGCGGTGACCTGGGGCGGCGTCATGCGAAGGCCCTCTCCGCAGCCATCGGCTCTCGTCGGCCGAAGCCGCCAGCCACGATCGCAAGCACGACCGAGCTTCCGAGGATCAGCATGCCGAGCACCACGTGCCCGGTGACCACCGCGGCCGACCATGCGCTGCGGGCCCGGAGCGGCTCGGACAGCTGCCACGACGCGGGCAGCAGGTCGGCCGGCAGGCCCCAGTTGGCCACCCACGCTCCAGCCCCCAGCAGAAGCTGCGCGAGCACGAGCCCGCAGAGCCCGCGTGACCAGCGTCTGGCGGCCGAGGGACCATCGGCACCCGCGATCGCGGTCGACACCGCGGCCAGCACGGTGACCGCAACGGCCCCGAGGATGTGCAGCCCCACAAGCGAGTGGAAGGTCGAGGGTTCGACGGTGGCATCGAGATGCCGCAACTGCGCGCCCGCCACGAGCTGGAGGTAGGAGGCGACGAGCAGGCCCACCGACACCCGCCCCGCCGACTCGGGCGCCGCCACGACCTGGCCGCGCCTCGAAAGCACCGCGATCGCCACGGCGACCGCGAAGAACAGCGGCCCGGTACAGGCATGCACCTTGGCGACGGTCTTGTCGTCGAGGAGCACGCGGGCCCCCCCGAGCGCGCCCTGCACCACGACGAGCAGCACCGCCGCCACGGCCAGCCAGCGAACCGCTGCCGTGGCCGGTCGCAGCCACGCGGTCACCGCCACCACCAGTGTGATCATGCCGACGGTCGCCCCGAGCAGCCGATGGCCGTGCTCGAGAAACAGGTCCCAGGGCCCGTGCAGCCACTCGCCCATCGGAAACAGGAACATGTTGTGCCCGTAGGTCGCCGGCCAATCGGGCACCGCCATCGCCGCCTCGTAGGTCGTCACGAGCGCCCCGAACGAGAGCAGCACGGCCGTCACGCCGACCAGCAGGCAGGCGACCAGATGCGTCCAGTTGAAGGCAGCGACTCTCATGACAACTCAACGATCAGTTCGTGCAAACCTTCCAAAGACGGCAGGCGGAGGGACTGGCGGAAGCTCGACGAGCCTTGGAGATTTCGCTCACTGGAGGAATGCATCGCCACTGATGCCATCGCGAAATATCCCGGCGAGGAGACTTCTGTCATCCCGCAGCCGGGTTGAGCTCACGGACCTGCGCGTCGGTCAGCTCCTCTCAATGGGCTGCCGCCGCGGCAGCAGCCGCCGTGGCGTTCGGGGGATCGGTCTGCATCAGGTGGTCCTTGTCGACGCCCGGCACGGAGTACTCGTAGGGGCCACGGTGCACGACCGGCTGGAAGTCGAAGTTGCCGTGGCCCGGCGGACTCGGCGCGGTCCACTCGAGCGTGTTGGCGTTCCACGGATTCCGGCCCGCGACCGGCCCGCGGAACATGCTCCAGATGAAGTTGGCCGCAAAGATCACCTGCGTCGCCACCATGCCGATGGCGCACCACGTCATGAAGGCGTTCATCGGCTGCAGGTGGTGGAAGGTCTCGTAGTGGTAGGCATCGGCGAGCCGCCGGGGGAAGCCCACCGCGCCGAGGATGTGCATGGTGAAGAACGTGCCGTTCATGAAGATGAACGTGAGGAAGAAGTGCACCTTGCCCCAGAACTCGTTCATGGTCCGCCCGAACATCTTGGGGAACCAGAAGTAGATTCCGGCGAACACTCCCATGGCCGTGCCGCAGAAGAGCACGTAGTGGAAGTGGGCCACGATGAAGTACGTGTCGTGGATGAAGATGTCGACCGGCGTGGCGGCCATGAAGATTCCCGACAGCCCGCCAATGATGAACATCGACACGAACGACAGTGCGAAGAGCATGGCCGTGGTGAACTGGATCCTGCCTCCCCACACGGTGCCCAGCCAGTTGAACGTCTTCACGGCACTGGGAAGCGCGATCATCATCGTCGACACCATGAACGTGATGCCGAGGGCGGGATTCATGCCCGACATGAACATGTGGTGCCCCCAGACGATGAACCCGAGGCCGGCGATGCCCGCGATCGAGTAGACCATCGGCCGGTAGCCGAAGAGCGGCTTGCGGGCGAAGACGGTGAGAATGTCGCTCACCATGCCCATGGCGGGCAGGATCATGATGTACACGGCCGGGTGGCTGTAGAACCAGAAGAGGTGCTGCCAGAGCAGCGGCTGGCCGCCGCCGGCGCCCGAGATGGCGTTGTTGATCACGTTGCCCTCGGGCGAGAAGAAGCCGGTGCCGAACATCCGGTCGGTCAGCTGCATGAAGCCGGCCGCCGTGAGCACGGGGAGGGCGAAGGCCTGCAGGACGGCCGTGATGAACATGGCCCAGATCGTCATCGGCAGGCGGAACATCGTCATGCCGGGTGCCCGCATGAGGATGATCGTCGTCATGTAGTTGACGCTGCCGAGCATCGACGACACACCCACGAACGTCAGGCCGACGAGCCAGAGAGTCTGGCCCATGCCGCTGGCCGGCGAGGACGCCGGGTTCGTGGAAAGCGTCGGATAACTCGTCCAGCCCCCCGATGCCGCGCCCCCCTCGACGAAGAAACTGGCACCGAAGGCAAAGAACGCCGGCCACATGAACCAGTACGAGAGCATGTTGAGCGTGGGGAACGCCATGTCGTCGGCACCGATCATCAGCGGGATCAGGAAGTTGCCGAACGCTCCCGCGAGGATCGGGATGATCACGAGGAAGATCATCACCGTGGCGTGCATGGTGAAGAGCATCGTGTAGAACTCCGGCGCC
This sequence comes from Pirellulales bacterium, assembly GCA_046092585.1. Classification (GTDB taxonomy): domain Bacteria; phylum Planctomycetota; class Planctomycetia; order Pirellulales; family UBA1268; genus QWPN01. The sequence continues at coordinate 22,126 of JBJTDZ010000056.1, read as the reverse complement.
ATCTGGCCGCCCTCCTGGCCGAAGAGCTTGCCCACGACCGGCACGTCGGACCATGGCCACGCCACCTGCCAACGCACGGCCAGCGCGAGCAGGCCGCCCACGAGGAACCAGAGCAGTGTGGAGAAGAGGACCTGCAGGCCGATGACCTTGTGGTCCTTGGAGAACACGTAGGTCGAAAGAAAGTGCGACAGACCGCCTCGCGGGGCATGCCCGACGGCGTGTCCGTGCTCGACGGCTGGCGACGCGGTGGCGACGGTGGGCGGGGTCATGGCGGGCTCCTTCGGGAAGGCGTGTCCGTGATCGGCGGTTGATGGGATGGCGTCAGTTGGCGGCGACGTCGACGGCTTCGGTCGCAGGCTGCGTCGCCTGCTGCTCGGCATATTTCCGCTCGAGCCAGGCATCGAACTCGGCGCGTGTCTCGAACGTCACCCGCCCCTTCATCTTGTAATGCCCCCAGCCGCACAGCTCGGCGCACACGATGTCGTACGCCCCGGCCTCGCGGGCCTTGAACCAGACAGGGATCTTCATGCCGGGCACGGCGTCCTGCTTGATCCGGACGTTGGGCAGGAAGAAGCTGTGGAGCACGTCCATGCTCTTGAGCTGGATCAGCACGTCCTCGTCGATCGGGAGGTGCAGGTCGTTGACGAGAAAGAGGTCGTCGGCCGTGCCGAGCGTGCCGTCGCGTCCGGGATAGCGCAGCCGCCACTCGAACTGCCGGGCGACGACCTCGACCGTCGGCTGCATCGCGGGCCGCCGCATCTTCACGTCGGCCCAGGCGTTCATCTGGTAGATCGCGAGGAAGAGCAGCGTGGCCGCGGGAATGATCGTCCAGACCACCTCCAGCGTGTGGCTTCCGTGGATGTAGGTCGCCACCCCGCCCTGCCGGGAGGCGTCGTACTTCCACATGAACCAGAAAAGCAGCGCCTCCGTCACGATGAACACGATGCCCGTCAGGGCGAGGATGAAGTAGAAGAGCGAGTCGATGCTCGCCCCGTGCTCCGAGACATCCCTGGGGAGCCAGTGGTCGTAGGCTGGGGCGATCGCGAACGTCGCGACACCCAGCACCGGCACCGCCAGAAAGAGCAACGCCCAGAACATGCCCGCCAGTCGCTTGCCCACGTCGATCGTCTCCCTGCTCGTGAAAACCCGCGGCCCGCGGCGGCCTAGAACCGGTCCTTTGCCACCATCGGCCTGTCGGCCCCGAGCTCACCGTCGAACTCGTAGGGCAGCGACCGGATGTAGTTGACGATGTGCCAGATCTCCCCGTCGGCCACGCTCCCCTTGCCGCCGGGACCGGATGGCCCCACGCCCGGCATCGGAGCCCCGTTGATGCCCGTGTAGAGGCGCCGGTAAAGATCCAACGGCCGGCGGCCACCCCGGTAGACGCCCGTCCGCAGGTTGCGCGGCGGAATCGTCCGCGGCCGGAGCGCGTCGCCCTCCAGCACGTCGGCGAACGAATGGAGCCACGCCACGCGCGATCGATGGTCGGCGAGCTTGTCGGCCGCGATCCCCGACGCCGATGCCTGCGCGGACGCATCGAGACCGTTGGCCACCTCGCCGCTGATCGTGACGATCGCCTTGTTCCAGTCGTCGTAGTCGTTCGCCTGGCCGTCGCCGAGGGCCGTGACCCCGTGGCACTTCACGCAGCCGCCGTCGCCATGGAACAGCGCCCGGCCGCGGGCCACCGATTCACGGTTGGCGAGGTCGCTGGCTGGACGCGAGAAATCGATCCCCTCCGGAACCGCCGCGACCGGAATCTCCGACTCCTCGGCCGCCGACCACTTTTCGACGATCGGCGAGAGAATCTCGTCGATGAGAAACTCCCGCGTGGTCGGCAGCTGATCGTTGCCGGCGAGTTCCTGTTCGGCGTAGTTGAAAAGCGCCAGTTCCGCCTCGCCGCGGATGCTCAAGTAGCGGACATATTCGGCGAGGGCGTCGACCTGGGGCGCGCTCAGCAGGGCGAACGAGGGCATGGACGTTCCCGCGACACCCTCGTGCAGCAGCCGCACGAGATCGGCATGGGTGGGCTTGGCATCGCGCCACGTGCTCTTGAACTTGAACTTGCCGGGCCGGTAGTCGCGGGGATACGGGTTCAGGAAGGCCGCGGTGGGCCCCATGCCGTCGCCCGAGATCCCGTGGCAGTGGACGCAGTGTTCGCGGTACAGCCCGTTCTTGCGCCCGACGATGTCGCTCCGCACGGGCCCGGCAGCGAGCCGCAGTTTCGCGGCGTCCAGCCCCGATTCGGCGAGGGCCACCGGGTCATCCGGCGTGCCGAACATGGCCTCCAGAATCGTAGCCACCTGACGCTGACGCTCCGCCGACCATTCAGCCCACGGCTTCTCCAGACCCGCCTCCGGGGTCGTGGTCTTCGTCGCATGGACCATGTTGAGACGAAACGAAGCGGGCGGCGTGCGGCCGCAACCCGCCGCCGACGCGAGGGCCACGAGCGCGACACACCAGGGTGAACGACTGCGAAGCATGGGGGCGATCATGGGGGTGACGGAAAAGGTCGGATGATTCGTCAGGTGCCAATGCCGGCGGAGGGAACTTCCAGCACGCCGAGGTCCTTCACCTCGTCGGCCTGCAGGGTGGTCACGAACCGGCCCTTCGGAGACCACTTGAGGTCTGGTCGGTCGAGGCCCACCGCACCGCCGGGACCGGTCGCCCGGGCATGCCAGACCTGAAACTCCAGCGGCTCACCGGCCGGCAGGTCGGGAATCTGGAAGGAACCATCGACGGCGGACACGGCCACGTAGCCGTCCTTGCGAAAGATCACGTAGGCCTTCATCCACGGATGGATGTTGCACGTGACCGCCTTCGGCGTCCCCATCTCGGTGTCGGGCCGGTACGTGGTGCCCTGCCCGGCCGGAATCAACTGGTTGAAACTCGTGCCTTCGATGTTGGTGTTGTGTCCCACCGGGTCGCTGTTGCGGACGTCCACCGGTTGGCCCACCCGGGCCACGAACACCCGCGTCAGGAACTCGCAGTTCTTCTGGTCGAACACGATCTGCGTTTCCGGAACGGGATCCTTCACGCGGCTCGACTTCCGGACGAACACGACCACGTCGGCCAGCCCCTTCGACGAGGCATCGACGCGGAGCGACCGGTCGAACAGCTTCGACGACTTTCCGCACACTTCGGTGTCCTTGTCGACCGCCAGCGGCTTCGGCTGGCCGGGGTCACCCGCGAACACGAACCGCCCCTTCAGCGTGGCCCATCCGCTGCCGGCGACGGCCGTTCCGGCTTCGCCACCGCCGGCCGACGAGGCCGACACGAGCCCTGCCCGGATCTCGGCCGCCGCACGCGAGTCTGCGACTGGCGCCGCCACCCGCTGCGTACCGCAGCCGATGCAGGCCGCGCACGACAGCAGTGCCGGAAAGACCGTACCGAAGACGCGAAAACGGATCATGGTCGCTGACTTTCTCCGCATCACTTCTGGAAAATGGCCGCGTCGAGCACGATGTCCCCGAGGTCCGTGCCGCCGGCGGCGACCGGCACCTTCATCCGGCCCTTGGCTGCCTTCTCGGCCTTGCCCTTGACCGTCATCTCGCCGATGTAGCCGGCCTTCTCGTGCCAGAACTGGAGTTCGACGTCCCCAACCGGGACGCCCTTGATCTCAAAGGTGCCGTCGGCCTTGGACACCGCCGCGTAGGGATTGGGCCGCACGACCAGCCAGCCCTTCATCCACGGATGAATGTTGCAGGTCACCTGCGCCGGGATCGCCTCGTCGCTGGCGAACTTCGTCGTCACCTCGCCACTGGCCGGAATGAGGTTGTTGGACGGCGCGTTCTTGACCGTGGCGATGTTGCTGTTGTGGCCAACGGCGTCCGAGTTCCTGATCACGAGTTCCTGGCCCACCTGCACGAAGGCGACGTGCGGCTCGAAGCGGCAGTTCTTGTTGTCGAGCACGACCTTTTCCGCAGCAACTGCCTTGGCCACGTCCGGATTCACCTTCACGCCCTTGTCACGCACGAACACGACGACGTTGGCGATGCCCTTGCCGTCTCCCACGACGAGTTCCTCCGACTGGAGCTTGTGCTTGCCACATACTTCGACGTCCTTGTCGGTCTTGAGGTCGGCGGAAGCCGGCGGCGTGCCGCCGAAGACGAACGTGCCCTTGATGGTGGCCCATTCGTCGGCCTGGGTTGCACCAGCGCAGCAGGCACAGCAGGCAAGGAACGCTACGAGGAAGCGACGCATGACGACTCTCCGGAAGGTGGTGGCCGGGTGGGCAAGGGGCGGGATGGCCGGCTGACCATGCCTGCCCACGATTCTAGTTTATGGGGGTCACGGCAGCGGGGGAGCCGATGGCCGACAATGGCGGAGACGCCGCGGCCGCGGCAGCCGCCGGACGACCGCCGGCCGGCCGTTCCACGCCTGCACGCGGCGGCGTGGCAGGCGCTGCCGCGGGAGCCGCCGGCTGCCGCCCGAGAAACGCCTCGAGCGACAGATATTTCTTGGCCAGCGAGTCGAAGTGCATCAGCAGATCCGTGAGGGCGTCGACCTGCTGCTCGCTGGTGCCGGCGTAGAGATCCTGGCTGACCGGCTGGTTGTACGGAATGTTCACCGGCATGCCCGTGTACGGCAGGAATCGCTTCGGATTCGCGATCCAGCCATGCACGTAGTCGGGCCGGAGTCGCTCGTGAACCTTCTGCAGCTGCGGGGCGAGTGCCTTGACGCTGCCCGGCGGCGCGTAATCGCCCACCAGGTGGCACTTCACGCAGTAGTTGTTGTTGGTGACGATCTTGAGCGCGCCCTCCATGTGGCCGGGCCGCAGGGCCGCGGTCTCGTCGAGCCGCGGGTCATGGACGTACGGATATTCGGCGCCGTCGACCGCTGCGAAGTAATCCACGAGTTTCCCCGCCTCATGCGAGGAGAAATGGAACTTCGGCATCCGCAGCACGGCGGGCGGACGGATCGTATGCGGGTTGAGCAGGAACGTATGCAGCCAGGCGGACTGCACCTTCTTGCCCTCGCCGACGAGCGGAGGCGGCAGCCAGCCCCAGGCATCGTCAGGCTTGACGTTGGGGTTCACCACCTTCTCGTCGGCGATCACCACGGGAAAGAGCAGCCGCGCGAGATCGCCACCTCGCGCCGGATAATGGCGGCCGGCGCGAATCGCCTCGGACGGGACGACGAGGTTTTGGCCGCCGGTGAGCCGTGCTTCGCCGTCGACGATGGCATCCTGCCAGAGCATCACGGGCTGGTGGGGAACCGACTCCGTGTCGCCATCCTCGATGGCCACCCCATCCTCGTCGACCAGCTGCGGCCGTCCCGTCGCGGGGTTCAGCACCGGCATGCCGACGAGCGTGGCCTTTCGCCTGCCCTGGCGATCGGTGGCCAGCGACCCGGCCACCTGCTCGGGCGTGAAGTGCGGCGCAAGGAACGGGTAGTCGGCGAACGCGGGCGGCTCACCCAGCGTCCCCGGATGATGACGGATGTCCCAGCGATCCATCTGCAGGGTATGGCAGCCTCCGCAGTTGTAGCGCTCCGCCACCACCAGGCCGTCGAGTCTCGCCTGCTCGCGGGGTGACGGCTGGTAGACGTACTGCGGCGCCGGCGGCTCCGCCACGAGGCCAAGCACGAACGTCATCACGGCCTCGCGCTGGGCCTGGTCGAACGGGAACTGGGGCATCCGGTACCGCTCGTTGTAGGTCTTGTTTTCGGCCTTCTTGTAGTCGTAGCTCCGCGGCGCCCGGAGTTTCTGCCAGAGGAAGCCCTCCCGCTCGTGCCCCAGCAACTTCTGCAGGAAATAGCCGGTGTCGGGATCGAGCGACTCGGGATTCACGTGCCCGTGCTCGGGTGAGGCGTAGGCGAGGTCGGGAGAGAGCTCGTCATCCCGAGTGCCGCCATGCGCGTCGGCCTCCGCGTGCCCGCCGTGCGTTCCGTGCCCGTGTCCACCCAACTGGCGCATCACGAAGTGCGACGCCTGTTCGAAGGCGATGCGGGATGAATCCTTCCGGCCCCAGTCGGCCAGAGCGGCACCGGCGGGCTTCCCGTCCTCGAAGCCGGGGATGTCGTGGCACGAGTAGCAGGCCAGCTTGTTGATCGTCTTCTTGCCCACATAGGCCAGCAGTGCCTTGTCGCGGCCGGCGCCGTCGAGCCCGACGAGCATCCGCTCGTCTCCCTGAATCACGGCCTCCGAAGAAACGCCCGACTTCAGCACCTGTTCGGCGCGTGTCGCGGTGAACCGTTCCTTCAGATACATGAGCGCCAGTTCGTCGAGGGCCTGACGATCCTCGGCGGAGAGCGCATCGGCCGAGGCCATGGTGAACGGCACGTCGCCGTCGAGCGTCTCGACCATCCACGCTTCAGCGGGCTTCCAGCCGCGGCCCGAGGCCATCAGGTATTCGGTGGCGTCGTCGGCTGGATCGCTCAGCGTGCCGTCGGGCAGCTGCACAGGCTCGAGAAGCACATTGGGCATGATGGTCTTGGGGTGATATCGCGACGGCTCACGGAGCCAGCTGTAGAGCCACCGCCGTCCCTCGGGGTGCGACGCGGCCTTCGCGCCGATCCGCGAGAGATTCGGCCCATGGTCGTTCGATGCCTCGGGGAAATCGTCGTGCTGGTGGCATGCCAGGCAGCCTCGCAGCTGCACGACCTTCCGCCCACGCGATGCGTCCGGCCTCGCCGTCACGTTCGCGAATGGCGCGACGTACTCGAAGGGTGCGCTCGAGGCCGCGAGGTAGTTGATCATCGAGCGAATCTCGACCGGCTCGTAGCGCCTCGACTCTTCGAGCTGCTTGCCCTCGAGGTGGCTCCAGAGACCGAAGAACCGCGGCATCTTGGTGGACGGACGGAACTCCTGCGGGTTTCGCAGCCAGGAATACAGCCAGTCGAAACCCAGCTTGCTGCTCACGTGCCGCAGGCTCGGCCCCACCTTGGGCAGCGTGCCCGGCGTCTCTGGATCCTTGAGCACCGCCGCCAGTTCGTGGGAGCGCCGCGTGAGCTTGGCATCGGCACCGGACGCCGCATCCCGCTCGATCGCATCGCGGAGTCGGGCACGGGCGGCGTTGCCATCGGGGCTGGAACGCACGTCGTTGACCCAGTTCACGACCGTGTCCCCGAGCGCCGTCAAGCCAGGATCGGCCAACAGGGCCTCGGCCACCTCGTGGAAGGCCGGCTCCACCCGCATGTCGGGGCCGATCCGCTTCTCGGGTCCGGCCCAGCCGTTGATCTCGTGACAGCCGTAGCAGCCGTACTGGCGAATCAGGTGATAGCCCTCCACCACCTTCGGCGCCGGCGGCTCGGGAAACCGCTCGCTGGGCTCGAGATCGACCACCTGGTGATGGCACTTCAGGCAGCTCGACTCTTCGAACCGCTGCGGCAGCATCGGGAAGATCCAGTGGTGGTTGTTGAACCACCCGTGCTCATCATGCCACTCGTGGGCCTGCTTGGGCGTGTTCGGCGAATGCGACGCCCACTTGAAACTCGTGGCACTTCCCTGCCCCTGGTGGCAGCTCGTGCAGCCGAAGTTCTTCATGGGGTGGGGGCTCGAATCACTGACGAACAGATCGAGCCGAGGGTGCGACGAATACGGCTGCGGCACGCCGCGACGGACCGTCAGGGAGAGCCGCGTGCCCCACGACGGCGTCTCGACGAGCGCCGACACCGCCACACCTCGATCCAGGGTCCGGCCCCCGTCGACGGACTCGATCACGTCGCCGGCCTGCAGCCCGGCAGCTGCCGCGGCCGACTCGGGAAGAACCACGCTCACGGTCGGATCGCCGGCCGAGAACAGCCCCCGGGCGGCGAGCCGCAGACCGTAGATCGCCTCGAGCTGCTCGTTGCCGTCGCCGGTGACTGCCGTCGACTCCGGCTTCGCGGATGGCGTGGCCAACGCCACCTCGACGGTCCGAGCCTGCGGATAGCCGGGCTCCGACGGCGCGCCTGGCTGGGACTTGTCCATGCCGCGATGGCACGTCGTGCAGCGGTCGAAGCGGGCGACGTCGCGGAAGTTGTTGTTGAGCGTCAACTGCGGCAACCAGATCTGGTCGACCCGCAACGGGCTGTTGAACGCGTCGAGCACGGGAAGCTCGAGCAAGCTCTTTCCCGCGTTGGGCTGCCGCTGCTCCAGTGCCTTGCGAAGCTGCACGAGCTTCGCCCGATGGTCGGCCACGGCCTTCGCCGCATCGGCCTCACCCTTGGTGAGCTGCTGCAGCAGCGACTCGAGCGCCTTGCGATGCGTGTTCGCCGTCTGGAATGCCTGCGTCGCCTCCGCCACCTCCCCGCGCTTCGCATCGGCGAGGGCGAGCAACTCCGCCTGCCTCGCCGCCGGCGCCTCCTCGGCGATCGCCAGCTCGTAGTCGGCGCGGTTCTTGTCGAGTTCGGCACGACGAAGCTTGAGGCTGCCGGCGAGGTTGTCTTCGCGGAACTTGTTCCGCTTCACGATGTCGTCGAGCCGGGCGAGGAGATCGCCACGCAACGCCAACCGTTGCCCGGGATCCTGCTGCGACGCGAGCTGGTCGATATCGAGTTCCGCACGGTCGGCCGCCACCGCATCCTCGGCGACGGTGCGAACCTCGGCGACGAAGGCCTTGGCGACTCCCGTGTCGAGGTCGGCACGACGAGCCTCTGCGAGCGCCTCGTCGAGCTGACTGCCACGATCCGCGTAGGACTTCGAGTCCTGCTCGGCGATCCTCGACTCGGCCGTCCAGGTCTCGAGGTTGCGAAACTCCCGCGCATACTTCTTCCACGGCCGGTTGTGGTCGGCCGTGAGCATGAGCACCGTTGCGACCAGCAGCGTGACAGCCGCCACCGCGAACACCACGTGCAGGAGCTTGAGGTTCCGCCAGGTCTGTTCTGTTGCAGGCATTGAGGTTTCGGGTTCGTTGCGGGTTCGTGCAGCGGCCTGGACGTGGGTCGCGACGCTGGCCGGCGCGACCGGCCCAGCCGGCCAGTCTCAAAAGTTCAACGAGATTTCCGGCATGCTGATGATGTACTTCAGATTGAATGTCCAGCGCAGGATCATCTTGATCGGGAGCGTGAGCATGAGCAGCATCAGGTTGGCCATGATCATGTAGCGGATGAAGCCCATCTTGGCGAAGTAGCCTCGAAACACCGTGACGGCCAGCAGCGGCGGAAGCAGCAGCAGATAGGCCCCCATCACCATGAGGCCCGGAGCCTCGCGGAGCAGCACATAGCCCGCCTGCACGAGCCCGCTCGCTCCAGCGGGCGCCTTCGGCAACGGCCGGTCGAGCAAGCTCACCCAGAACATCTGCGGCAGGTCGACGTTGTTCAGCACCTCGACCTTGTAGGGCGTCCAGTACTCGAACGGACCGAAAAAGTTCCAGTTCGGCCCGCGCAGGAACGTGCCCAGGATGATCAGCGTGATCCAGAGCACGAAGAAGCCGAACTGGTACGTGAGGTAGGCGAACTTTCGCTCGGCGATCGAATAGTAGCCGTTGCCCTTCTTGTTGAAATCGAGGTAGGGCATCGCCATCAGCCCGAAAATCACGAGGCTCGGCAGCACCACGCCGGCGTACCACGGATCGAAGTAGACGAGCATCTCCTGCAGCCCGAGGAAGTACCACGGAGCCTTCGACGGGTTCGGGGTCTTCACGCTGCTCGCCGGCTCCTCCAGCGGGGCGGGCAGGAAAATGGCCCAGAAGAGCAGGAAGGCCGAAACGGCCACCATGCAGATCAGTTCGGTGTAGACGAGATCCGGCCACACGAGCACCTTCTCGTCATTCTCCTTCTCCATGGGCGGAAGCCCCCGGGCGATGCGCTCGTCATTCACGACCGCCTGCTTGGTGGCCACCCACGTGAAGAACGCGAGCAGGAACACGAGCCCCACGATCGGCACGTTGTCGGGCTTCATGACGATCGACGCGAAGTTCTCGTCGGCCATCGAGAGCCCCATGAGCAGGAGCATCAGATTGAGGATCGACCAGGCCACCATCGGCTGCACGAAGAACCGACGAAACACGTAGAGCACCGTCAGCAGGGCGAACGTGCCGAGCGTGTACAGCATCGGCCCCGAGAGTTTGTTGACCAGCGTGCGTGCCGCAGCGGGAAGCGCCGGCACGAACTCCGGAGCGCCGGAGAGCGCCAGGCTCGCGAGCACCATCATCGCGGCGGCGAAGCCCGACCACGCCAGAGCCCAGCCGACCTGCCCCTTTTTTCGCCACAGCAGGAAGGCGGCCACGCCGTTCATCGCGGCCACGAAGGCGTAGTAGCCCCCGAGAAAGCCCGCGACATCCTTGAGAAAAAAGCCTGATGAATGCATGGGGGGAGGTCTACAGCGGCCCGCTGATGCCGCCGTCCTTTCGCACGCGCCAGAAGTGGATCGCCAGCAGGAGCGCGACCGCCAGCGGAATCGCGATGCAGTGAAGCACGTAGAACCGGTTGAGCGTCTCCTCGCCGACGAAGCGGGCGCCCAGCAGGCCGAACCTCGCATCCGAGGCGTCGGTGATCATGTCGATGCCGCCCACGGTGAGCAGCTGCTGCCCCGGGCCCTCGTAGCCGAGGAACGGCGTGGCGCGGGCCATGTTGGAACCCACCGTGATGGCCCAGATCGCGAGCTGATCCCACGGCAGCAGGTAGCCGGTGAACGACAGGAGCAGCGTGAGCAAGAGCAGAATCACGCCGATCACCCAGTTGAACTCGCGCGGCGGCTTGTAGCTGCCCGTGAGGAACACGCGGTACATGTGCAGCCAGGTGGTGATCACCATCGCATGGGCGCCCCAGCGGTGGAGTTCCCGCAGGATGCCGAGGCTGGTCACGTCGCGGAGGGCAAGGATGTCGTTGTAGGCCCATTCCAGCGTGGGACGGTAATAGAACATCAGCAGCACGCCGGTGACCGTCTCGACGAGAAAGAGAAAGAACGTCACGCCGCCCATGCACCACGTGAACGACAGGGCGATGCCCTGCTTCTTGATCGACACCGGATGGAGGTGCAGAAAGAAGTTGGTGAGCATGACCACGATCCGATTGCGCCGGTCGAGCGGCATCGGATGACGGAAGATGCTCTTCCAGATCTGGGAGTTACGGATGGTGTCGCCGATGGCCATGGCTTGCTTGCGGTCCCTTCGTCAGACGGTCACGTACGAATCGGGGTCGGCCCACTGGCCGAGCTCCTCCTGGAACGTCTTGCTCTTGTCGATCTCGAGCTGGCCGTCGTCGGCGATGCGGATCGCGTAGCGCTCCAGCGGACGCGGCGCCGGCCCCTCGAAGTTGATGCCGTCCTTGTAGAAGCCGCTGCCGTGACAGGGGCACTTGAACTTCTGCTCCGCCTCGAGCCAACTCGGCGTGCAGCCGAGATGGGTGCAGACGGTCTTGAGGGCGTAGATCTGCTGCTGCCCCTGGAAGTCACCGTTGACCACCCAGACGCCGTACTGAGGCACGAACTTCGTCTCGACCTTGCCGGACGGAAACCCGTCCTTGAAGCCCACCTTGAACTTGCTCGGCGGCTCCGCCAGCACATTGGGGAACAGGAACCGGGCCAACCCCAGCGAGAACAGCCCACCCGTCACCGACAGGGCCGTGAAGCCCATCGCCATCGCTGACCCGAGAGCGATTTGCAGGAAGCCGCGACGATCATCCGCCTCTTCACCCTTCTTGGCCGGCTTGACCGGCCTGGGGGGTACGGTGGCCACCGTTCGCGGAGGGGCCGCCTTCTCCTCGGTCGACTTGACCGGCTCTCTCGGCTTGGCCACGGGCCGCGCGGGGGCCTCGGCCTTGCTCACCGGCCCCGGCCTGGCACCCGCACGGGCCGCCGCCAGGATGCTCGCCGTGTCACGCTGCACCCCGGTCTTGGCAGCACCGGCCGTGGCGGCGGGCTTGGCCGCCGCCGGCTTGGCTGCCGCCGCCGGCTTGGCCGCAGCCGCCGGCTTGGCGGCAGCCGCCGGCTTGGCGGCGGGAGGCGCTTCCGCAGCATCGGCCTTCTTCGCCCGGGCCATCGCCAGAATATCGGCCACGCTCGGACGTCCGCCGGCCGCCGGCTGGGATGGAGCGGACGGCTTGGAGGCAGCCGCCGCCTCGGAAGGAGCCGCCGTGACGTCGGCGGCAGCCGCTTCGTTCTTCACGGGCGCTGGCGATGGAGCCGCCCCGCCCTTCCCGTCAGCCGCCCTCGCAGCCGCCAGGATCTCGGCGACCGACATCTTCTTCTTGTCTGCCATCAGAAGCCTCGGCGCGGACGCGACAATCGCGCCCGAAGCCAATGCCTGCGGACGCGGGCCGTTGACCGCCTAAAAAGCATGTTTCGGCCGGGTTTGCGGGAGTTCGTGATTTTTTTCACGAACTCACTCTTAACTCTATCGAGACCCCCCGGACTGTCAACGTCGGCTTTGGGCGGCGTGGGATACGGCGGCCCGCACCCCGCCTCGCTCGGCACATTTTCACGCGCCCCCTTCGCTGGCAGGGGATGCCGCCACAGCAACGGGCGCCCTGCCGACACCGGCTTTGGGTACAACCTCACCTCCGCGGCATCCGCCGCGCACGGTCCGGTTCAGTTTCGTCGTCGAGGAGCACCATGGAGCGGAGACGATCGCGGCGGGTTCTCGTCGTCGGGAGCGGCGGGCGGGAGCACGCGCTCGCCTGGAAGCTGGCACGCGACGGAGCCGAGGTCGTCGTCGCCCCGGGCAACGCGGGCACGGCCGAGGTCGCCGAAAACGTCGGCATTGCCGCGACCGACATCCCGGCGCTCGTGAAGCTCGCGATCGACCGCGGCATCGACCTCACCGTGGTCGGCCCCGAGGCACCGCTCGTGGCGGGCATCGTCGATGCGTTCGTCGCCGCGGGCCTGCGGATCTTCGGTCCCACGCGGCAGGCCGCGCAGCTCGAGGGCAGCAAGGCCTTCTGCAAGCAGATCCTGCATCGGGGCGACGTGCCCACGGCGATGTACCGCGAGTTCCGTTCGGCGGCGCGGGCCCGCGAGTATCTCGAGGCGCGGGAGGACATGCCGGTCGTGGTGAAGGCCGACGGTCTCGCGGCGGGCAAGGGCGTGTTCGTGTGCGCTGGCCGCGACGAGGCGCTCGCCGCCGTGCAGTCGCTGGCGGACGACCCGCTGCTGTCGGCCGCATCGGCCAGCATCCTCGTGGAAGAGAAACTCGACGGCATCGAAGTGAGCGTGCTGGCGATCACCGACGGTCGCACGATCGTCACCCTGCCGCCGCTGCAGGATCACAAAGCCGCCCACGACGGCGATGCCGGACCGAACACCGGCGGGATGGGGGCCTACTGCCCCACTCCCTTCGTCGACGAGGCCCTGCTCGCCGAGATCGAGGCGCGGATCCTCGTGCCCACGGTGCACGCGATGCGACGGGCAAAGGTTCCCTTCCACGGCGTCCTCTACGCGGGGCTCATGCTCACGGCGCAGGGGCCGAAGGTGCTCGAGTTCAACGCCCGCTTCGGCGACCCCGAATGCGAGCCGCTGCTGGTCCGCATGGAATCGAGCCTCCTGGAACTCCTCGACGCCGCGGTGGATCGCCGCCTCGACGAGTGTCCGGCTCCCACGTGGCACGACGGCGCCGCCGTGAGCGTCGTGATGGCGAGCGAAGGCTATCCTGGCGTCGTGGCGAAGGGGCAGCCCATCCGCGGTCTCGAAGCCGCAGCGGCGTTGCCGGACGTCGTCGTGTTCCACGCCGCCACCCGCGCCGTCGACGGCGCCGTGCTCGCCGACGGTGGCCGGGTGCTGGTGGTGACGGCCCGCGGATCGACGCTCGCCCGCGCCAAGCTCCATGCCTACACGGCCGTCAGGGAGATTCGCTGGACCGGCGCGTGGTGCCGGAAGGACATCGCCGACAAGGGGCTGCACCGGGAGCGGGAACTGCTCGCCACCGAGGCGGCCGCGGAGGGTGCCACGTGAAGCTCCGGGTCGGGATCGTCGGCCTCGGCGACCAGTGGGAATCACGACACCTTCCCGCGCTCCGCATGCTCGCCGACCGGTTCGAGGTGCGTGGCATCTGTGAGCAGGTGGCGCACCGGGCGGCACGGGCCGCCAAGGATCTCGGCACCGCGCCCGTCGACGGCTTTCGCGCCCTCGCAGCCCGCGACGACATCGACGCCATCCTCTACCTCGCCGACCAGTGGTTCGGAGCGACCCCAATCCTCGCCGCCTGCGACCATGGCAAGGCTGTCTACTCCGCGATCTCGCTGCCGCCCGACGGGGAGACGGCGAGACTGCTTCGGCACCGGGTGGAGGAAGCCGGGATCGCGTTCATGGCCGAACTGCCGCGACGCCATGCGGCGGCAACGCTCCGGCTCAAGGAACTGATCGCCACCCGCCTCGGCCGGCCACGGATGCTGTTCTGCCATCGCCGGGTGCCGCTCCCGGCAGCACCGACCTCCGGACCGTCCCGCGATCGCGGCGGCGAGTCGCGTGACCTCGTCGAACTCGTCGATTGGTGCCGCTACGTCGCCGGCGTGGAGCCGACCAGCGTCGTGGCGGTGCGGCACGCGGAAACGCCTGGCGACGCCATCGACGACTACCGGATGATGAGCCTCGACTTCTCGCAAACCGGGCATCCCGGCGACGGGCCGCTCGCCCAGATCAGCTGCGGCTACTACATGCCCGGTGCCTGGGAGGAGGCGGTCTCGTTCAGGCCGCCCCCCGGCCTCCAGGTGGTGTGCGAAAACGGAATCGCCTTCATCGATCTCCCGCATACGCTCGTCTGGTTCGACACAGCCGGCCGCCACCAGGAGTCGCTCGAGAGCGAACGGACGGTGGGCGAGCAGATGCTGGGACAGTTCCACCGCATGGTGACGAGCCTCGTCCGGCACGTCAGCGGGCTCGACGACTCGTTGCGGGCGATGCAGATCGTGCAGGCCGCCGACCGCAGCCAGGCCGAGGGCGCGAGGATCCGCCTCGACTGACCCGGAACCTCGTGCCCCGCAAGCGACCGATCGGCGGATCTCCCCGCCGGGTCTTTACGCCAGCGCCGCCACGACCAGGTCACCCACTTCACGCGTTCCGTGCCCCATCCGGCCCGCGGCCTGGCTCTTCATCTTCGTGCCGGTGACGTGGGCCACGGCCTTCTCGACACGGGCGGCCGACGCTGGGTGACCGCTGTGCTCGAGCAGCATCGCCATGGCATTGATCGCCGCGACCGGGTTGATCACGTTCTGGCCGGTGTACTTGGGGGCGCTTCCTCCCATCGGCTCGAACATGCTCACGCCCCCCCGGTCGGGATTGAGATTGCCGCCGGCGGCCACGCCCATGCCTCCCTGCAGGATGCCCGCGAGGTCGGTGATGATGTCGCCGAACATGTTCGTGGTGACGATCACGTCGTAGGCGTCGGGATTCTTCACCATCCACATGCAGCAGGCGTCGACGTGGTTGTAGTCGGTCTTCACGTCGGGGTAGTCCTTGGCCACCTCCTGGAAGGTCCGCCACCAGAGGTCGTGGCCGAAGGTGAGCACGTTGGTCTTGGCGACGAGCGTGAGCGTCTTCTTGGGGCTGTTCCGCTTCCGGGTGTAGTCGAAGGCCCAGCGGATGCACCGCTCGCAGCCCTTGCGGGTGTAGATCGCCTGCTGCACCGCCACTTCGTCGGGCGTGCCCTTCTTGAGGTAGCCGCCGACGCCGCAGTACAGGTCTTCGGTGTTTTCGCGCACGACGACGAAGTCGATGTCCTTCGGGCCGCGGCCGGCCAGCGGGGTCTCGACGCCGGGCAGCAGCTTCACGGGCCGCAGGTTGATGTACTGGTCGAGTTTGAATCGCAACTCGAGGAGCAGCCCCTTCTCGAGGATGCCGGGCTGCACGCCGGGATGGCCGATGGCGCCGAGAAAAACGGCGTCTTTCGACCGCAGCAGGTCGAGGCCGCCCTCGGGGACGATCTCCCCGGTGCGGAGGTAGCGGTCGCCACCCCAGTCGAGCATCTCCACGTCGTACGAGAAGCCGTCGATCTTCGAGACGGCATCGAGCACCTTGATCGCCTCGGCGGTGACTTCGGGGCCGGTGCCGTCACCGGGAATCGCGGCGATCTTCAGGGTCTTTGCGGCCATGCGTGCGGGGGCTCCTCGGAGGCTGGTGGCGTGCTCGGAGCGAAACTCTAGCGAACGCAGGAGGATGGGAAAACCATCACGCGTGGCATGCGGGCTTCGCGGCATCTGCCCGCACGAACCGGCCACGCCTCAGCGAGGGGCTGCCCGTGTCGTCGAGCGGGCTAAGGGAGCAAGCGGAGCCAGGATGGCGAAGCGCCGCGGACGTGCAGAGAGCCTCGGCCCGGAAGGCCGAGGCGAACGTCCAGCGAGACGGCACGGGCAGCCCCGAGCCCACGCGATGAACGACCTCAGTTCTGACTGAAATCGAGTTGCTTGCCCTGCTTCACGCCCAGCGGATTCCGCACGAAGCGGTTGCGGCAGGCGTCGCAGAGGTCGAACCGCAGCGAGCGGGTGGCGTCATCGAGGTCGGCGATGGCATCGTCGTCGAGCCGTTCGAGCAGTTCCTGCATGTCCTCGAGGTGATCCTCGTCGCCCGCCGCCTCCGGGCAGCTGCAGCCCTGATCCTCGACCGCCGGAAACACCTCGATCTTCACGACGTGCCGCACGTCGGTGCCGAGGGTGATCGGCCGTTTGCAGACATCGCACGAGTAGTGGAGCATCACGCTCTCCGCGGTATGGATGGTGAGGAAGCGTCGGCCGGCTGACGCTCGCGAAGCCCGCCACCTTCGAGGCGATGCCCGACCGATGCACCGAGTGTGACCGGAACGGGGACCAAAGGCAAGCATCCGACACGAATGGCGCGTTGATTTGGCGCGGCCTCGCCCTGGCCGTTACACTCACGGCTCCGCGTCATGCATTTCGCTCGTGAGGAGCCTCTCCTTCGACATGCCTGCGTCCGCGTTCGCACTGCCGGCCCAGCCCCAGTCGACGTCGCTGGGATTGAGCGTGCTGGTGCTCAATCGCTCGTTCGTGGCGGTGCACATCACGAACGTCCGTCGGGCGATCACGCTCCTCTTCCGACAACTGGCCGAGGTGGTGCACATCGAGGAAGGGCAGTTCGCGGCCCACGATCTCGATTCCTGGCGGCAGCTCTCGGCGCTGCGTTCAGTCGCTCGGTCGCCCGACGAGGACTGGGTCCGGGCGGTGGGCTACGAACTGCAGGCTCCCAGGGTGATCCGCCTGATCGCCTGCGACCGGGGTCCACGGCAGGGCCTGCGATTCAACCGGCGCAACGTCTTCGCTCGCGACGGCAATCAGTGCCAGTACTGCGGCAGGCACTTCCCCACGAGCGAACTCTCGCTCGACCACGTCGTGCCCCGCAGCCGGGGCGGCATCACGAGCTGGGAAAACATCGTCTGCGCGTGCGTGGCCTGCAACGTCCGCAAGGGCGGCCGCACGCCCCACGAGGCCCGCATGCAGATGATCCGGCAGCCGGTGAAGCCCAAGCGCAGTCCGTTGCTCTCGATCAAGCTCGGCAACCCGAAATACGCCAGTTGGAAGAGCTTCGTCGACAACGCCTACTGGCTGGCCGACCTCCGCTGACCGGCGACATCCGGCCGGGGGCAGGGCGGGCGATCACTCGCCTCAGCAGAGCGGTTCCTTCTTCTCGGTGATCACCGGGAGTTGCGGAGACATCTCGGCGTTGAGTGCCTTGAAATCCTTCCACTCGGCGGGAAGGTTGTCTTCGTGGAAGATCGCCTCCACGGGGCATTCCGGCACGCAGGCCTCGCAGTCGATGCACTCGTCCGGATGGATGTAGACCATCTTGTCGCCCTCGTAGAAACACTCCACGGGGCAGACCACCACGCAGTCGGTGTACTTGCAGGCGAAACACGGTTCGGCGACGACGTGGGTCATGGTCAGCTCCTCGATCTGTAGGACGGACGAAGGCGTTCGCAGGGCGTATGCCACGGAAATCCCGCGACTCCTGCCACCGCTGCGCGGCATGGTAGGAGGCCGGAGAAACCGTGTCAACGAGCCGCCGGCGACCCGTCGGCCCGACGGCCACGACCACCAACTGCGGTTGGAGCCCCGCGGCTGGCCGCCGTATCATCTGGGAGGATCGGCGATTGGCCGGCAAAACATGAGACCGCCGGGGTCGCCATGCCGGCGGACCGCCAGCCTGCGGGACGCAAGGAGGCCCGCACCGTGTCGACCCCGACGCCGCTTGCCTCCGACCGATCGGCCCTCGCGCCCGCCGACCGGCAGCTTGTCGCCGACTGCGTGGCGGGTAGCCACCAGGCCTGGGCCGAGTTCGTCGACCGCTTTGCGGGGCTGTTTGCGTTCGTCGCCACCAGGGTCGCCCGGCAGCGGGGCCGCGGCTGCGACGACGCCACCCGCGACGACATGGTGGGCGAGATGCTGCTCGAATGCCTCCGCAACGACGCCGCCGTGCTCCGGGCGTTCGCCGGCCGCTCGAGCCTCGCCACGTATCTCGTCGTGATCGCGCGGCGGGTGGCCGTCCGCTGGCTGACCCGGCACCCGGACCTGGCACCGCAGGCCCCGGTGACACACCACTCCGCGTCCGATGACCGCGACACGGCTCGGCAGCAGGTGGAGTCGCTCCTCGCGGGGCTCGAACAGGACGAGGCCCGGCTCGTACGGCTTCATCACCTCGAGCAGCGGAGCTACGGCGAGATCAGCCACCTCACCGGCATGCCCCTCGGCTCCATCGGCCCCGCGCTCACGCGGGCGCGCGAGAAAATGCGGCGGCTCGAGCAGCAGCCCCATCTCGGCTGATGCGGCACGCCTCCGCCGACGGGCTCGGGCTACTGGCCCGCGCCCGCGGGTGGCCCGATGACGACCGATGGGTCGGCCAGGTCGATCGGCTCGTACCCGGGATAGGCGGGCATCTGCCAGAGCTGGCCGGGGTCGCCGCCGGAGGTGTTGGTGGTGATCGACGAGAGTTCGATCGTGAAGTCGACACCCGAGGCGGGCCACGACACTTCCACCACGTGCGGCAGCGCGGCTCCGGAGCTCGGATCGACACGGTGCCGGCTCGTGCGCACGCTCGCCAGCCGCTCACCCGCCGACGTGAAGAGGTGCTGCTCTCCGACGAGCCCCGTGGTGCCGTCGAGGATCGTCGACTTCAGCAACTCGCCCTCCGGGGTGTCGAGCGTGCTGCGGATTTCGATCCGGCCATCGGGCAGCGGAAACGGCCCCTGGTGACGGTCCTCGGGACGGAAGGTGACCAGCCCGAGAATCTCGGGCATCCAGTCGGCACGGATCGGCAGCAGGCGGCGGGCGGCCGACTGGGCGTACTGGTCGTGGCGGCAGAAGGCGACGATCGGCGGCTTGTGCTGCCGGAGCCAGAGCCAGAACAGGTCGTCGTTGCTGCCGATGTCGAGTTCGGGCCCGGTGATCACGGTCTGGGCCTGCAGCCGAAATCGCCGTGGCGGCTCACAGGCGATGCGGGCCGAGAGCCGTGGCACGCCGGGCACCACCAGCACGGCCTGCGTGGCCATGCAGCTCCGCACCCGCTGGGTGTTGTCGTGCACGGCGGCGATCACCTGCTCGAGCGAGGGCTGCACGGGCAGCGTCCGCGGCAGGGGCATCGTGCCCACCTGGTAGCCGCGGAGCACCTGGGGGCATGACGCCCCGCTCGACGCGACGGCACACACTACGACCGCGAGCGACACGGCCCGCATGCCGACCGACGATCGCGCTGGACCGCACGCCGCCATCATGCCGCCTCTCCCGACCAGAGGAGTGCGGCGAGCCGAACCTCGACGCCGGCGGCGGAGGCCGCGGCCGCGTCGATCGGCCGCACCCGGTATTCGCGGTCACGCCTGCGACAGACGAGCACGAGGTCGCCGGAGACATCGCTGCCGTCGTCGCTGATCCGCAGCACCCGCCGCCGCACGAGTTCCAGCGCGAGCAGATACCGCACCGCGGCGTCCTCCTCGCCTTCGAGCGCCTCGATCGCGTCGAGAAGCACGTCGATGGGAGCGAGCGTCGGGCCGGCATCGCCGGACTGCGGATACCTCGCCCGCCACCAGGCGATCGCCCCCTCCGGCGGCCCCTCCCACGCATCGGCCGCGACGTCGACACGGTCGATGCCGCCGTTGCCGCGGAGAATCGCCGAATACATCACGTCTCCCGGCATGAAGCCCCTCCCCGTGCGGGTGCACGTGGCCTTCGGCCTGTGGAGTTTGAGATCCATGCGGACACCGCCGGAGGAAACGGCCCGGGAGTCGGGCGGCGAACGATAGAGGCTCCACCGTCTCCGACACAACCGCGGCCGTCGCAGAAGCGGCGCAGCCTAGGCAAGCCGGGCGAGCACGAGATCGGCCACGTCGGTGATGCCCGTGGTGTCGTTGCTTCCAACGACCACGTCGGCCACCGCGTGAACTTCGGGCCGGGCGTTGCCCATGGCGATTCCCAGGCCGGCGGCGGTAATCATGGGGATGTCGTTGACGTCGTCGCCGACGGCGCAGATCTCCGCGGCCGGAATGCCCCACGCCCGGGCGACCGCCATCACGCCCGACCACTTGGTGACGCCGACGGGGGCGATCTCGCACATCCAGTCGCGGTAGCGCGGACTCTTGATCGTGTGCAGCGAGAGCGCCGCCGGCAACGCCTCGCCGAGCCGCGCCTCGAGGCCCGTCATCGCGTCGCGGGGCCCCATCACGAAGCCGGCAAACACGCCGGCCGGCGGCGACTCGTGGAGACCGGGCACCACGTCAGCCAGGTGGCGGTTGCGGCCGAGGTATTCGGGCAGGCCGCCACCATGGCCCCCCGGCTCGGTCGCGGCCTCGGCGAGGCTGCGACAGTGGAAGTCGAATCCGCGATCGAAACTGTCGCTGTAGAGGATCGCCTCGTGTCCGGCAGCCGTCACGTGCCCGAGCACGGCGGCGAGCACGCCCGGCGCGAACTCGGCCCGCACGAGCGTGGCATGGTCGCCGCTGTGTTTTACGAGCGCCCCGGAAGCCGACACGAGCGGCCCCTCGATACCCAGCGCACGGGCGACGGGCAGTGCGTCACGGTAGCGGCGCCCGGTGGCGAGCATCGTCCGGACACCGACCCCTTGGAGCCGGGTGACCGCCGCCCGCGTCGCGTCGGCGATCTCGTGCTTCGTGTCGGTGAGCGTGCCATCGACGTCGAATACCACGAGCCGCACGCGAGGGACACCTGTCGCGGAAGAGTCGTCCATGCCCGGTATCATATCGGCGGAGGTCATGACCATGACGACACGAGATGGATCGGAGCCCGCCGACGAGATCCCGTTCACGCCGGTCGCCCGTGTCGGCGAGATCCCGGCGGGCGAGGGCCGCACCTTCGAGGCGGCCGGTCGGCTGGTGGCCGTGTTCTTCGACGGCAGCCTCTACCACGCGATGGACGACCTCTGCCCGCACATGGGCGCCTCGCTCGGCTCCGGACCCTTCGCCGACGGCGTCGTCACCTGCCCGTGGCACGCCTGGCGATTCCGGGCCTGCGACGGCGCCTGGTGCGACAACGAGAAACTCCGGGTCGACGTGTTCGAGGTCCGCGTCGCGGGTGACCGGGTGGAGGTCCGCGTGCCGCCCCCGCGGCCTGCCGAACTGCCTACGCCAGCGTGACAGACTCGCCCGGCGCGAGCACGCGGGCCGCGGCGACGCCGTCGGCGGTCACGCCCCGGGCCCAGGCGGCCGCATCCTGCTCGATCGGCGGCCATGTGCCGTAGTGACAGGGCATCGCGAGCGTCGGCCTGAGCAGGCGGATCGCGTCGCGCGAGGCATCGGGCCCCATCGTGAAGCGATCGCCGATCGGCAGGATCGCGACGTCGAGCGCCCTGCCCTGCCGCGGCCGTCCGATCCGCTCCATGTCGGAAAACAGCGCCGTGTCGCCGGCCACGTAGATTCGCTTTCCGCCCACGTCGAGCACCCATCCGCAGGGCGTGCCCCCGTAGCTGCCGTCGGGCAGGCTCGAGGAATGCCAGGCGAGTTCCATCGTGGCGGTGCCGCCCGGCACGGCGAGGGTGCCACCGTGGTTCATCGCCTCCACGCGGCCGACGCCCTGCGCGCCCAGCCACTGGCCGATCTCCCAGTTGCAGAACACCGTCGCATTCGTCCGCTTCGCGATCGCCACGAGGTCGGCCACGTGGTCGAAGTGGCCGTGGGTGACGAGGATCGCATCACATCGAACGTCCCTGGCCTTCATCGAGGCCGTGGGGCACTCGTCGAAGAAGGGGTCGATGAGGATCACGCCGGCGCCGGTGTCGACGAGCCACGTCGCGTGGCCGGTCCAGGTGAGCGTGACGGGCATG
>JBJTDZ010000055.1:0-22995 GCA_046092585.1 Pirellulales bacterium | reverse complement strand
AGAAACGCGCGGTCGTCGTCGTCGCCAGCGAGGGCGCCGATTCGCGTCTCGAACATCAGGTTGAACTCACGGGGCTCGGTGAGCGAGCCCGGGGCCGCCGCATCGGGGCCGAGCGCGTCGGTGAAGGCCACGGTGCCGGCGGCGACCGCCCGCTCGAGCGACTCCATGGGGCCGCCCCACTCGATCTCGTCGACCTGCTTGGCCCGCAGGCCGAAGAACTTCTGGGCCCGGGCCACGGTCTCTGGAATCGCCTCGTCGCCGGAGGCCTCGGTCGTCACGAACACCCGCTTGCCGCGGTGCGACGCCCAGCGGCCGCTGAGGTGGTCGTAGCGGTAGCGGCGTTTCGACTCCCGGCAGTCGATCATCCAGTCGTGAAAGAGGTCGAAGTGACCCGAGCACTTCCAGACCTGCGGGTGCATGATGATCGTGCAGTCGAGGCCGGTCATCTCGTAGGGCGAGGGTGCTCCGGAAAGCGTGGCGAGTTCATCGTGGCCGGCGACCATGTCGTGCCACCAGGCGTCCTTGAGGTTCCGCTTCAGGGCCACGCCCAGCGGGCCGTAGTCCCAAAAGCCGTTGAGGCCGCCGTAGATCTCGCTCGACTGGAAGATGAAGCCCCGCCGCTTCGCCAGCGACACGATCTTGTCCATCCGCGACTGGTCGTTCTGCTTGTCCATCACTCGTCCGAAAAAGGGGGCGGCCGCCCATGGCGGCGCGGAGCCGTAGGGTAGCCGGAAACGGTGCCAGGCACCATTTCAAAAGAGGCTGCCGGAGGCAGGATCGAACCGCGGCACCGCCGCGAGCGAGTCGATCGCCGCGGCCACCGGCAGGTCGGCCTCCATCCCGAGGGCGACGAGATTGGCACCGCCGGGCGACAGGGAAAACTCCCGCACGAGCGCCGCCGGCACGTCGGCCGCCGCGGCCACGCGACGGTAGAAGGCGAGCGCCTCGTGGGCCGCGGCATCGAGTTCGTCGCGAGGCCCGGCCACGGACGCCGCATCGAGAATGGCACCGGCGGCGAGCACATCCTCCGCCGACACGGCGCCGTCGGTGCCCGCGCACACGAGGTGCACCGGCATCGCCCGGCCGGCCAGCCGCCGCACGGCCGCCGCGACCGCCGTGCGATTCACGATCGCACCCACCACGATCTCCCGCGCGTCACGGGAGGCATGGAGCGCCGCGGTGCCGTTGGTGGTCGTGAGCACCACGGTGCGGCGGGCCACCCGCTCCGCCGAATACTCGAGCGGTGAGTTGCCCAGGTCGAAGCCGGGGATCCGGACGCCTCCCCTCTCGCCGCCGAGGAGCACGCCTGCCCCGAGCGCGGCGGCCATTCGGCGGGCCTCGTCGATTCCGGCGACGGGCACGACGCGAGCCGCCCCGTGGGCCAGGGCCGTGACCATCGTCGTCGAGGCTCGCAACACGTCGATCACCACGGCGGTCCCTCCCACCGAGGCCCCCGCCGGCATACGATGGAAGAGGTTGTGACAGTGCCAGCGAATCATGGCCGCCTCGCGAGATTGCCCGACGTGCACGAATCGACGTTCCGCGCCAGCCCCACGATAGGCGACGGCATGCCAGCCGAACAATCGCCCGGCGTCGACAAGAGCGGCAGCAGGGTGCAGGGCATGTTCGCCGAGATCGCCCCCCGGTATGACCTCGTCAACCGCATGCTCTCGGGGGGCATCGACGTGTGGTGGCGGTACGTGACGGTGAAGCGTGCGCCGCCGCCGGCCTCGGGCGCCGTGCTCGACGTCTGCACCGGCACCGGCGACCTGGCCCTGGCCTATGCCCGCCGCGGCGGGGCGTGCGTGCGGGTGGTGGGCAGCGACTTCTGCAGGCCGATGCTCGATCGCGGGGTGGAGAAGTCGCGGCGCTCAGGGGTGCCCGTCGAGTGGGTCGAAGCCGACGCCATGGCCCTGCCCTTTCCCACGGCGACGTTCGACGTGGTGACGGTGGCCTTCGGACTGCGAAACATCGCCGACACCGGCAAGGGTCTCGCCGAGATGGCCCGCGTCTGCAAGCCCGGCGGCGCGCTCGCGATCCTCGAGTTCTCGCTGCCGCGGAACGTGGCGGTGCGCAACTTTTATCTCTGGTATTTCCGCAACGTGCTCCCCCGGCTCGGCAACGCGGTGGCCCGCAACCACTCCGATGCCTACACCTACCTCAACCAGAGCGTGGAGCAGTTTCCCTCGGGCGAGGCCCTGGCCTCGATCGTGAAAGGCGCCGGCTTCACGAGCGTCGACGTCGTGCCGCTCACGTGCGGCATCGCCACGCTCTACGTCGCGCGGCGGGGGGCCTGACCGATGGCCGATCTGCCGCTCGTCGTGGGGATCACCGGTGCGTCGGGTGCGGCCTACGCCGCGAGGCTGGTGCAGGTGCTGCTGGAGGCGGGGCGGGAGATCCACCTCTCGATCAGCCCGTCGGGCCAGGCCGTGCTCGCCGAGGAGACTGGCCGCCGCGTGGACCTCGACCGCTTCGACCTCGCGACGCTGCTCGGCCATGCTGCCCCGGGCCGGGGCACCGTGCACTATCACCACCACAAGAATCTGATGGCGCCGATCGCCAGCGGCTCCTTCCTCACCGGGGCGATGGTGATCTGCCCGTGCAGCGGCAGCACGCTGGCCGCCGTGGCGCATTCCATGGGAGAGAACCTGATCCACCGGGCCGCCGAGGTGCACCTCAAGGAACGCCGGAGACTCGTTGTCGTGCCCCGCGAAACGCCCCTCTCGCTTCCGCAGCTCAAGAACATGCAGGCGATCCACGAGGCCGGGGCGGTGGTGCTCCCCGCCTCGCCGGGCTTCTACCACGGCGCGGCCACCGTGGCCGACCTGGTCGACTTCGTCGTCGCCCGCATCTGCGACCAGCTGGGCGTTGCCAACTCCCTCGTCCGCCGCTGGGGCGAGGCGACGTGATGGCCACCGGCACCGCGGCTCCGCGTTTGGGTCGGCTCCACACGTACCTGGAACTCGTGCGGTTCAGCCACACCGTCTTCGCCCTCCCCTTCGCGATCATGGCCGCGCTCATCGCCATCCGCTGGGGCGTCGACCCGGCGTTGGCATCGCCGTCGGGCCTCGCCCGGGGGATCGCGGGCATCCTGATCTGCATGGTGTCGGCCCGCACGGCCGCGATGGCCTTCAATCGGCTCGCCGACCGGGCGATCGACGCCGCCAACCCGCGAACCGCATCACGGCACCTGCCCCGCGGGGCCGTCGGCGTGGGCGAGGTGTTCGCCCTCGTGGTGGTCACGTCGGCCGTCTTCATCGCCGCCACGCTGCTCTTCCTGCCCAACTGGCTGCCGCTGGTGCTCGCGGCACCGGTGCTGGCCTGGCTTCTCGGCTACAGCTATGCCAAACGGTTTACGGCGCTGGCCCATCTCTGGCTCGGCGTGGCCCTCGGCTTCGCGCCGGTCGCGGCCTGGATCGCCCTCCGCGGGCAGTCACTGATTCACGACCCGGTCGATCTCCTGCCCGCCGCGCTGCTCGGCCTGGCGGTGGCGGCGTGGGTGGGGGGCTTCGACATCATCTATGCCTGTCAGGACGTCGAGTTCGACGCCGCCCACGGACTGCTGAGCATGCCCGCCAGGTTCGGCGTGCCGCGGGCGCTCCGGCTCGCCCGGCGTCTGCACGTGGCGACCATGCTGCTGCTGGCCCTGCTGCCGCTGGCGGTGTCCGACCTCGGCTGGATCTACTGGGCCGCCTACGCCGTAATCGCCGGACTGCTCACGTGGGAGCACTCGCTCGTGCGGCCCGACGACCTCTCCCGGGTCAACCAGGCGTTTTTCTCGGCGAATGCCCTGATCGGCATCGTGCTGCTGGCGGCGATCGCCGCCGACCTGTGGTTCTGAACCCGGGGCCGTGAACCTGGGGCCCTGTTGCGATTTTCAGCCGCCTGCGGTTCTCTTGTCGACCACGACCTTCCCCACCCACCAAGACCTCCTTCCCATGATCCGCGCCATGTCGCCGTCGCTCGAGCCGATTCGTGAGAAGGTCGAAGCCGGCGCGCGTCTCGATGCTGCCGAGGCCGAATCGCTCTGGGATCCCTCAGTCGACCTGCACGAACTGGGCGAACTTGCCAACCTCGTGCGGGAGCGGAAGAACGGCAACCTCGGCTTCTACAACATCAACACCCACCTCAATCCCACGAACGTCTGCATCTACCGCTGCACGTTCTGCGCCTTCCGGGCGGATCTTCGCGAGGCCCGCGGCTACACGATGACCGACGAGCAGATCCTGGCCCGTGGCGGCGAGGCCGTCGAGGCGGGCTCGACGGAGATGCACATCGTGGGCGGCCTCCACCACCAAAAGGGCTACGACTGGTATCTCAACATCATCCGCATCCTGCACGAGGCCTACCCCGCGCTGCACCTCAAGGCCTGGACGCCCGTCGAGATCAACTGGTTCGCCCATCTCACGAAGCGTTCGGTGCGCGACATCCTCGTGGAGATGAGGGACGCCGGCCTCGGCAGCCTGCCCGGCGGCGGCGCCGAGATCTTCCATTCCGAGATCCGCGACAAGATCTGCGAGCACAAGGCCGACACGCAGGAGTGGTTCGCCATCCACCGCGCTGCGCACGAACTCGGCCTGCGGAGCAACGCGACGATGCTCTACGGCCACATCGAGAACGCCTTCCATCGCACCGACCACCTGCTGCGGCTCCGCGAACTCCAGGATGAGACCGGCGGATTCCAGACCTTCATTCCGCTCGCGTTCCACCCCGACAACACCCGGCTGGCGCACCTTCCCAAGCCCTCGCCGGCGATGAGCCTGCGGACGATGGCGATCGCCAGGCTCGTGCTCGACAACTTCGACCACATCAAGGCCTACTGGATCATGCTCGGCATCGGCACGGCCCAGGCCTCGCTGGCCTACGGCGCCGACGACATCGACGGCACCGTGAGGCACGAGCTCATCTATCACGATGCGGGCGCCACGACGCCGGAGGTGTTGTCGGTGGACGACATCACGCGGCTGATCCGGGAGGCTGGCCGCGAGCCGGTGGAGCGAGACACGCTCTACCACCGCGTGGTCCGCGACGGCACGGCGTGGCGGGCCAGCGAGCCGATCCTCTGCGGCTGACGCGGCGAGCAATTCGGGAAGCGGAGCCGCGTCAGCGGTACGACGGCGTCATGTCCGGCGTGGTCCCCATCGCTTCCGCGATTGGGCTTCCCGAGCCGCTGCCGCGTGCGGCGCTACGCCACCTCGCCGAGGCCGAGCGTGGCACCCCAGCGGTCGAGGATCAACTTCCGCAGCCGCTCGAGCGAGGGATCGGCGAGCGTCGGATCCTTCTCGAAGATTTCGAGCGCATCGCGGCGGGCCTCGCTCACCACCGAGCCGTCGCGGAGCAGGTCGGCCAGATAGAGCGGCGGCATGCCGCTCTGCTTCGTGCCCACGAGGTCTCCCGGGCCCCGCAGCAGCAGATCCTGCTCGGCGAGCCGGAACCCGTCGGTCGTGGCCACGAAGGCATCGACCCGGGGATGCGGGTCGGCCTGCGACGACGTGACGGCCCCGCAGATGCCCTGCGTGGCCCCCCGCGCCACGCGGCCGCGAAGCTGGTGCAACTGGGCGAGGCCGAACGACTCCGCGTCGAGGATCGTCATGATCGTCGCCTCGGGCACGTCGATGCCCACCTCGATCACGCTCGTGGCCACGAGCACGTCGAGGCCGCCGGTACGGAAGGCCTCCATCACCGCGGCCTTGTCCCTGGGCTTGAGCCGGCCGTGCAGGAGGCCGAGGCGGAATGCCTCGAGGGGCCCGTTGGCGAGCGACTCGTAGGCCGACGCGATGCTGGCGAGATCCCGCTTCGACTCCTCCACCGCCGGCACCACCACGTAGCCACGGCGGCCCGCGGCGAGCTTCTTCCTCACGAACTCCCACCAGCGGTCGAGATCATCGGGGCCCACGCGGTAGGTGGCCACCGGCTGGCGTCCCGGCGGCGGCTCGTCGAGCGTCGACACGTCGAGGTCGCCGTAGATGGCGTGGGCGATCGTCCGCGGAATCGGGGTGGCCGTCATCACCAGCGTGTGCGGGTCGGCTTGCCCCTGCTGGAGCACGGCCCGCTGCAGCACTCCGAAGCGGTGCTGCTCGTCGATCACCACGAGGCCGAGGTGCCGAAACGTGGCGGCGCCACTCACCAGGGCCTGCGTGCCCACCACGAGTCCCGCCTGCCCGCCGGCGATCCTCGCAATCGCCGCCTCGCGCTGCCTCGCCGTCTGCCCTCCCACGAGCAGTTCGACCTCCACGCCGCTGCCGGCGAGAAGTCTCGAGAGCGTCTGGTGGTGCTGGCGGGCGAGGAGCTCCGTGGGGGCCATCATCGCCGCCTGGAACCGCTCGGTGGCGTCCGGCGTCACCTTCGTGCCGACGGCCGCGAGCATCGCGTAGATCGCGATGGCCGTCTTGCCGCTGCCCACGTCTCCCTGCAGCAGACGATTCATCGGCTCGGCCCGCCCCATGTCGGCCGCGATCTCCGCGCAGACCCGCCTCTGGGCCGCCGTGAACTCGAAGGGAAACCGGGCCCGAATGCGGGCATCGAGCCGGGTGTCGACCGCGATCATCGGCGCCGCCTTGCTCCGCTGCTGCCGGGCGCGGTGCATCCGCAGGGCCACCTGCAGCATCAACAACTCCTGGTAGACGAAGCGGCGCCGGGAGGCGTCGATCATGCCCTGCGCCGACGGGCAGTGGATCTCACGGAAGGCCTGCTCGATCGGCAGGAGCGATTTCGCAGCCAGCATCGGCTCGGGGAGCGCCTCGGGGCAGACGCCAGCCGCATGGTCGAGCGCCGCCTGCACGGCGAGCCGCACGTGCGACTGCTGCACGCCCTCGGCAAGCGGGTAGACCGCCAGCCAGTCGGAGGCGTGCGCCTCCTCCCCGCCCGAAAGCCAGCGGACGTCCGGGTGGGCGAACTCCCAAGCGCCGCCGGCGAGCCTCGGCTGACCGGCGATCACCACCCGCATGCCCTTCGCGAACCGCTTCGCCATGAAGGGCATGTTGAACCAGACCGCCCGCACGCGGCCATCGGGCAGGCCGAGCGACACGGTGAGCATCGATCGGCCGGAGACGAGCGTCCGCGAGCCGGCATCGAGCACCTCGCCGGCGAGCGAGGCATGCTCCCCCTCGCGGAGATCGGCGAGCGAGTGGGCTCCGGAGAAGTCGCGGTATTCCCGGGGGAAGTGCATCAGGGCGTCGCGAACCGTCACGAGCCCGAGTTTCACGAGCTTCTCCGCCCGCGCGGTGCCGACGCCCGGCAGCCGTTCGAGCCGCGTCGAAAGGCTGGCGTCACCCGCCATTCCGCTGCAGCTCCTTGTAGGCCTCGACGGCGAGGCGGTCGCACTCCTCGTTCTCCGGATGGCCGGAGTGCCCCGCCACGTGCGAGAACCGCACCGTGTGGGCCGCGGCGAGCTGGTCGAGTTCCCGCCAGAGGTCCTCGTTCTTGACCGGCACCAGCCGCCCCTTCTCCTTGCGCTTCCAGCCCTGCTGCTTCCACCGCGGCAGCCACTCCGAGAGGCCGGTGCCCACGTAGACGCTGTCGGTCACGAGTTCCACCACCGTCGGCCGCTTGAGCTGCCGCAGGCCCTCCACCACCGCCGTGAGCTCCATGCGGTTGTTGGTGGTGTCGCGTTCGGCGCCCGAGTGCTTCGACTCCCGGCCGCTGCCGGGGTGCCGGAGGATGTAGGCCCAGCCCCCGGGGCCGGGGTTGCCGCTGCAGGCCCCGTCGGTGAAGAGCACCACTTCCGCGGCCGCGTCCGTCTTCGCCATCGTGGGTCATCCCTTCCGTGCGTGGATCCGTCCAATTCGTGGGGCGGGGCCGTCAGGCCACGTCGCGGGCGGCCGCCACCGCCCCTGCGGCCGCATCCTGCTCCTGCGGCTCGAGCCGCACGGGCAGTCGCACGGTGAACCGGCTGCCGCGACCGAGCTGGCTTTCGACCGACACGTCGCCCCCGAGCAGCCGGCAGAGTTCGCGGACGATCGACAGGCCGAGGCCCGTCCCGGAAAACTCCCGCGTCATCGCGTCGTCTCCCTGGAAGACGTGCCCCTGGCGGAACTTCTCGAAGATCGTCTGCCGCTCCTCTGCGGCGATGCCCACGCCCGTGTCGACCACCTCGAGCAGGAAGGCGGTGGCCGGCTCCCCCTCGACGGCATCCAGCCGCGCCACGACGTCGACCCGCCCTCCCTCCGGCGTGAACTTCACTGCGTTGGAGAGCAGGTTGGCGAGGATCTGCTGCACCTTCGCCTGGTCCTGCTGCATGGCGTCGAGCCCGGGGCCCACGTCGTACGAGAGGTCGATCCGCTTCCGCTCCGCCAGCGGGCGGGCCATGTCGCACTGCGCGCTCACCACCGCCTCGAGGCGGAACGCCGTGGGCCGCACCTCCATCTTGCCCGCCTCGATCTTCGCGAGGTCGAGGATGTCGTTGATCATCTCCAGGAGCATCCGGCCCGAGGTGCGGATGTTCTCCACGTAGCGCTTCTGCTTCGCGTCGAGCGACTCGATCGACCCGAGCACGTCGGAGAAGCCGATGATGCTGTTGAGGGGCGTCCGCAACTCGTGGCTCATGGTGGCGAGGAAGTCGCCCTTGAGGCGGTTCATCTCGTAGAGATGGAGGTTGGCCCGGGCGAGCTCGTCGACCTTCCCATCGAGGGCGCCGTTCGTCTTCCGCAGCTCCTCCTGCGACTCGATCAGCCCGCGGAGCATGCGGTTGAAGGCGAGGCCGAGTTCCTCGAACTCGTCGGCGGTGTGGATGTCGGCCCGGGCATCGACATTGCCCCGGCCGATCTCCTCGCTCACGTTCCGCAGGTGCTCGAGCGGCTTGACGATCACGTAGCGCACGATCGCATAGGCGACGAGCATCGCCAGGAACACGGTCATGATGGCGGTGGCCAGCAGGATCGCCCGGTTCCAGTTGATCGCCTTCCTCGTAGCCGCATCGGGCATCACCACCTTGACCACCGCCATGAGGTCGCCCTCGGCGAGCCGGGGCCGGTCGCTTGCCTCGGCCGACCCGGCCGCCGACCCGCGATACTCGTGGCAGACGAGACAACTCTTCCGGGCCCGCACCGGCTGGTAGTAGTGGTATTCCGACGCGTCCTCGGTGCGGAACTCCCGGTATTCGGCCTGCGTCTCCCCGGTCGGCGACACGGCCTGTGGCTGCTCGCGGAAGTAGTCGAGCACGGCGGAGTCGAGCCGCTTGTAGCCCGCCCGCTCGTCGGGAGTCGCGTCGGGATCGAGCAGCCGCCAGCTGTAGGGCTGGCTCTGGAGCGTGCGGCCGAGTGTCTCGATGAGGCTCGTGTACTGCTGCTCCTTCTCCAGCGTCTTCCAGTGGTACTGGAGCATGATCGCGTCGACGAGATGCCGGCCCGTGCTCCGCGTGGTCGCGTAGACGAGCCGCTCGGTGCGGCTGCCGTACCACCAGAAACTTCCGGCGATGAGCACGAAGAGGCACAGCCCGAACAGGAAGCGAACCTTTCGTTCGAGGCTCGTCTCCCCGAGGATGTCGGTGATCGTGCGGTAGGACATGGTGACAATCGTACCCGTGGACGAGGCGGTTCGTCATGGCACGCCGTGGGGAGGTGCCGGCGCGTCAGAGCATCTCCACGGGGTCGACGTCGACGACCCAGGCGACGGTGTCGGGCGTCCGCAGTTCGGCCGTGGCCCGCACGACGAGGGCCCGCAGCGCGGCGGCGTCGGGGCCGTGCACCTGCAGGTGCCAGCGGAAGCGGTCGCGGAGCCGGGCGATGGGCGCCGGGGCGGGCCCGAGCACGCGGATCTCCGGCCGGCCCTCGGCCTCCCGCCGCAGCCGATCCGCCACATGCCCGGCCCAGTCGGACGCCGCCTGCTCGTCGAGGCTGCGGACGACGATCCGCACGATCGACCCGTAGGGCGGGTAGAGCAGCGCCTCGCGGGCCGGCAGCTCGCTGCGGACGAAGGCCTCGTAGTCGTGGCTCGCCGCCGCCCGGATCGCCGGATGGTCGGGGGTGCTCGTCTGCACCACCACGCGGCCGCCGAGCGGGCCCCGGCCACTGCGGCCCGCCACCTGCGTGACGAGTTGGCAGGTTCGCTCCGCGGCGCGGAAGTCGGCGAGGTGGAGCGCGGCATCGGCGTTGACCACGCCAACGAGCATCACCGTGGGGAAGTCGAGCCCCTTCGCGATCATCTGGGTGCCCACGAGGATGTCGATCTCACGGTTCCGGAAGGCGTCGAGCGTGCGCTCGTGGCTGCCCCGCGTCCGCATGGTGTCGGTGTCCATGCGGGCGACGGCGGCGTCGGGGAACGCCCGGCGCACCTGCTCCTCGAGCCGCTGGGTGCCCGTGCCGGAGACGACGAGGCCCGGCGCGCGGCACTCCGGGCAGTCGGCGGGCACCCGGCTCACGAGTCCGCAGCCGTGGCAGATGCCGCGATTGCCCGGCTGGTGGAGCGTGAGCGCGAGGTCGCACTGCGGACACCGGGCCGTGTGGCCGCAGGCGTGGCACTGCACGTGGGTGGCGAAGCCCCGCCGGTTGAGCAGGAGCATCACCTGCCCGCCGGCATCGAGCGCCCAGCGGATGCCGGCCGCGAGCCGCGGGCTCACCGCCCCGCGCGACCGGCTCCCCCGCTCCCGCATGTCGACGGTGATCACGGCCGGCAGCTGGCCGCCCCCCACGCGGTCGGCGAGGCGGCACATCGTCCACTCCCCCGACAGGCAGCGGGCGAAGGTCTCGAGCGACGGCGTGGCCGACCCGAGCACGAGCGGCACCCCCTCCGCCTTGGCGATCCATTCCGCGACGTCGCGGGCGTGATACCGCGGCGCGGTGGCCTGCTTGAACGACGACTCGTGCTCCTCGTCGATCACGATGAGGCCGAGCCGGGGCGCGGGCGCGAAGATCGCCGACCTCGCGCCGACCACCACGTTCACCCGCCCCGAGGCGATCTCCCGCCACTGCGTGTGCCGCTCCGCGGGGGTGAGATGGCTGTGGAGTACGGCCACCTCGCCGAAGCGCGCCCGGAAGCGGTCGCAGGTCTGCGGCGTGAGGCTGATCTCGGGCACGAGCACGATCGCCTGCCGGCCATACGACACCGTCTCCTCGACGGCCTGGAGGTACACCTCCGTTTTGCCGCTCCCGGTGACGCCGAAGAGCACGATCGTCTCGTGGCGGGCGGCCTGCATCGCCCCGCGGATCGCCCCGAGGGCGTCCGCCTGCGCCGGCGACAGTTCGGCCGGGCGATCGTGGACGATCGCGGGCCGCTCGGGTGGCCGCACGGCCTTCTCCACGGCGCCGGCTTCCTGCAGGAGCCCGAGCTTCAGCAGCCGCTGCACGACGGCCCGGCTGGCGCCGCTGAGCTCGGCGAGCTGCTCGGCTGTCTTGGGCTCCGCGGCCGCGGCCAGCACCTTGGCCTGCGCGGGCGTCGGCTTCCGGGGCGGCTCGGCGCCCGTGGCCACCAGGAGCGGCGACACCCGCACCCGCCGGCGCAGCCGCACCCCGGCGGGCAGCACCGCCTCGAGCACCTCGCCCCAGCGAGCCAGCCAGCGGTCGGCCATCCAGCGGGTGAGCTCGATCATCCGCGGCGAGAGGAGCGGCCGCTCGTCTTCGACGCCGGCCACGCTCTTGAGGGGCGTTTGCGGCAGTTCGCCGTGCCGCACGGCCACGCAGTAGGCCAGCCGCTCCCGGTTGGCCCGCCCGAGCGGCACCCTCACCCGTTTCCCCGGCTCGACCGCCGCGGCGAGCGACTCGGGAACGAGGTAGTCGAGCGGCTTGTCGACGCCCTCGGGCAGCACGACGGTGGCGACCGTGCCCCGGCGGGCATCGTCTTCCACCCACTGCGGCCGGCTCTCGAAGAGTTCTCGCTGCGTCGTATGCTGGTCAGGCATGGATGGATTAGAGCAGGTGGGAGACGGCGATGCGGATCGGCATCTTCGGCGGCAGCTTCAACCCCGTGCATGTCGGCCACCTGATCGCGGCCGAGTGCTGCCGGGAGCAGGCCCGGCTCGACCGCGTCGTGTTCGTGCCCGCCGCGATCCCGCCGCACAAGCAGGGGCATCACCTCGCCGACCCGGCCGACCGCGTGGCGATGATCCAGCTGGCGATCGGCGGCCAGGCGTCGTTTTCGGTGTCGACCGTGGAGCTCGACCGCGGCGGCGTGAGCTTCACGATCGACACGCTCGCCGAACTGGCGGGGAGGCATCCGGCAGACGAGCTTCTGCTGCTGCTCGGCCCCGACTCGCTCGCCCAGCTGCCGACGTGGCGGGAGCCGAGGCAGATCCTCGACGGCTGGGCGGTGGTGGCCGTGGAACGCGAGGGGCTCGATGATGTCGCAGCGGTCGTACGGTCGGAGCCGCTCGCCAGCCTGCTCGGCCCGGAGCACGCCGCCAGGATCATCGCCACGCGGGTGCGGATGCCGGCGATCGGCATCCGCGCGAGCCACCTGCGGGCCGCCGTGGCCAGCAGCCACAGCATCCGCTACCGCACGCCTCGGGCGGTCGAGGCCTACATCGACAGCCACGGGCTCTACCGGGCCACGGCCCCTGAAAGCCCAACCGCGTAAGCGATGGGGACCGCGATCGACGTCGCGCAGTCATGCCGCTTCCACGGTGACACTGCCCGCGTCAGCGTGTGGAGCCACGCTCGAGGTCGCGCAGTCGGGCCTCGAGCAGCCGGCTCTTCGGCTCGGTGGCGAGCCGCGGCTCGGTGGCGATGGCGGCCAGCAGACGATCGAGCCGCTCCGCCGGCGGATGCTCCAGGTTGAGCAGCACGATCGCCCGGTCACCGATGGTGCAGCGGCCGCCGGGCAGGTCGCCGAGCACCTCCTCGCGAACCTCGTAGCCCAGATCCTTCGCGATTTGCCTCGCCTCTTCCAGGAGCCCGAGGGTGTCGGCCGCGGCCACGTTACCGCCCCCAGCCGTTGGGCAGGCCACGCTGCTCGCGCCGCTCGTCCATCGCACGGCGATATTCGACGTAGCGGGCCCGTTGCTCGGGTGTCGTGCGGTCGATCATCGACTTCCGCCAGCGGTTGCGGTCTTCCTCGGTGCCGCCCCGCGGCGGGCCACCGGCGGGAGGGCTGGACGTTGCCTGCCCGCCGGGCTGCTGTCCACCCCCGGCCTGCCCGCCTCCCTGCTGCACACCGCCCACCATGCCGGCGACCGCCTGCCCCGCCTCGAAGGCCTTTCGCAGCATCTCTTCCTGGTCGATCTGGCGGTCGAGCAACGCCTGCCGCTGCTCCGGCTGCGTGGTGAAGTAGGCGTCGATTCTCGCCCGCATCGCGGAGCGAAACATGCCGCTGCCCTGCCGCTCGACCTGCTGCCGCAGGTGCGGAGGCAGCGCCTCGGCCTTGGCGCGGATGGTGTTCATCGTGGTCGCCGCGGCCGTCGCCTCGACGATCGTCTGCGGGCCACCCGTGGCGGCGAACTGCGCCCGGGCCTGCTCCTGAAGCACGAGGATCTCGGCCACGCGGGGATCGGTGCCGAACGACAGCCACCCGAGCAGCCACGCCGCGAGCAGCGTCGCCACGAGCAGGAGGGCGACGAGCCCCGCCCACGTCTTCCACCGCGTTCCCTCGTTGGCTGGGGCGGAGGGGCCGCGACGCCCGGCCCGGATGGCTGCATTGCTCATGTCTGCTGGCTCCCGAGGGCGGGTGAAAGGGCGCTGTTCAGAGGTTGTCGACGTGACCGTCGAAGTAGAGGAAGTTGCGGGACCCCGGGGGTGGCTCCCAGTTCGGGTCGTCGAGCCTGTTGGTGTCGAGTTCGTCGGGGCTGAAGAGCCCCGCGAAGCCGGTCATGTGAAACGGCGCGAACTCGTAGAGCACCCAGAGCTTCGACGACGCCAGGTTGCTGCCGAGCCGGCCCGACGTGAGCGCCTCCTCCCTGGTCTTGCCCTTCGTCTGGTCGGGCGAGAGCAGCCGTCGGATCGGGTACTCGTAGCTCGTGCCCTCGTAGGGCAGCCCCTGGTATTCCGCCGGCCGCTGGGCCTCCGGGATCTGTGCCAGCCGCTCCTGCACCTGCCGGCCGTACTCGGTCGACGGATCCCTCACGAAGTAGGCCGTGTCGGACGGGCAGCGAAAGGTCTCGCGGTTGTTCTCGATGAAGGGCCCGAGCGCCGCGGCGATGCTCGGGCGGATCGGCTCGGTCGGCCAGCGGTTGATGATTTCGGAACTCGGCAGCGACGCGGCCACCGGAAAGCGGCCCTTGGTCTTGCGGTCCATGTAGGAGAGCAGCGCGATCCCCACCTGCTTGAAGTTGCTCTTGCAGGTCGTCCGCCGGCCCGCCTCCCGAACCGACTGGACGGCCGGCAGCAGCATGCCGACGAGGAGCGCAATGATCGAGATCACGACCAGCAGCTCGACCAGCGTCATGCCCGAGCGGGACGGACGGTACGGCGGGGCCGGGATCGGCGGCGGCAGCGGGCGGAGGGCTTGCATGGGTTTCGGAATCGTGCTGGTTTGCGGAAGAGGAACCGTCAGCGGGCGAACTGGCCGCCTGGGGCGGGGCTGCGGGGCGATTGCCGCCCGTTCCGACGCCCCGTCTGCGGAACCTTGAACGGTCGAGGAACCGAATCGGATCGCCGGCCGGATTGTACAGCGGGGTTTTCGCCCCCGACGATATCCCCGGGAGGAACGCCTGTTCCTCCGCATCCGGGGGTTGGGGACCGCGCCGACGCACGGGTGGTCGGCCGCCCGAGGCTGCGAGTGTGGTGAACTTTTCCGATTGGGGCGGCGGCCTCCTCAGGGGGGCCACGACCGACGCATGGATGCCGGACGGCAGTCGACGGGGCGGACCGGGGAGCCGGAGGGGGAGCCCTCCTGTCGCAGCCTCATCGTGCGCCCGGCCGCCGCACCGACCCCAACGCGCCGGTCGGTCGATCACCGCGACGTGGAACTTGCCGATCTGCGGCGGCAACTCGCCGCCGTCCAGGCCCGTCACGAGGCGGAACTCGCGGCCCTCCGCGGCCACCTGCTCGACGCCCGCAAGCAGGGGAGCCTCGGCGAGCTCCTCGGCACGACGACCCACGAGTTCAACAACGCCCTGACCACGATCCTCAACTACGCGCGGATGGGCCTGCGGCACCGCGACCAGCCGACCCGTGACAAGGCCCTGGAACGGATCCTCTCGGCGGGCACGCGGGCGGCGAAGATCACGGCCAGCGTGCTCTCGATGTCACGAGGCCGCTCCTCGCGGTTCGAGCCGGTCGACCTGACGCTGCTCACCGAGGACGTGCTCGTGCTCCTCGAGCGGGAGATGATGAAGTATCGGGTGCAGGTGGAGCGGGAGTTCGCTCCCGTGCCCCGGGTCTCGGCAAATCCCGGCCAGTTGCAGCAGGTGCTGCTGAATCTCCTCGTCAATGCCCGTCAGGCGATGCCCTCGGGCGGCCGGCTGATCCTCCGCCTCTCGCACGACGAGACCACGGGCTTCGTCGACCTGATGGTCCGCGACACCGGCTGCGGCATGGCTCCCGAGGTGATGCGGCGGATCTTCGAGCCCCACTTCAGCACGAAGGCCGGCCCCGACGAGACGGGCAAGGGGGGCAGCGGCATGGGGCTCGCCTCCTGCCGCGAGATCGTCGAGGCCCATCGGGGCCGCATCCGCGTGGAGAGCGCTCCGGGCCGCGGCACGGCGATGACCATCCGCCTGCCGGCCCTCGACGCGGCTTCAGGCCGCCAGTCGGCGTGAGGCATTCCGGCGAGGCCCACGACCACACGGCACGCAGTCGGACCGCTCACCCGGTGACGCTTCCCGGACGAGATCTTCACCCGGCGCCCGTGGAGGTGCAGGTTGTTCAACCTGCATGTGCGAGACCGCAGGTTGAACAACCCGCGGCCACATCCGGCAAGCCGAATCACGGAGCGTACAGGGTCCACGCCAAACGTCACGCTGCCGGAGCGCTTACGCGGAGACGCTTCCCGAAACACCGCCGGCCCCCGGCTCAGGCGCTCTTGGTGCGGGCCTCGCGGATCGGCAGCACCTGCTCGGTGCCCGCGACGTTTCGCTCGTTGATCACGTAGGTGCTGCCCTGCTGCTCGGGCAGGTCGAACATGATGTCGAGCATCACGTCTTCCATGATCGACCGCAGGCCGCGGGCCCCGGTCTCCTTCTTCATCGCCTTGCGGGCGATCGCCGAGAGGGCCTCGTCGGTGAACTCGAGCGAGCAGTTCTCGAGGCTGAACATCTTCTGATACTGCTTGACCAGCGCGTTCTTCGGATCCTTGAGCACCCGCACGAGCGCCTGTTCGTCGAGCGGCTGCAGCGACGAGATCACCGGGAGCCGCCCCACGAGTTCGGGAATCAGCCCGAACTCGAGGATGTCGTCGGAGTCGACCTGCGGCAGCAGTTCCGCGAGATCGGCGTCGTGACGGACGCCCGAGGGCTGGCCGAAGCCGATCGTCTTCTTGCCGAGCCGCTTGCCGATGATCTTGTCGATCCCCACGAACGTCCCGCCGCAGATGAAGAGGATGTTGGACGTGTCGATCTGGATGTACTGTTGCTCGGGGTGCTTGCGGCCCCCCTGCGGCGGCACGTTGGCGACGGTGCCCTCGAGCATCTTGAGGAGCGCCTGCTGCACCCCCTCGCCCGACACGTCGCGGGTGATCGAGACGTTCTGGCTGGTCTTGCCGATCTTGTCGATCTCGTCGATGTAGAGCACGCCCCGCTGGGCCGCCTCGATGTCGTAGTCGGCGGCGTTGAGGAGCTTGAGCAGCAGGTTCTCCACGTCCTCGCCCACGTAGCCCGCCTCGGTGAGCGTGGTGGCGTCGCCGATCGCAAACGGCACGTCGAGGATCCGGGCCAGCGTGCGGGCCAGCAGCGTCTTGCCGGAGCCGGTGGGCCCGAGGAGCAGGATGTTCGACTTGTCGACCTCGATGTCGGCCCCGTCGCGGCCGAGGTTCAGCCGCTTGTAGTGGCTGTGGACGGCCACGGCGAGCACCCGCTTGGCGTGCTGCTGTCCGATCACGTACTGGTCGAGATGGGACACGATCTCGCGGGGCGACGGGATCGCGGTGAAGAGCTGCTTGCTGGTGCCCCGCCGCTTCTTCTCCTGGTCGAGGATCGACTGGCAGAGTTCGATGCACTCGCCGCAGATGTAGACGTCGCCCGGCCCCTCCACGAGCGGACCGACGTCTCGATAGCTCTTGCGACAGAACGAACAGAAGGCGTTCTTCTTGGTCGTTCCGCCGGCGCCACGACGACCGATTCCGCCGACATCTTTCCCGGATGGCATCAGGTCATTTCCTCTCGCGATTCGTTCCCACGGACCCGGCCGCCGGCCCAGGCCGACCATCGGGCATACCCCCGCCCCCCCGCAGTCGCGGTTCGACGAGCGTTCTTATGTTTCGGTATTCCTCTTCGGACAGCACACCCTCGTCACGGAGATTTTTGTAGGCGGCGAGCGTTCTTTCCCATTCGCCCTGCTCATCGTGCCGGCGAAGCCACCTGGCGCGGGTCATGACGATCGCAACAGCACCCGCCCCGACCAGCAGGGCGAGCAGGGTCACGCTGGTCAGAAACGCGGGCACGGGTGGTTGAACCGGGGTGGTGCCGGGCCCCACCAGACCAGGCCTCCAGACGCGGAGGCCGGCCGCATGTGCCGAATCCCCGTCCGTGGGACGCCCGGCGGATTATGGCAGTCGGCCTCCCTTCGGGTCCAGAGAAAATCGACCCACGTTCCGCAGCCCGCAAAGTCGTCTGCCGGGCCCCCCAGCCCCCGGCGACGGCCACACGGATCGCGACCGACTCTTCCGGCCGCGACCGGGGCCGGTGGCATGCCCGCGGCCCGCCTGCCGATCCAAGCGATATGACTGCAGTGTCGCGCCGTCGAACAGCCGCCGCGCCGAGCCTCACGTTCTGGCGCCGGTGGCTGATCGGCGCATGCATCGTCTGCGTCTGCCTGCACGCGACCGCTCAGCCGCCCGCCGGGTCAGCGCTCCCGGAGCCCGTGCGAACCAAGCACCGCACGTTCTCCATCCCGTTTCGGATCCCGAAGTCGGAGGATCCCGATGCCGACGCGGCGCCGACGAAGGTGGTGCTGGAGGCGTCGAAGGATCTGGGCGCCACGTGGCAGCCCGCCGGCGAATCGGCGCCCACGGCGACGGCGATCACCTACCAGGCGGGCGCCGACGGCGAATACTGGTTTCGGCTCCGGGCCGTCGACCGCAAGGGGCGTGCCCGCGGGGGTGAAGGGCCCGACCTGCGGGTGCTCGTCGACGCGGCCGGCCCCCGGCTCGCGGGCCGGGTGTGGAAGGGCGCCGACGGCGAGATCATCTGCCGCTACGCCGCCGCCGACGGCTCGCTGTCGCTCGAGTCGCTGAAGGTCGAATATCGCGCGGCCGGCGACACGGGCTGGAAGCCGATCGCCGCGCAGGCGGTGCTCGCCCGGGAATCGCCCGCGCATCTCGTCGGCGAGGAGATCTGGTGGGCCGGCGAGAAGGTGACCGCCCTCACCGTGCGGGTCACGGTCGCCGATTCGTCCGGGAACCAGACGGTGAAGCAGTTCTCGCTCGAGCCTCAGGATCCCCAGGTCGACCAGACGGCCCTCGCCCGCGAGATCGACGTGCCGCCGCTGCCGTTGCAGGAGTCCACGACCGCCGCATCCGTGCCCGCCGCCCCTTCGTCCCCGGCGCCGTCCACGACCGGCGGCTGGGCCGCCGAGTCGGCCGGCACCTGGTCCGACGGCCAGCCGCCAGCCGCGTCGTCATCCGCGCAGCCCCCCGCGGCCGGCCGCAGCGTGCTCGTGCGGCCCACGACCGCCGCGACGACCGTCGCCTCACGGCCCGCCGTCACGCCCGGCTCACTCGGCACCGCCGACATTGCCGCGTCGCCGTCCGCCGGCGGCGGCTTGGAGTATCGCGGTCGTCCGCTGCAGCTCTCGCGGGCGAGACGGTTTGCCTGGGACTACGCCCCCCCGCCGGACGGCGCCGGCTTGCGAGCGGAACTCTGGACCACTCAGGACGGCGGCGTGACCTGGCAACGGACCGCGGTCGACGGTGACGGCCGCAGCCCGATCGACGTCGCCCTGCCGGCTGCCGGGCTCTACGGCGCCAGACTCGAGTTCGCCGGCGCGGGCGACGAGCCCACGGGCCCTCGCTCGGGCACGGCACCGGATGTCTGGGTCGGCGTCGACGAGGAGCCGC
This sequence comes from Pirellulales bacterium, assembly GCA_046092585.1. Taxonomy (GTDB): domain Bacteria; phylum Planctomycetota; class Planctomycetia; order Pirellulales; family UBA1268; genus QWPN01. Next base: position 3,918 of record JBJTDZ010000055.1, on the reverse strand, counting down.
CGCAGGCCGAACTCGTGTCGGTGGCCCGCGACGACGCCGCGCCGACACCCACGCTCGTCATCCACTACGCCGTTCACGACCCGCTCATCTCGCCGCATTCGGTGCGGATTCTCTACTCGCTGAACGCCGCCGGCCCCTGGGCGACCATTCGCGACGGCGCCGACAATCAGGGGGAACACCGTTGGACTCCCGACCGCACGGTGCCGGCCTCGGTGTTCATCCGCATCGAGGCGACCGACGCGGCCGGCAACGTGGGCTTCGCGACGTCGGCCGAGCCGGTGACGACCGCGGTACCGCGGCCCGGTGGCAGGCTCGGCGGGCTGCGGCCGCTGCCCACCGCTCCGTGACGGCACGCCGAGATCGCTCGCTGACGCCCCGCACGCGGCGCGGCTACACTCGCGTCACGTCGCCGACCGGCGGCGGCCCTCGGCGAGTTCATGACCGTGGCCGGCTCCACGTCCGCACTCGACATCATCGTCGCCCCCGATGACTGGGAGTTCGGTGCACCGTCGCTCGTGGTCGTGCATGGCGACGAGCCGTTTCTCGTCTACCAGGTGCTCGACCTGCTCCGTGGCCGCCTCTGCCCGGACGAGGCCGACCGGGCCTGGGCCTGGCGGGAGTTCGACGGCGGCGAGCCGCTCGACCCGAGGGACGTGTTCGACGAGGCGGCCACGATCCCGATGTTCGCCACGGCCACCCGCGCCGCCGTCGTGCGGCAGGCCGATGCCTTCGTGACGGCCTCGCGCGAACGGCTGGAGGCGCTCGCCGGCACCGATCGTGGCCGCCGCGGGCTCGTGATCCTCGAGGTGAAGAGTTTCCCCGCCACGACGCGGCTGGCGAAGGCGGTGGCCACGCATGGGCTCGTGATCGACGCGACGATCCCGGCGAAGGCCGATCTCGCCGGCTGGGTGCGCACCTGGGCCCGCACGCGGCACGGCATCACGCTCGCCGCCGCAACCTCCCAGCGGCTGCTCGAGCGGCTCGGGGGCAACCTCGGCCAGATCGATCAGGCCCTCGCCCGGCTCGCCGCAGCAGTCGACCCCGCGAAGAAGGCGGTGGCCATTCCTCCCGAGGCGGTCGACGACTTCGCGGGCTCGCCACAGGAACGAACCGCCTGGGGCATGATCGATGCGGCCGGCGGTGGCGACACGAAGCGGGCCCTCCGCGAACTGGCCGACCTGATCGACGCCGGCGAGAATCCGATCGGGATCGCGGCCCAGATCGCCTCGGTGCTGCGGCGGCTCTCGACGGCGGCCCGGCTCCTCGCCCTGCCCGCCGGCGCTGGGCGGCCCGCGGGCGTCGAGCAGGCGCTCCGCGAGGCGGGAGTGGCAGCCTGGCCGAAGGCGCTGGCGCAGGCGAAGGAGTCGCTCGCGCAACTCGGGCCGCGGCGGGCCCGGCGGCTGCCCGTGTGGCTCCTCGACCTCGACCTGTCGCTGAAGGGCGAGGCTTCCCGGGGCCTGCGCGCGAGGCTGGCACTCGAACGGCTGTTCTGCAAGATGAGCCGCGGCGGCGCCACCAGGGCCCCCCGCCCCGCCCTCCGCATGCCAGGAACCCTTTCGTGAACGCCGCGACGCCGCACGATCCCCGCGATCTCTGGGACAATCCGCTCGCTTCCCGCTACGCCTCGGCCGAGATGACGCGGCTGTGGAGCGACAACCATCGCTACATGCTCTGGCGGCAGACGTGGCTGGCGCTCGCCGAGGCCGAGGCCGAACTCGGCCTGCCGATTTCCCGGGGCCAGCTCGCCGACATGCGGGCCAATCTCGCGCCGGTCGATTTCGCCAAGGCGGCGGAGTACGAGCGGCGGATGCGGCACGACGTCTTCGCACACCTCCACGCCTTCGCCGACGCGGCACCCTCGGCCCGGCCGATCATCCATCTCGGGGCGACGAGCGCGTTCGTCACCGACAACGTCGACCTGATCCTGATGCGGGAGTCGCTCGACCTGGTCGCCGCCCGGCTCGCCACCGTGATCGAGCGGCTCGCCGCCCGGGCGATCGAGACGAAAGACCTCGTCTGCCTCGGCCGCACCCACCTCCAGCCGGCGCAGCCCACCACGATCGGCAAGCGGATCTGCCTCTGGATCCACGACCTCGTGCTCGACCTCGAGGAGATCACGCACCGCCGCAAGCTGCTTCGGGCCCGCGGCGTGAAGGGCACCACCGGCACGCAGGCGAGCTTCCTCGAGCTCTTCGGCGGCGATCATGCCAAGGTGCGGCGGCTCGACGAGCTCGTCGCGCAGAAGCTCGGCTTCCATTCGTCGTACGAGGTGACCGGCCAGACCTACACGCGGAAGATCGATTCGCAGGTCTGCGCCGCGCTCGCGGGCGTGTCGGAATCGACCCACAAGGCGGGCAACGACCTGCGGCTCGCCGCCGCCTGGGGCGAGCTCGAGGAGCCGTTCGAGACGGAGCAGGTGGGCTCGTCGGCCATGCCCTACAAGCGCAACCCCATGCGGGCCGAACGGATGTGCGGCCTGGGGCGGTTCGTGATGGGCCTGGCGGCCACCGCCGGCCAGACCGCAGCCGTGCAATGGATGGAGCGGACCCTCGACGACTCGGCCCCGCGGCGGCTCGTGCTGCCGCAGGCCTTCCTCGCCACCGACGCGCAGCTCGTGATCTACGCCAACATCGCGGGCGGGCTCGTCGTGCTGCCGGGTGGCATCCGCCGGAATCTCGAGGCCCACCTGCCCTTCCTCGCCAGTGAGAAGATCCTCATGGCGGCGACGACCGCCGGCGGCGACCGCCAGACCCTCCACGAGGCCCTCCGCACGCACAGCCACGCCACCACGGCGCGGATCCGCGAGGGCCACGACAACGACCTTCCGCAGCGGCTCGCCGCCGATCCGCTCTTCGCGGGCGTCGACATCGTGGCGGCGATGAAGCCCGACGAACTGGCCGGCCGCGCGGCGCGGCAGGTGGAGGAGTTCATCGCGGAGGCGGTGCAGGCAGCGCTGGCGAGTTGCCCGGCCCGTGGGCCGGAGTCGGCCCTCAAGGTCTGAGCCGGACCGCACTCGAGCTTCAGGCTCGAATGCGAGGCGACCTCAACGCCACTGCAGTCGTACCGCTCACGCGGTGACGCTTCCTGCATCTGGAAGCCCAATCGCGCAAGCGATGGGGACAGCCTGAGGCTCGAGTGCGATCCGTACGAGACGGACCGGCGCCCCCGTCGAGCCGGCGTTGCTGACCAGCGGAGGCATGGAGCCGGGGCACGGGCAGCCCCGAGCCCGCGTCGCCGCGCGATCAGACGCGATCCTGGTGGCGGCTGCGGCTCTTGCTCGACCGGCATTCGGCACACAGCCCGCTGACGATCAGGCGGTGCGACTGGGCGCGAAACTGGTGGCTCGACGCCACCGCGTCGCAGATCTTCGCCACCTCGTCGCTCGTGAACTCGATCAGCCGCCGGCAGCCGGTGCAGTAGAGATGATCGTGCTGCGGGTAGCCGTAGTCGTGCTCGTAGACGGCACGACCGTCGAGCACCATCTTCTTGAGCAGCCCGGCCTCGACCATCTCCGCGAGCGTGCGATAGATCGTGGGGCGACTCGCCGTCGCCCCGTCCGGAGTCTTTCGCAGGTCGGCCAGAAGCTGCTCGGCATCGAAGTGCTCGTGCCGGCTGGCCACGTGCTCGACGATCACCCGCCGTTGCCTGGTGATCCGCTTGCCGCGGGTCTGCAGAAACTCGGCGAACCGCGCGACGGGCGTGAGGGCCACATCGACACGGCCAAGCGGAAAGTCGGGAGCGATCGCCATGAGGTCACCTCGAGCGGATTGTAGCACCGTGACGCGCAGCCGGGGGCGGCGGGCGTTCGACGGGCGTTGGGTATTTACCCCGGTGGACACGTGCCGAGGCGAGCGGGGTGGTGGGCAATATACCCGCGCGGAGACCCCCCTCGCCCCCGGCGGGGGGGTGAGGCGACGG
>JBJTDZ010000054.1:0-10785 GCA_046092585.1 Pirellulales bacterium | reverse complement strand
GCCGGCGAGGCGGGCGGTGCGCTCGAGGTGATCCTGCGCCGGCTCTCCGAGTTCATGGAGCGGAGCGAGTCGCTGAAGCGGAAGGTGAAGGGGGCGCTCGTCTATCCCGTGGTCGTGGTGATGGTGGCGGTGGGCATCCTCACCTTCATCATGATCAAGATCGTGCCGCAGTTCAAAAAGATCTTCGACGACTTCGGCAGCACGCTCCCCCCGATGACGCAGATGCTGATCGACATGTCGAACTTCATCGTCAACTACTGGTACCTGCTGCCGGCGATCCCCTTCGGAATCATGCTGCTGGTGAGGGCGATCAAGCTGATCCCCTACGGCCGCTTCGGCTGGGACCTGTTCATGCTCAAGGTGGTGGTCTTCGGACAGCTGATCGAGAAAAACATCCTCTCCCGCAGCGCCCGCACGCTGGGCACGCTGCTCTCCAGCGGCGTGCCCATCCTCGAGGCCCTCAACATCACCAAGGAAACCTCGGGCAACGTGATGTTCGAGCGGCTGTTTCAGAAGGTGTCGGATTCGATCCGCGACGGCGAGGCGATCGCCAAGCCGCTCAAGGCCTATTCCATCCCGCCGTTCAACCTGGTCGCGCTCCTTTTCTGGACGTCCTTCGTACCGGGGGTGGGAGCCCTCATGTACCTCACCCGCTACAAGAAGCCGGTTGTCGACGATCTCGTCGTCAACATGGTCGACGTGGGCGAGGAGTCGGGCGAGCTCGACACGATGCTCTACAAGGTGGCAGACACCTACGACGAGGAGGTGGCGGTGCTCACCGAAAGCCTCACGAGCCTGATGGAGCCGCTGCTCATCATCTTCCTCGGTGGTGCCGTGGGCTTCATCGTGATCGCCCTGTTCATGCCGCTCATCAAGCTGATCCAGGACCTGTCGTGACCCGTCGCCTCCCTACCGTCGACGCCGCGATCGCCCGCCCTCGCCGGGGCGCGGCGGCCGGCGGTGGTCTCGGGCGACCGGGATTCACGCTCGTCGAGCTGCTCGTGGTGATCGGGATCATGCTCGTGCTGCTCAGCCTCGCCGGCGCCGCGGTCTCGGGGGCCCGGGCCGCCTCCAGGCGGCTCGCCACGGAGTCGTTGATCGGCAAGCTCGACGCGATCATCCAGCAGCAGTACTCGACCTACGCGTCGCGAAGCGCGGCCACCTCGGGGGGAGTGCCGACGGGCATGACCGGCGCCTCGTATCGCGCCTGGTACGTCCGCCGCAACCTGATCAGCGGCGACCTTCCCGACCGCTGGACCGACGTCGCCGCGATAGCCGCCGGCTCGGTGACGGTCAGCCCGTCGGGCACCGCGAAACTGCCGCTCACGGCTCCGCAGCGCGCCTACGCGGAAATCTGGAATAGCCTAAAGCCCACCGACCAGTATGCCGGCGCCGAATGCCTGTTCATGATCGTCATGCAGGGGGGCATCGCCAGCTGCCTCGACTGCGGCGAACTCCGCACGGCCGAGCGTGGCGACAAAGACGGCGACAGGGCGTACGAGTTTTGGGACGAATGGGGAAACCCGATCGGGTTCATCCTCTGGCCCGCCGGGCTGCAGTGGCCGCCGGGCCAGTCCGACAAGTTCTTCTCCGGCTCGAGAAGCCTGGATGCGGCATTCCCTGCCGCGGGCACGTCTCCTGCCCCGGGGCTCGGCATGCGACCGCTCATCTACTCGGCGGGACCGGATGGCGAGTACGGGTTCAACCGCATGGGCGAGACGAGCAACCTGATGGCGGGGTCGGGCGGCATCGACTGCGGCAATCCCGACAAGGATCCGACCAAGTCGATGGCTGGCCCCGAGTCGGCGGCCAAGATGCTCGACAACATCACCAACTTCGACGCCGAGGTGAAGCGATGAGCCGCCGCTGCCGGGCCTTCACGCTCGTCGAGTTGCTGGTCGTCACCGCGATCATGGCAACGTTCTTCTCGCTGATCGTCGCGGGCGCGAATCCCGGCTCCGGCAGCCAGGTGCGGCAGGCCGCCCAGTCGCTGGCGTCGGCGCTCACCGCCGCCCAGTCGCGGGCGCTGGGCAACCCCGCCGGGGCGGCTGTGATCCTCGAGTCGGGAACCGTCGCCGGCGTCTCGGCGAACATGTGCGTGACGGCCTACCACGCCGATTCACCGCCGCTGATCACAGGAACGACGACCACGGCCGGCCTGCCGTTTCCCGCCGGGGCCACCAGTGCCTCGGTGACGCTCATCCCCGACAACGGCGATGCCGAGGATCTCGTCAGCGCGTACAAAATCCAGTTCGGCGGTGCCGCGGTCGGGGCCGTGCCGTACCAGCCGCCGTCCGACTGGTTCTCGCTCGACTCAGGCACCGTCCGCTTCCGCACCACCGACGGCCAGACGGCTCTCAACACGATCTGGCCGCAGGCGACGCCCTCGAACCCGCTCGCATTCCGTGCGGCACGGTATCCGGCGAAGGGCCCGGTCGCGGTGCAGTGCGGCAAGTCGGCCGCGATCGACCTTCGCTTCAGCGGCATCGGCGACGACCCGACGACGACCTGGGGCGGCCTCGCCGGCAAGGGCTCGCTCGCGATCGCCTTCGACTCCCTCGGCGGCATCGACGCCCTCATGCAGCAGGTGCTGAAGACGGGATCGCGAACGAGCGATCCGTCGCCAGTCGATCCGGTCGAGCCGATCTATTTCTTCGTCGCGTCCCGGGCCGCCATCGCCAACGCCGGCGTCAGTTCGCTCTCGGACCAGCAGGCTATCTGGGTCGTCGTTCATCCGCAGACCGGCCGCGTGTCGATCGCCGCCAACGTGCCGCAGTCGGGCAGCGACGCGACGGCTTTGCGAGCCGCGCGGGCCAAGGCCCGGGCCGGAGTGTCCTTCGGGAAGTGAGCGTCGTCATGAGCAACCACCACGCCGTCCCAGTCTCGACCAAGGCCGCCCCGCCGCCCGTGCGGTCCGGCATCACGCTCCTGGAGGTGCTCGTGGCCTGCGGCATCCTCGTGGTCGGGCTGGCAAGCCTCGCCTCGGTGCTGCCGGCGGCGAGCGCCCGCCTTGCGGAAGCCTCGATGGCAGACCGTGCTGCAGTTGCCGCCGCCAATGCCTACGCGGAGTGCGTCAACCGACGTCTCGTCGCCGCTGACGTGTTCACGTCGGTGACCACTGCATGTGCGTTCGGCAAGGGCCTCGAAAACATTGTCCCTGATCCACCAGGGAAGCGGCGCGGAAAGAATAAGCCACAAATTGACGCGTCCATTGCCCAACCCAGCGCTGCCCTCTCTGCCCGCATCGACGAAGACCGGGGGTTCTTGCTGGAGGACGACCTCACGTTCTCCCCGCCGACGAGTGCCGAGACACCGACGAATGTTTTTATCTCTCCCACCTCAGGTCCTCGCGCGTACCGCGATGGCTTTTGTTGGGGAGCCATGCTGTCGCCGGTCTCGGGAACGGCGGCCTCGGGCGCCGAGGCGGCTCTGAGCATCGCCGTCTTCCGAAAAGACAGCGACTCGCCTGCAAAACTGACGCTCACCCAGCAGAGTGGCCCACTTTTTTTCGTCACTGCGTCGGATTCGTCATCAACCGAATCCGCCCGCAAACGGATGATGCCGGGCTGTGGATACGTCATTGCCCTGCCAGCCGCTGCACCGACCATGCCCAGATGGGTTCGAGTCACTTCGTCGTGGAACAGCAATCCCAACGACCCGGCGAATGGCCAGCCGTCCGTGGTGCTGGACCTCGACATGCTGGGCGAATCGGCGAAATATCTCAACGGCAAGACCATGACGGTCATCGGCTTCGAAAATCTTGTTCGCGTCGACACATACAACGTCTCACTGGATTGACAAGCCATGCCCGATGCCATTCGCATCGCCGAGCCGCACCGTGAGCCCCGGACCCAGGGAGCGCCCGCCGCAGGAGCCAGCGCCGTGCAAGCGACACTTCGCCCCGCTTCGTGCGGCCGCCGCGGAGCACTCCTGCTGCTTGTGCTCATGGCGCTCACGTTCTTCATGATGATCGGCACGCTGATGCTGATCACCGCCACCCGCACCCGCACCACCTCCCGCGCCTTCGCCGATGCCACGAGCGCGTCGGCCGCCGGGTCGATCCAGGCCCGTGGCATCCTCGACGAGGCCCTGCTCCTCCTGCTCCGCGGCCGCAGGGACGAGACCAACGTGCCGGCCCAGATGAAGGGCCAGAGCATCCTGGAAGACATGTATGGCCCGGCCACGGTCACGGGCCAGGCCACGGCCCCCGTCAGACTCACCCAAGGCCTCCAGCTGTTCACGAACTATGCCCCGATCCTCACGACCACCCTCACGAACCTCTCTCCGGCCCCGACCCATTGCTGCGATCTCAACGGTCGCGTGCTTACCTTCAAGCCCGCACCTGGAGATGGCGACGTGGCGAGCTTCCGGATCCTCCGCACGACGAAGTCTGTGAACACGCTCACGGTGTATCTCGCCAACATGCCGCTCAGCCGGTCAGTGGTGCTGCCCAAGCAGGCGTCCAGCGTGGTGATCAACGGCCGCGAGTTCTGCCCCGCACAGGCCACTGACAACAACGAGGGCTACGACGCGTTCGACAAGGACCCCTGGCTCGCCCGGCTCCAGGTGCAGGCCTCGAAGGTGACCGCCGTACCGCAGGCCTCGTTCGCACCGGCGGCCAACGCCCCGGCCCAGTGCGACAATGACAACGACGGCGTTCCCGACGGCGTCTGGATCAGCGGCACGACGGGATTTTTCCCGGACCGCCCCTCGCCCCTCGGCGGGATGCTCCGGCACGAACTCTCCTTTCACGTGGTCGATCTCGACAGCCGGATCAACCTCAACGCCCACGGCTCGCTCACCCCGGTGATAACGGGCTCCGCCGACTGGCCAGCCACGTTCAACACCCCCTCGGACTCCGTGGTCACCATGTCGGGGATCCCACCAGGCCTCGGCTTCGGACCGGCCGACGTATCCGCCTCGCGGATCGTGGCCACGGGAGCAGCGGGGGCCATTCCCGGCTTCCCTGGCCGCTGGTCGAACATCTGCCTGGCCGGCACCGCCGCCCAGCAGCAGCAGCCGTCGAACTCGCAGCGCCGTCCAACGCCCCTGCTCGGGCAGGGCACGGCGGCGGTCGACGGCCGATATGGTGCCGACGCCGGCGGGAAGCGGGTGCCCGGTCGGGCCGATTCGGTCGTTGCGCCCCTGATGCAAGCCAGCCTCGGTGGGAGCATGACCATTGGCGGGGTGACGCGGGTGATTGGCAACTCGCCCACGGATCTGAACAGCCGAATCAGGATGTTCAACGGACCGTCGACCGCCGGTGTTCCGACGCTCTACTTCTTCACCCCGGATTGCGGAACCTACACCTCCGCCTACCTCGCCAACGACTTTCGAGAAAGTCCCTATGAACTCCGACTCGACGTCGACGGCCCGCGCGGGCAGGAAATCCGTCGGCCGTCGGCCAAGGCGAATGCGCCCACCGCCGACGACCCCTTCACGCTCGCCGAACTCGAACGGGTGCTGCGGCAGTTCGACCCCGATGCCGGCACGCTGCCGCCCCGGCTGGCAGCCATCCTCGACGACTTCGCCGAGCGTTCTCGGCTCACCGTGACCACCGACTCGTGGGACACGCCAGCCATGGCGGGGGACGCCATGACGAGGGTCCGGGATTCAATGAGGCAGTTCGCGGAGCCGGCCGTCCCTGTCGATTCGCTGGCCCGGGGCAACAAGGCGGCCAATGTCTACGAGGCCCACTCGACCGACGTCTCTGCCGGCCTGCGGTTCGACATCAACCGCCCACTCGACCATCCTGCGGTGAATGCAAACCTGCTCCCTGCGATCAAGGAACGCTACTGCCGGCATCTCTACATGCTGCTCGTGGCGCTCGGCCAGCCCCCCAACCAGCAGACCGCGCAGTGGGCGGCCAACGTCTGCGACTTCCGCGATCCCGATTCGACGATGACCCGCTTCCGCTACGACACGAACCCCAGCGATGGCTGGGACGTCGATGACAACGTCGACGTGCTCGGGGCCGAGCGGCCGGAGGTGGTGATCACCGAGACGGTCGCCTACCCGGGGAACCTTGCGGTCGTTCTCTACCATCCCTGGGATGCGAAGGTCGTCGACAAGTACACGCCCGGCGACTCCAACAAGAACGTGCCGGTGGAAACAGTCGACCCGCAACTGGCGGATACGCCCAACGTGCTCGACCTCCGCAAGAAAAACACGAACGACTCGGTCTGGCGGCTCCGGGTCGTGGGCGGCGTCACCGTCAATCTCTCCGACCTTACGGCCGGCGGAGCGGCCAACAAATGCAAACTCAAGCCCAACGAGTATCTCTGCGTCCAGACGACGACCGGCAACACCAACGTCGGCAACACCGTGCCGGCGTCAACCCTCGTGCCGGTGGCACCGGGTGCGGGCGAGGTGGTGCTCGAGCGGCTCGCCGACCCGTCGAAGAAATGGGACAACACAAAGGCCGGTAACGAGGCCAACTACAACCCCTACGTCATCGTCGATCGTGCGACGATCCAGGTGGGCGCGAACGCCAGCACATACGTGAGGCAGCGGCGAAAGTCGGCCACGTTCTGGAAGCAGGCTTGGGAGGGGGCGGGTGCGACCCCGACCGACACCTACAAGAGCCCCGCACCCTGGTTCCACTGGCCGAATCGCCCGTTCGTGAGCGTGGCCGAACTGGCCCTGGTGCCCACTGGCGACGCCTCCGGCATGCTGGCGGTTGGCGCCGCCGGCTCACCGGCGGCCAATCCGGCATCCCTCATCCTCGAGGCCTGCCATGTGCCGTCGCGGTTCGCGGGCACGGGCCTGCGGATCGGCGACGACTCGCTGCTGGCGACCACGGCGAGTTACGAGTCGGTCTGCACGACCGTCATGCCGCGGTGGCGGGAGCCCGGCCGCGTGAACGTCAACACGATCGCCTCCAACACGGGCAACGGCCAGGGCGAACTCGACAACGCCGTCTGGCAGGCGGTCGTCGGAGCGGGTGCAGGAGGGACCATCGCGACGAGCCCGTTCGCGACCGGCAACCCCGGAACCGCGGCCGATTCCTTCACCAAGATGCTGTCGCTGCAGGCCGCGGCGGGCAATCCGCCGTACACGCAAACGCCCGCCGCTCCCCGCGATCTCAACCCCTTCTTCCAGTACGCCACGGCGATCCGCCTCGCCAACGTGGCCACGATCCGGTCGAACGTGTTCGCCGTCTGGATCACGCTGCGGATCACCGACACGTCGGCCTCGGCCCCCCCACCGATCTACCGGCGGGTGTTCGCGATCATCGACCGCTCGATCCCCGTCGGCTTCAGCAAGGGCGAGACCCTCAACGTCCGCGACACCATCCGGCTCCAGCGGTTCCTGGACTGACGCCATGATCCTCATGACACCCCGCATCTCCACCAACCGTGGCCACGCCGCTTCCCGGGGCCGACCGGCGGGGTTCAGCCTCACGGAGCTCCTCGTGGCCAGCTCCATCGCGCTGGTCGTCATGGGGGCCGTGGCCCAGTTGTTCTCCGTGTTCAGCGGGGCCCTCTCGGGAAGCCAGACCACGGTCGACCTCGCCGCCCGGATGCGGGCCACGGCTTGGCGGCTCCGGCAGGATCTGGCGGGCGCGACGGTCGACCTCGTGCCCTGGACGCCGCCCGAGGCGAACGCCGGCTACTTCGAACTGATCGAAGGACCGCTTGCCGATACATCGGCTGGCCATGGGTCGTCCAAACTCGACGCCGACACCGACGACATCCTCCTGTTCACCACCCGCTCCGCGGGAAGTCCGTTCGTGGGCCGCTTCAGCTCCGACAAGATCGAATCGGCCTGCGCCGAGGTGGCTTGGTTCTGCCGTGAGGCCGGCGACCAGCCGGTGTCGGGCACGCAGATGTACAACCTCTACCGCCGCCAACTGCTCGTCGTCGGCTACGTCGGGCGGCCGCCCTTCAGTTCGGGCAACGCCAACTCGACCGCAGGCACGTTGCCCAACACCACCTACGACATCTCGATGCGGGCCGACGGCGGCCAGCTCGTGCCCAACTCACTCGGCGACCTCACGAAGCGGGAAAACCGCTTCATGCACGGGGCGACGTTCCCCTACGCCTTGCAGACCGATGCGACGTCTCGGCTCCTGCCCTCCGCCACCTTCGACTCGACCGACCGCGTCTGGGAGGACGTGCTCCTGACGAACGTGATCGCCTTCGACGTCCGGGTCTTCGACGCCTCGGCGAAGGCCGACACATCGGCCACGCCGCCGCGGTATCCCGGCGACCCCGGCTACGTGACGGGCACCGGTGCCGCCGGAGCGTACGTCGACCTCGGCTGGGGGCTCTCCGGAACCGCCACAACCATCAGCGGCACCTTTCCGCCGGCAGGCCAGACCGCCTTCCAGTCAAAAGGCATGCGGGTCTCCAACGCCCCCCGCAGCAGCACGATGCCCTCCGCGACCTACGACACCTGGAGCCTCCACTACGAGTTCAACGGCGAGGACGACGACGGAGACGGCCTGATCGACGAGGGCACCAACGCCGCCGACGACAACGGCGATCAGTTGCCCGACAACGCCGCCGAATACGAGACGTCTCCCCCGTATCCGGTGCCCCTCCGCGGGATCGAGATCCGTCTCCGCTGCTACGAGCCTTCCAGCAAGCAGGTCCGCCAGATCACGGTGCGGCACACCTTCGGGAGAAAATAGGGTAGAACCATGAAAACCGTGTCTCTGGAGCCTGTCATGCGTCCGATGCCCTTTACCTCCCGCCAACGCGGCTTCTCGCTCGTCGAGCTGCTCGTCGTGATCGCGATCATCGCCGTCTTGATGGGATTACTTCTGCCTGCCGTCCAGAGCGCCCGCGAGGCCGGTCGCCGCACGCAGTGCGTCAACAACCAGTACCAGATGGCCTTCGCCGCCATCCGGCACAACGAAGCGAGTGGCTTCCTGCCGGGATGGCGGAATGCTTTGACGACGACGACGTCCGGCACGATCTACACCTCGTGGACCATCCCCATCCTCCCGTACATGGAGCGAAACGACATCTACACGCTGTGGGCGAGCGGCGGCAGTCAGGCCCCCTACATCGCCTTCTTCTCCTGCCCATCGAGCCCGCCCGACACGCCGACCTCACCCACGCTCGCCTACGCGGGCAACTGCGGCACCGGCGTCACGGGCACGGCTGCGTCCGGCGGCAACAAGTGGGACGGCGTCATGCTCGACACGAGCACCAGCCTCGGCCGGATCGCCGTCAGCGACATCCGCGACGCCGACGGCTCGGCCATGACGCTCCTGCTTTCCGAGGAGTGTGGCACACCCACGAACGGTACATTCTCGCAAAAGAGCTGGAATCAACTGGGGTCTGCGTTCACAAACTGTTTTGGCATCGCCTCCAGCGCCCCCGCGGCGAACACGAAGATCATCAACAGCGGCACCGTCGCCACGCCCGGCATGGAGACCCAGCCGTCATCGAACCATCCCGGCGGTGCGGTCGTCGCCTTCTGCGACGGCCACACGGGGTTCCTCAAGGATTCGGTGACGGCGGCGGTCTACGCCCAGGCCCTTTCCTGGGACGGCGTCAGGGCGTCGAACGTCTCGAAAAGCACCTGGAGTGCCAAGCCCGCCCTCTCCGATAGCGACCTGAACTAGCCGCCGACCTGCGGCATGGCGACGCCGCGGACGGGCCGTCGCCTTTTCGGCCGGGCTGCCTACAAAGACGGTAGTCCGCCCGTTTTCCCCCAGTGCTCGCCATGACGCCATCCGTGGCCCTGCCGAAATCCCCCGTGGCCCACGCCATCGACCTCGGCGACGCCCGCGAACGGCTCGTCCGCCATCGCCTCTACGGCCTCGTCGATTCCGCCCCGCGTCTGCGGCGGTTCATGGAGAGCCACGTCTTCGCCGTCTGGGACTTCCAAAGCCTGCTCAAGGCGATGCAGCAGCGGCTCACGTGCACGAGCGTGCCCTGGGTGCCCACGGCCGACACGGAGGCCCGGCGGCTCGTCAACGAGATCGTGCTCGACGAGGAGTCGGACGAGCTGCCGGAGGGGGGCTCGGCGTCGCATTTCGAGCTCTATTTCGACGGCATGCGGCAGGCCGGCGCCGACACCGGGCCGATCGAGCGGCTGCTGGCGAGGCTGGAACGAGTGGCTCGACCGCAGGTTGGACAACCGGCGGCTACAAGAGAGGCGGGTGGAGGACAACCCGCGGCTACAGGGGAGGCGGGTGGAGATCGGCCTGGGGCGATCGTGGACGCGGCCATGCGGGAGGCAAACGCCCCCGAGGCGGCGGTGGCGTTCGTCCGCGAATCGTTCGCCGTGATCGAAAACGGCTCCACGCCCGGCATCGTGGCGGCCTTCACCTACGGCCGCGAAGACGTGATCCCCGACATGTTCCGGGGTCTCGTGGCCTCGCTCGCCGATCGCGATCCCGCGTGGAACCGCTTCCGCTGGTATCTCGACCGCCACATCGAGGCCGACGACGAGAAGCACGCCCCCATCTGCCGGCGGATCCTCGCCCGCCTCTGCGGCGATGATCCCGCCCGGTGGGCCGAGGCATCGCGAGTGGCCCGCGACTGCGTCGAGGCGCGGATCGCTTTCTGGGACGCGATCGCCGCCGACATCGAAACGATCTAGCCCACGCCGGGCGTTGCGTGGCCGTCCCGCAGGTTGAACAACCTGCGGCTACTCAGTCGACCCCGCCATCTGTAGGTGCTGGTTGGACAACCTGCACCTACAGATGCCGGGGCCGACTGAGTAGCCGCAGGTTGTTCAACCTGCGGTACGACCGCGACACGCCCGGCGTGGGCTAGCGTGTTTCGATGTCGGCGGCGATCGCGTCCCAGAAAGCGATCCGCGCCT
>JBJTDZ010000053.1:0-48350 GCA_046092585.1 Pirellulales bacterium | reverse complement strand
GCGGCCTTGTGCGGCGCCTGTTTGGCTGGGCTCACCCCGGTTCGCTGGCGCCTGGGGGTTTCTATCCAGGTGGGGCGGGCTGGCCAGCCGCCTGGCCGGCCCCGGTCGTTTTCCTGGGTTGGTGCCCCGGCCGGGCGAGTTTGAACGGGTCGGCGGCCGGATTAGCATACGGAGAGAGTTCCCGTGGTCTCCGTCCGCCGAGGTGTCTCGTGCCCCGTGTTCTGCATGCGGTGTTGGTTGGCCTGCTGACGCTTTCGCTGTCGACCGACGCGGCGCGGGGCTGCTGGTATCTCCGTCAGGCGTGTCGGCCTCGCGCGTGTCAGCCGCGCGGCTGCGGTATGACGAGCGACGCAGTCGTGTGCATGCCGGCTACGCCGCCGGCATGTGCCGCCGTTGTGGAGTCGGAGTGCTGCCCGGGCTGGGAGGTGGTGGATGTGCCGTCGGCCGTCGCATCCCCGGAGGCCGGACACGGCAGTCGTCCGGACGCCGCCGCGCCGATCGCCGAGCCGGTGGCTCCGCCGCCGGCTCGGGCGAGCGAGCCCACCGCCGCCCCGCCGGCCGTGACCACACCGGCGGCACCCGCCGAGCCGCCGCCGCCAGTGTCGCCGACGGAACCGGTGCAGCAGGCAAGCGCGGTGGCCGAACCGGCTGCGGAGCCTGCCGCAGAAGAGCCCCCGATGGTGGAAGAGCCTGCGGCCGGGTCGGTGCCCGCGGAGCCCGGCACGGAAGCGGAGCCTGCCGCGCAGGATGACGAGGCGGCCGAAGACGAGATGCCGGAAGACGAGATGCCGGAAGCAACGCCGGCGGAGGCCGAGACGCCCGAGCAACCGGTCGCCGAGCCGGAGGAACCGGGTCCCGCAGCGGCGGAGCCGGTTGAGCCCACCGAGGAGGCGACTCCCGCTCCCCCGGTCGAGCCCGAGGAGCCAAACCTGTTCGACGAGGCGGAGGAGGGCGCCGCCGCGCCGATGCCGGCGACTGATGTCGACGATGCCGAACCGGAGGCCGCCACCGAGGCCGGTGAGCCGGAGCCGCAGGAGCCCGAGGCCGGTGAGGCCCCCGTCGAAGAACCGGCTGCCGGCAGCACTGAAGAGCCGATGGACGCTGCGGCTGAAGAGCCCGCGGAGTCGGAGACGGAGTCGGAGGGCGACGCAGCCGCGCCCGCCTCCGGCGACGACCTGTTCGACTCGGCGAAGCGGGCCGGCGAGCCCGTCCGCCGCTGGATCGACAACTCCGGCTCGTTCGCGGTGACGGGCGTGCTCCTCGACATCCGCGACGACGGCACGTGCGTGATCGTCGCCCCCGGGCGTGCACTCGAGGTGCGGCTCGAGGCCCTCAGCGACCATGATCGTGACTACGCCGTTCGTGCTGGCCAGCGACTCGCCGCGCGGCGGGCCCCTGCTCCGGCCAGCCGTGACACCGCCGGCATGTGAGCCGACTCAGGCATCGTCGAGCACGGCCACGGTCTCGAAGGCCTTGCCTTCGAGCATCTCCAGCGACGCCCCGCCGCCGGTGGAGACGTGGCTGACTCGGTCGGCGTAGCCGAGTTGTTCCACGGCGGCGGCGGAGTCGCCACCCCCGATGATCGTGACGGCCCCGTTCGCCGTGGCTGCGGCGACCGCGTCGGCCACCGCCTTCGTGCCCGCGTCGAACGGAGGCAGTTCGAACACGCCCATGGGTCCGTTCCAGACGACCGTGCCTGCCGAGCGGATGATCGCGGCATACTGCTTCGCCGTCTCGGGGCCGATGTCGAGCCCTTCGAAGCCGTCGGGAATGTCGCCGGCCCTCACCACCCGCTTGTTCGCGGTGGAGGAGAAATCGTCGGCACAGTGGGTGTCGACCGGGAGGGCGAGTTTGCCGGCCCCCGTGGCGAGCAGCTCCTTTGCGAGCGCGACCTTGTCGGTCTCGACGAGCGATTTCCCGATCTTTCCACCCTGTGCCAGAGAGAACGTGTAGGCCATCGCCCCGCCGATGAGCACGTGATCGCAGATGGAGAGCAGGTTCGTGATCACCGCGATCTTGTCCGACACCTTTTTGCCGCCGAGGATCGCCACGAAGGGACGCTTCGGGCGGGCGATCGCGTCGGCGAGGTACTGGATCTCCTTTTCGACGAGAAAGCCGACCACGGCTGGCCTGCCCGCCGCCTTCATCGCCACGGGCACCGCGTGCATGCTCGCCTCCGTGCGGTGGCAGGTGCCGAAGGCGTCGTTGACGTAGGCGTCGGCGAGGGATGCCAGGCCAGCGACGTACGCCGCGTCGTCCCCTTTCTTTTCTCCCCTGTTGAAGCGGACATTCTCGAGCACCAGCACGCCACCGGCCGGCAGCGTCTTCGCCTTGGTGTGGGAGTCGGCACCGCCGGTGTCGGCGGCGAGCGCGACGGGCTTGCCGAGCAGCTCCCCGAGCCGCTTCGCCACCGGCGCCAGGGAGAACGTCGCCTCGAAACCCTTGCCAGCGGGGCGGCCGAGGTGCGACATCAGCACCGCCTTGCCGCCGCGGTCGACGATTGACCTGATCGTGGGGAGTGCCATGCGGATCCGCCGGTCGTCGGTGATCGATCCGGTGTCGTCCTGCGGGACGTTGAAGTCGACGCGGACGAGGACGGTCTTGCCGGCGGGGTCGAGGGCGGCGACGGACTTCTTGGCCATGGATGGGGCTCCGGGGCGGGGTACGAAACGCGGGCGTATTCGACACGCCACCCAGCTGGTTCGCAAGGCGGGCGGGTATACTGTCGAGGGGTTCCGACAGGAAGGCAGTGGCATGATCATGAGAGCGGCGGTCATTCTGGCGATCGTCGCCCCGCTGGCCTGGTGCCAGGGTGTTCGCGGCGACAACTGGCCCAACTGGCGCGGACCCGCGTTCGACGGTGCGGCAGCAGGCACCGGCTACGTGGCGGAGTGGGGGGCGGACAAGAACGTCCTCTGGAAGGTCGCGCTGCCGGGATTGGGCGCGAGCACGCCGGCCGTCTGGGACGACCGGGTGGTCGTCACCTGCACGATCGACGGCAAGGATGCGGTGATCTGTCTCGACCGCGCCGGCCAGGAGCGCTGGCGGAAGACGCTCGGCGACGCTCGCGACGGCAAACACAAGAAGGCGACCGGGGCGAACCCGTCGCCCGTGACCGACGGCGAGCGTGTCTGGGTCTACTTCAAGAGCGGCGAACTCGCGTGCCTCGACCTGGCCAGTGGTGCGGAGCGGTGGCAGACGAACCTGCAGCAGCGATTCGGCGAAGACACGCTCTGGTGGGATCTCGGCACGTCGCCTGTGCTGACGTCGAAAGCCGTGGTGATCGCGGTGATGCAGACAGGGCCGTCGTATCTCGCCGCCTTCGACCGCACCACGGGCGACCTGCTCTGGAAGCGGGATCGCGACGTTGCGGCGCCATCGGAAGCGGCGCAGAGTTATTCCACGCCGGTCGTGGCCCCGGGCGATCCCGCGAAGGGTGAGCCGGCCGAGGTGGTCTTCGTGCTCGGGGCCGATCACGTCACGGCCCACGACGGTGCGGACGGCAGGGAACTCTGGCGGGTGGGCGGCCTGAATCCCGAGGCCAATGGATTTTTCCGCTCGATCGCCTCCCCCGTGCTCGCCGGCGACTTGGTGATCGCCCCCTATGCCCGCGGTGGCACGCTCACGGCGATCCGCCGCGGCGGCGCGGGCGACGTGACGGAAAGCCACGTGGCATGGACAAGGAAGGACATCGGTGCCGACGTGCCGACGCCCGCCGTGCGCGATGGCCGGCTCGTGGTCTGCACCGACAAAGGGGTGGTCGAGGGACTCGATGCCGCCAGCGGGAAGACAGCGTGGCGGAAGGAACTGCCCAAGAACCGCAACGCCTACACCGCCTCGCCCGTAATCGTCGATGGCCGCGTGATCGTCGTCCGTGAGGACGGCGCGGCCAGCGTGATGGCGTGGCCCGGGGCCGCGGCTGACGCCGAGGTCGCCGTGCTCGGCGGCGGCAGCCTCGAGGAGATGACCGTGGCGACTCCCGTCTGTGTGGACGGGCGGATGCTGCTGCGGACGCACGATTCCCTGTGGTGCATCGGAGCGAAGTGATGCGAATCAGCCGGTTTCCCGTGGTGGCGTTTCTGGCCGTGGCCGCGCATGGATGGCACGTGGCGGGTGCCGAGCCCCAGAAGCCGGCGCGGCTGCTCGTGGTGAGCGTGACCGCGGGGTTCCGTCATGCCTCGATCGGCACCGCAGAACCGGTGCTCGAGGAACTCGGCCGCACCACCGGGCTCTTTCACTGCGACCACCTGCGGATGCCGCCGGAGGGTCAGCCGCAGCCCGCGGCCCAGCAGGAGCAGTTTCGCAGCGAGGACGAGGCGCGGCAGGCAGGACTGAAGGCCGAGTTCGCCAGGGTGTTCTCGGCCGATGCCCTGCGCGACTTCGACGGCGTGATCTTCCTGAGCACGACGGGCGAACTCCCGGTGCCCGACCTCGCCGCGTTCCTCGACTGGATCAGGTCGGGCCGGGCTTTCATCGGCTTCCATGCCGCGACCGACACCTTCAAGAGTTCCGACGCCTACTGCGAGATGATCGGCGGCCACTTCGCCGGCCATCCCTGGGGCGCCGGCGGCGAGCACGCCTTCGTGGTGCACGAGCCCGGGCATCGCGTGGTGGGGATGTTTCCCGAGCGGTTCCGCTGGAAGGACGAGATCTACCAGTACGATCTTCGCTACAAGCCCGAGAACCTCCGCGTGCTCGTGAGCCTCGACATGCAGGCGAGCAGCCCCAGGGAGCCGTGGCACGTGCCGGTGGCGTGGGTTCGCGAGTATGGAAAGGGGCGGGTGTTCTCCACCAACTTCGGCCACAACGACGCCACCTGGAAGGAGCCGATGTTCCAGAAGCACATGGCCGAGGGGATCGCCTGGGCACTGGGCCGGTTCGACGCGCCGGCGGCGCCGAACCCTGAGGTTCAGGCCGCGGAGTACCTGCGGAGCGTGGTCGCGGCGGCCGCCGCGGCGACGCAGGCTGACGCCGACGCGCTGCGGGCAAAGGCCGACGCCAAGATCGCGAAGGACGCGGCCTGGGCCGTGGGCCTGCGGCCGATGCTCCTCGAACTCCGCAGCATGAAGCCCGAGGATCGCGCCGCCGCGTATGCGAAGGTCGTTGCCGAGATCGAGACTCCGTGAAGCGGTGCCGCACCGCGTGTGCGGCGGTTCGCGAACCAGACGCCGCGGCGGCGCGCCGGCCCGCCGACGATGTATCCTTTGACGGCTGCCGGCCCACCCGGTTGGCGGTCATGCTCGGCGAAGGGGGCACCATGGCGGCGGAACGCGATCCTCGGCAGCCGGACGACGGCACTGCGGCGAGCCGCTCCGGGCTCGTCCTGTTTTGGATCTACGTCGCCCTCTACGGCGGCTTCATGGCGCTGGTGCTCGTGCGGCCAGACCTGCTCTCGCTGCGACCGTTCGGCGGCGTGAACCTGGCGATCCTCTACGGCATGGGGCTGATCGGCGCGGCCTTCGTCCTCGCCGTGGTCTACATGCTGCTGCGGGCGGGCCGTCGGCAGGAGCCGCGGGCATGATCCACCAGACCTCGCTCGTCGCCGTCGCGATCTTCGCCGCGTTCGTGCTCGGGGTGCTCGGGCTGTCGTTCTGGCTCGGCCGCAAGGGGCAGTCGGCCAGCGGCTACTACGCCGCCCATGGCCAGATCCACTGGTTCGTCAACGGGATCGCCTTCGCCGGCGACTATCTCTCCGCGGCGTCGTTCCTGGGCATCTGCGGCATGATCGCCTTCTCGGGCTACGACGGCTTCCTCTACTCGATCGGCTTCCTGGCCGGCTGGATCGTGGCGCTGTTCGTGATTGCCGAGCCGATCAAGGCCCTGGGGACGTTCACATTCGCCGACGCCCTCGACAGCCGGTTCAACAGCCGCGGCATCAAGCTCGCCGTGGCCGTCTCGACCCTCGTGGTGAGCATCTTCTACCTCATCCCGCAGATGGTGGGCGCGGGGTCGCTGATCAGGCCGCTCCTGGGGTTGCCGCACGAGGCGGGGGTGATCCTCGTGGGCGTGACGGTGACGCTCATCGTGGTGACGGCCGGCATGGTGTCGACCACGTGGGTGCAGTTCATCAAGGGATCGCTTCTCGTCTTCTTCTGTGGCGTGCTCACCGTGCTGATCCTCGGCCGCGGGTTGGCGGTGAACGCCGGACGCGAGGGCCCGGAGAACCTTGCGTCGCAGGTCCTCACCGTGAAGCCCGACGGCACGAAACTCGTGGACGGCCATCCCCAGTCGAAGGATCACGACCTTCGGCCGGTCGGCACGATCCTCCGGCTGCCGGAACGGTATGGCGACGCCCGCGCGACCGGCCCGCTCGGTCCCCTGGCCTACCTCGCCGCCCTCGAAGACTCCACGATCGTTACCTGGGCGCCGAAGAAGCATGCCGATGCCGACGGGACGCACACGACCTTTTCTCCCGTGGAAAAGCAGGGCGCCGACCTGCTCAGGCCCGGCGGCTCGTTCAAGGGTCTCGCCACGGGAAAACTCGCCGACCGGCTCGACTTTGCGAGCCTGATGCTCGCCCTCTTCTGCGGCACGGCGTCGCTGCCCCATATCCTGATCCGGTACTACACGGTGAAGGACGCCGCGGCCGCGAGGAAGAGCACCGTCGTCGGGATCGCGGCGATCGGCGTGTTCTACGTGCTGACGTTGTTTCTCGGCCTCGGGGCGATGACGTCGGGCGCCCTCGACCCCACCGACACCAACATGGCGGCCCCGCTCCTGGCCAAGACGTTCAGCGACACGTTGTTCGCCGTGATCTCGGCGATCGCCTTCACGACCGTGCTGGGCACGGTGAGTGGCCTGATCATGGCGGGTAGCGGGGCGGTCGCCCACGACCTCGTGGAAAACGTGTTCGGGCTGCGGATGACCGACCGCGAGAAGATCCGTGTCGGCAAACTGGCGGCGATCGGCCTGGGGATCGTGGCGATGGCCCTCGGGATCCTGTTCCGAACCTTCAACGTCAGTTTCCTGGTGGGCTGGGCCTTCAACATCGCCGCCAGCGCCAACCTGCCGGCTCTCGTGATGCTCCTCTTTTGGCCGCGGACGACCAGGCAGGGGATCGTCGCGGCGGTGACGGCGGGTATGCTTTCCTCGCTTGCGTGGATCCTGCTGTCGGCCGACACGTTCGAGAAGGTCTACGGGCTGCCCCGCGAGCAGGCTCTCACCCCATTCAGCCAGCCCGGTCTGGTGACGATCCCCCTGGGGTTCGTCGTCCTCGTCGTGGTGTCGCTGCTCACCCCGCCGCCCCGCTCTCGCGCTGCCGATGCCACGTAAGAAGCCCGCCGTGCCCCGCCGCGCGGTGATCGCCTGCACCGCCGCCCACCTTCCGGCGATCCGGGCGATCTACAACGAGGCGATCCTCACGACCACCGCCCTCTACGAGTACGCCCCGCGGACCGAGGAGGTGATGCGGCAGTGGTTCGCCGACCGGGAGCAGGCCGGCATCCCGGTGCTCGGGATCGAGTGGGAGCCGGGCGTGCTGGCCGGATTCACGACCTGGGGTCCGTTTCGGCCGCGGGCGGCCTACAAGTATTCGATCGAGCACTCCGTCTACGTGGACGAACGCTTCCGGGGCGAGGGGGTCGGCCGGCAACTGCTCCAGGCGATCATCGCCGCCGCCACGACGAAGGACATCCACATGCTCGTGGCGGGCATCGACGCCACGAACGTGGCGAGCGTGGCACTCCACAGTTCGCTCGGGTTTCGCTGCTGCGGCACCGTCCGCGAGGCCGGGTTCAAGTTCGGTCGCTGGCTCGACCTCGAGTTCTGGCAGCTGATCCTGCCGACACCGTCTGCGCCCACGGACGGCTAGGGCGCATCTCGGTTATGTCGCGTGGCGACGTGGCAATCCAGAGGGGGTCGGCGAGGGGGTCGGCGAACGCTCGAGGAGCCTTGGGCGTATCCTCGCCCCGGCGACGGACTTTTGCCACCCCCGAGCCGGCGATACACGTATCTCGAACGCGCGAGAGAGCGTATCGCGGTTATGTGGCGCGGCGACGTGGCAAACCAGAGACGGTAGGCGAGCGGGCCGTCAGGCCTTCGACGGCCGCCGCCGCGACGGGGTGGTCGTCGGGCGGGTGGAGCGACACTCGTAGCGGACGCTGAGCACCTGCGCCTTGCTGCGGCCGACCGGCACGATCGAGTGGGGCACCGCCGCGTCGAGATAGAGGCTGTCGCCCGCCGCCAGTTCGATCCGGTCATCGCCGTAGGAAACCATCACCGTGCCGTCGAGCACGTGCAGAAACCGCTCGCCGTCGTGGGTTTCCGGCCGGGAACGGGTGCCATCACCCACGAGATGCAGGATCGTGGGATCCATCGCCCGTTCCCGCCATTCCTCGGCCAGGAACTCGGCGATGGCCCCCTGCCGTCCGCCGCGGCCATTGTCGAGTCGCCCGCTGCCCTTTCGCGAGACCACGAACCGGGGAGGCACCGACAGCCCGCCGACGAGGTGCTCGACGCCGCACTCCAGCACCTCAGCGAGCCGCACGAGGCCCTCGAGCGAGGGAGTCAGTTGGCCGTTCTCGAGTTTGGAGAGCCAGCTGACCGTGAAGTTGGCCCGCTCCACCACCTCCTCGAGGGTGAGGCGGCGGGCGATGCGGGCGGCACGCACTCGGCGGCCGAGATCGGCAAGGTTCACGATGCTGGACATGGCGTGACCAGATTATGGACGCGCCGGTAATCACTCGCAAGAGGGAGCCGCTCGCGCTTCCGATGGGGCATGCAAGCCCTACCGGAACGCGGCGGCCCGCGGCCTCAGGCGCCGGGCCGCCGGAAGTGGCGGTAGGCCTGCAGCACCTCGTGAAGATCAGTCGAGACCGTGATCTCGTCGTCGGCGAAGTCGGACAGCCACGTTCGGTTACTCGCCACCGCGTCGGCCAAGAGCGGCAGGATCTCGCCGAGAGTAACGCGGATGCCACGGTCGGTCGACTCCTCGACCGCAGTGAAGGTACGCGAATCCAGATCGGGTTCCGTGTAGACCCGCAGTTGACGCATCGCCATGGCACTCTCCCTTGCCGTGAGACGTCTCGGGGCGGTGTTCGGGCCGGGGTGGCCCTGCCGTCGTCTTGACGGGCACCGATTCCCCAAACCTCTTATCGGCCGACAGGGGCGTCAGGGTTTGGCCGATTTGCCCGCCTGTGCCGGATGGGGGGCCGGGCAGGCTGGGCCGGCTGACAAGATGGATGGGACGGGGGGCTCAGGCATGCCCGTTGCCGCCCTGATGGCCGGCCACCCGACCGGCCCGGAACGCATCGCCGATGCTCGTGGGTACCAGGGCCTCCGCCTGCAGGAACCGTGCCCGGTTTTCCGCGGTGGCGGCCTTCATCTCCTGCTCTCGGGCGATCGCGACGCTGCGCCGTTCCTCGGCCTTGGCCCGGGCCACGCGGGTGTCGGCCTCGGCCTGGTCGGCCTGGAGCCGTGCCCCGATGTTCTCGCCGACCTCGATGTCGGCGATGTCAATCGAGACGATCTGGAACGCCGTCTGGGCATCGAGGCCGCGCTGCAGCACGGCCTTCGAGATCGTGTCGGGGTGCTCCATCACCTCGAAGTGGCTCTCGGACGAGCCGATTGACGTGATGATTCCCTCGCCCACGCGGGCGATGATCGTCTCCTCCGTCGCACCTCCGATGAGCTGCTGGAGATTCGTCCGCACGGTGACCCGCGCACGGATCTTGAGCTCGACGCCGTTCTTGGCGACGGCCGAGAGCGTCGACTTGCCGCTGGCGATGTCGGGGCAGTCGATCACCTTGGGGTTGACGCTCGTCTGCACGGCGTCGAGCACGTCGCGGCCGGCGAGATCGATGGCACAGGCGCGGTCGAAGTCGAGGTCGAGGTCGGCCCGCTGGGCGGCGATCAGGGCGCGGATCACCCGCGGCACGTCGCCACCGGCGAGGTAGTGGGCTTCCAGCCGCCGCGACGTGATGTCGCTCCCCAGGCCGGCCTGCGTGGCCATGATCCGCGCCTGCACGATGGTGCGGGCGTTGACCTTGCGCAGGCTCATGCCCACCAGTTCGAGGAACGTGACGCGGGCCTTCGACCAGTAGGCCTGGAACCAGAGCTGGCCGTAGTTGACGACCAGCAGCAGCATCGTGAGCGCCACGATGCCGAGGATCAGGGCGATGCCGACGACGAGTTCGGGGGGCAGTGCGGCGGGCTGATCGTTCACGAGCGGGGTCTCCGGGGACAGCGTCAAGCGTAGTTCGGCCCCCGGCGCCGGGAAAGCAGCGGCCAAACCACGTGTTCAGCCGACGATCCAGCCGCCCCCGAGGAGCCTGTCGCCCTCGTAACAGACGGCCGGCTGGCCGGGCGAAATCGGCCCCGGCGACCGCTCCGGCCCGCCGGTGAAGCGGGCCATGAACCGCCCGCCGGGCAGCGGGGTCACCATGGCCGGCGCCGCCGTCCGCTGGGCGCGGCACTGCACGAGACACGGGAACGGTCCTTCCGGAGGCTCGCCAAGCCAGCGGGCCTCGGCGGCCACGAGTTCGTGCTCCGGCACCTCGGCCCGCCCGCCGACGACCACGCGGCACGTGTCGGGCTCGATGCGGATGACATGGAGGGGCGTGCCCACGGCGATGCCGAGGCCCTGCCGCTGGCCGACCGTGAAGTGCTCGATCCCGGGATGCCGGCCCAGCACGCGACCGGTCGAGTCGACGATCTCGCCGGCCCGGGAGCCGCCGAGCCTGTGGGCCACGAGCCGGGCGTGCTCGCCCGGAGCGACGAAGCAGATCTCCTGGCTGTCGGGTTTCGAGGCCGTCGCCAGCCCGAGCGCCGCCGCCCGCTCCCGCACCTCGCGCTTGGCCAGTCCGCCCACCGGCAGGAGCATTCGTCGCAGCCGGTCGGTCGCGATGTCGAAGAGCACGTAGGACTGGTCGCGGTCGTGATCGAGGCCGCGGCGGAGCACCGGCCCCGCGGCCTCCTGTTCGAGCCGGGCGTAGTGGCCGGTGGCGACGTGGGTGGCGCCGATCGCATCGGCATGCTCGAAGAGCCGCCCGAACTTGATCCAGGAGTTGCACCGCACGCAGGGATTCGGCGTGCGGCCGGCGCCGTAGTCAGCCGCGAAGGCGTCGATGAGCCGGTCGAACTCGGGCGTGAGATCGAGGGCGTAGAGGGGCATGCCGAGCCGGTCGGCGACACGGCGGGCGTCGAGGGCGTCGGCGGGACTGCAGCAACCCTGATGGCCGGGCCGCTCCGGCAGGATCGAAAGGGGCCCCGCGGCCTCGGCCGGCAGGACCGGCGATGCGTGCCGCATGAACACGCCCACGCAGTCGTGGCCGGCCGCGAGCAGGAGCGCGGCGGCCACGCTCGAATCGACCCCGCCCGACATGGCGACGACGACCCGCGACCGCATCAGTAGATGATCACGCTCTCGACGCGGTGGGGAGCGAGCCGTTCACGGCCGCCGAGGGCCGCGATCTCCACGAGGAAGGAGCTGCCGACCACCCGTCCTCCGGCCGCCTCGACGAGTTTCATGCACGCCGCCGCCGTGCCGCCGGTGGCGAGCACGTCGTCGACCACGAGCACGCCGGCCCCGGCGGCGAGCACGCCCCGGTGCATCTCCAGCCGGTCGCGGCCGTACTCCAGGTCGTACTCATGCGAGATGGTGTCGGCCGGGAGTTTGCCCGGCTTCCGCACCGGGATTACGCCCACGCCGAGTTCGAGCGCGAGCGGTCCGGCAAAGAGGAAGCCCCGAGCCTCGACCGCCGCGATCGCCGCCACGCCTGCGGCCCGCCAGGGCTCGGCAAGCGCCTGGATCGCCACCGCGAACGCGTCGGCGTCGGCCAGGAGCGGCGTGATGTCGCGAAACAGGATCCCGGGCTTGGGGAAGTCGGGGATCGGGCGGATGTGGCGGGAGAGATCCATGCCGGCAGTGTCGGGGATCAGGCGCCGTGACGCAACCGGATGCGGGCCCGGGGCACCCCGTCGATCTCCATCGCGAGGCTCGCGAGCGTTTCCGACTCGATCTGTCGCACCCGCTCCCGCGTCAGGCCGAGCACCGCCCCGATCTCCTTGAGCGTCATCGGCTCGTTGCCGGTGAGGCCGAACCGCAGCTTGATGATCGTGCCGGCCCGTTGGTCGAGATCCTCGATCCGCCGCAGCACGTGCCGCAGCGTGTCGTCGTCGAGCAGCACCTCGGCGGGGCAGCGGGCATTTTCGTCGCGGACGAGTTCACCGAGCGACCAGCCTCCTTCGGTCGGCTCGGTGTGCGCCGCCGACTGGTGCACGTGAATCGCCTTCTTGATGATCGGCAGCTTCTTGCGGGCGAGGCCCAGGCTGCGGGCCACCTCCTCGGGCGTGGGCACCCGGCCGAGCGCGTCGGAGAGCCGCAGCGTGGCCCGCCGCCACTTCGACAGCAGCTCGACCATGTAGGCGGGAATGCGGATCGTCTTGCCGGAGTTGATCAGGGCCCGCTTGATCGACTGTTTGATCCAGTAGCTCGCGTAGGTGCTGAAGCGGGTGCCCATCGTGGGGTCGAAGCCCTCCACCGCCCGCAGCAGGCCGAGATTGCCCTCTTCGATGAGGTCGGGCAGCGGCAGGCCGCGGTTGGCGTAGCCGCGGGCGATGTTGACCACCAGCCGCAGGTTCGCCCGCACCATGTGATCACGAGCGAGGGCGTCGCCCTGGCCGATCGCGGTGGCCAAACGCTTCTCGTCGTCGGCCGTCAGCAGGGCGGTCTCGTTGATGTCCCGCAGGTAAGTCTCCAGCGGGTTTTGAACGGCGGACGACGACGTCTTGCGGCGTGGTGACGGCATGGAATGGCTGTGGGTTATGACAGATGGATGGACATTCGCCCGGAATGGTCGCGGGAATCCGCCGGTGGGCGATGGTGCCGGAGGCGTCCGGCCCAGGAAAAGGTATCGGCGGCGGACGACGACAACTGCACAAGGCTGGAAAGCGCGGCAGGCGAAACCGCCTGTCGGGGTCGCAGCGCCTGTGGCGGTCGCGCGGCCGCCGGCGTTATTGCTCAGGGCGGCGGGCGATGCCTGCGCCGAGCGTGCGGTCGAGGAACTCGACGAGGGCGATCCCTCCCGGCGATGCACGCGACAGCGATGGTTCGTCGAGCATGACGACGGCGTGCTCCACGCCGGCGCGGGTGAGCGATTGGCCGAACAGTGTCGCCTGGTCGGCCGGCACGGTGTCGTCGTGCCGGCCGTGGAGGATCAACGTCGGCGGATCGTCGGCGGAGACGTATGACAGGGGGCTGGCCCGCTGCGCCGCCTCGCGAAACTCCGGCAGCGGTCCCCCGACGAGCCGGCTGGCTGCGGAGCCCGCGCGGTCGTGCCCCGGTCCCAGGCTCGCCAGTTGCACGGGCGCACCCATGACCGCGACGGCGGCCGGGGCCGCAGGATCCGCCGCGTCGGTCGCTGCCGTCCGCACGTGTCGGTCGGCGGGCGCATAGGCCAGAAGCGCGGCCAGGTGCCCTCCGGCGCCGCTGCCGGCGACGCAGATCCGGGCCGGGTCGATGCCCCACGTGGCGGCGTCGGCGACGATGGTCGCCAGCGCCACGCGGCAGTCGTCGAGTTGGGCTGGAAACGCGGCCACGTCGGTC
Source organism: Pirellulales bacterium (assembly GCA_046092585.1). Classification (GTDB taxonomy): domain Bacteria; phylum Planctomycetota; class Planctomycetia; order Pirellulales; family UBA1268; genus QWPN01. Next base: position 34,807 of record JBJTDZ010000053.1, on the reverse strand, counting down.
GTGCGGTAGTCGATGCTGGCCACCGCGTAGCCGTCGTCGACGATCCACGCCAGCGGGCAGTCGGCTTTGGATCCCCCGCGCCAATCGGGGCCATGGATCCAGATCACGAGCGGCAGCTCGCCGCCACAGCCATCGGGAAGGAGCATGTCGAACCGCTGCCGGGGATGCTCGCCCGAGCCGTAGGGACGATCACGATGGGCGATCACGCCGCGCGGGTGAGCCGCGGATTCGGCTGCCTTCCCGGCCGCCGCGGCGATGGGTGGCGGCGCCTGCTCGACCGGGCCCCTCCTGAGCGCCCGCCGCTGGGCCCGCCGCGAGGGTCGCCTGGTGGGAGCCGGCTCGACCGGCAGAGGCGCATCGGCCATCGTGCGGGGGTCGTTCCGCCAGGCGACTTCCACCGGTTCCGCCGCGGCGTCGCTCCCGGGCACTGCCATGGTGGCAAGCGCCAGTGCGAGCAACCAGACGGTTTTCAGGAGCGATCCTCGCATGCGCGTCCCCGACGAGAGGCCGTTCGGCCCGTCGTACGGGGAGTATACCAGTGCCGCGTCCGTGGCCGGCGGGTCAGCGCCGTGCGGGAAGCTGCCCGGAGGGCGTCAGTTCGTCGATGATCTTCGGGATGTACTTGGCGAGCACCTCCGCGAGCTGGTCGCGATCGATGCCCTTGGAGCGGGCCAGACCCTCGAGCTCGCGATCGCCGAAGGCATCCTCGACCTGCCGGCGGTCGATCGGCTTGTTGGGGCCGGTGCGGACCCACGAGTCGACCTGATCCCGCATCCCCTTCTCCTCGAACTGCTTGACCACGTCGGGCAACTTCTGGGCGCCGCCGCCGCCGAAGATCTGGGTGAGGATGTCGGTGAGGTCGTTGGGGGAGGGCATGCCGGGCTGTGGCTGCTGGGGTCGCGGCTGAGGCTGGGGTTGCCGCTGCGGCGCCTGCTGCTGTTGCTGGGCCGCGCCTTCGAGCACCTGCTTCAAGATCTCGCCGAGAATGTCCATGGACAACCTTTGTGTTGCTTGAGAATCGAACGGTTTTAGCCGCGTCACCGCACCCGCTGCAGTCTACGGCCCTGTCGAGGCGGGGAAAAGCCACCGGTGTCAGTCGAGTGAAACAGACTCGCCGCCAGCCCGAGTCGCGAGCTGGCCGAGGAGTTGCACCGACGTCTCCTCCGACACGAACCGCACGGAGCCATCGGCCATGGCGATGTTCGCGCCGGCGGCGTGGAAGCTGTACATGAGCCAGCCATTTTCATTCGAGCCGTTCACCCGCATCAGGGATGTCGGAATCGGGCCGGCGGTCGGACCCGACGTGCACCAGCCGGTGGCTTTTTCGCCAAAGCCGTAGGGATTGTCGTTCGTGGCCCAGGCGCCCCCCTGCGCCCGAGCGCATCCGGCACCCGCGGCCTGATCGGCGTTGGCGGCGTACCGCGTGCGGTCGCGCCACACGTCTTCGCGGCCGGCGCACTCGGCGAGCAGGATCGTCTTCGAAAGGCCGTCGGTGATCTTGCCCATGGTGGATCGGGGTCGCGTGGCGGTGGCGCCGCAGTTTTTCCACTCCAGCGTCGGCCCCGGCCCAGCCGCCACGGTGCCGGCGGGCAACCCGGCCGCTGCGTTGAAATTCGTGCCCGTTCCGGCCACCACGAAGTAGTCGCCGCAGGCGCCGGTCTTTCGCGGGTTTTCGATCTTGTCCTGGATCCGGTTGGGAAACGGAGACGCCGGGCACTGCAGCACCGGCAGGCTGGCCCGCGCGAGGGCGCGATTGCCGGTCGCGCCATCGTCGAGGACGCCCGCGGAGCCACCGTTCGGGGCGGAACCGTCCTGATTTTCCCACCAATTGCGCGACAGGTCGTAGTTCTGCATGAGCGCCGCCTCCTCGACGTAAGGCAGCACGTCGGGGGCCCAGCTGCGGTGGGCCATCTTCGGTTCGCAGGCGGTGATCGAACCGGCGAACAACCGCTTCAGTGGCGGCAGGCTCTTTCGGGCGCTTTCGTAGTTGTGAAAGGCGATGGGGAGCTGGCGCAGGTTGTTGGCACACGCGGTCCGCCGGGCAGCCTCCCGGGCGCTTTGCACGGCCGGGAGCAGCAGGCCGATCAGGGTGGCGATGATCGCCACGACGACCAGCAGTTCCACGAGGGTGAACCCCCGGACGGTCCGCACTCCGAGCCACTGCCGCATGCCCGATTCTCCGTTCCTCGAATACCTGCAAGGTATCGTCGCGCGACGGCATCATGCGCGGTGAATCCCTCACCAAGGCCCGGGGAAAATTTCCCCGCCGTCGCCCGCCACCGCGGGCCGTCGCTGCCCGGCATCCTGCGGCCGGGCGGCGGAGAGGTCGAGCATGGCCATCTCCGTGTCAAGAATCATCATGGCCAGCAGTTGGCGGCGGCCCTATGCTCGCGGCATGCTCACCGTTCCCCGCTTGTCCTTCGGCGTCGGCGACCGGTTCGCGCACCAGGCCGAGGCCCAGCTCGCTGCCTTCGAGAAACTCGCCGCCGCCGGCGTCGTGGTGGCGCCGGTGTGGAACAAGTCGAACCGCGAGCATTCCTTCATCGGCAGCGACCCGGCGAGCGTTCGCGAGGCGGCGGCCCGCGCGGTGGCCGCGAGGAACTGGCCACATCCCTGGTTTGTGGACGCCGACCACATCCGCCTGGAAACGGTCGACTGGTTTCTCGCGTCGAGCGACTTCTTCACGATCGACGTCGCCGACTCGATCGGCAAGCCGGCGGCAGATGCCGACGTGGCGGCGTTCGTGCGCCGGCATCCGGAGCTCGGCAAGCCGATCTCGGTGCCCGGGATCACCAAGGTGATCCGGCTCTCGGAAGAGGGGCTCGCCGCGATCGCGCGGAAGTATCTGCTGGCCTGCCGGGAGGCCGGGAAGATCTTCCGGCACATCCGCGGCGCACGCGGGGCCGACGTGGTGATCGAGGTGAGCATGGACGAGACCGAAGAGCCGCAGCCGCCGCCCGAGCTGCTCGTGATCCTCGCGCTGCTGGCGGAGGAGCAGATCCCACTGCAGACGATCGCCCCCAGGTTCACCGGTCGGTTCAACAAGGGGGTCGATTACGTCGGCGACCTCGGGAGATTCGAGCAGGAGTTTTCCGACGACGTGGCCGTGTGCGCGTTCGCGGCGAAGCAGTACGGCCTCCCGGACTCGCTCAAGCTCTCGGTGCATTCCGGCAGCGACAAGTTCTCCCTGTATCCCGTGATCCGGCGGACACTCGCCCGCACCGGCGTCGGGGTGCACCTCAAGACCGCCGGCACGACCTGGCTCGAGGAGCTGATCGGCCTCGCCGAGGCGGGGGGCGACGGCCTCGCCCTCGCCAAGGAGATCTACGCCCACGCCCTCCACCACGTCGACGAGTTCCGCGCGCCCTACGCCTCGGTGATCGACATCGACCGCTCGCGGCTCCCCGCCGCGGCAGAGGTGCAGGGTTGGAGCGGCCCGCGGCTCGCCGCCGCGATCCGTCACGTGCCGGGCAGCCCCGACTTCAGTGCCGACATGCGGCAGCTGCTTCACGTGTCGTTCAGGGTCGCGGCGAAGCACGGCCGCCGCTACACCGACCTGCTCGTGGCCAACCGCGAGATCGTGGCCCGCCAGGTGACCGACAACCTCTACGAGCGGCACATGCGGCCGCTGTTTCTCGGGTCATGAACTCGGCCGTCACCATCTGCCTCGTGCACCCCGATGCCCGCCTCGCCAGGCAGGGCCGGATGAGGATTAGCGCACGGCGAGCAGTTCGACGAGGAAGTGCAGCGTGGCGTTGGGCGGGATCGGGCCGCCGGGCGTGCCTCGCGGGCCGTAGCCGAGGTCACTGGGGATCACCAGTTCGATCATGCCCCCTTCGCCGACGAGCTGCATGCCTTCCGTCCAGCCGGGGATCACCTGGTTGAGGCCGAACTCGATCGACTCGCCCCGCTGGTAGGAGCTGTCGAACACCTTCCCATCGTCGAGCCAGCCGTGATAGTGAACCTTCACGGTGCTCGTCTTCGCGGGGTTCGCACCGGTGCCCTTGCGGAGGATCCGGTACTGCAGCCCGGAGGGGGTGGTGGTGAACGTCTTGGCAGCGGCCGCGTCGATCGGGCCGGCGCCCTTGGGCGGGGTGGGAAGGGCGATGTCCTGGGCCACGATGAACTCCATGGTGAGAAGGGAGAGGGCGAGAAGCAGGCAGGCAACGACGATGCGCACGGCGGAGACTCCTCGAGGAACTGAAGAAGAAGGCATCATACCCTCCCGCCGCCGGCGGAACGGGCCATGAGCCGCTCGATCTCGTCGGGCTCGATCGGCACGTGGCTGCAGAGGTCGACGGGGCCGTTTTCGGTGACCAGCACGTCGTTCTCGAGGCGGACGGCGAGGTTTTCCGCGGGGATGTAGATGCCCGGCTCGACGGTCATCACCCAGCCGGCCTCGAGCGGCCCATCCACCGGCGCCATGTCGTGGACGCCGAGCCCGAGGGAGTGCCCCAGGCCGTGCATGAAATACTTCTTGCAGGCGGGCTCCTCGGCCGTGTCGCCGGCCGCCTGCTCGGCCGTGATCAGGCCGAGGCCCACGAGTTCCTTCGCCATCTCCAGCTGCGCGGCTCGCTTCCAGTCGCGCAGGCCCCTGCCGACGGTGGTGCGGGCGATCGACGACTTCAGCACCCGCAGCACCGCCTCGTAGACGGCCCGCTGTCGAGGCGTGAATCGGCCATTGACGGGATAGGTGCGGGTCAGGTCGCTGGCGTAGTTGGCGTAGGAGGCTCCCGCGTCGACGAGCACGAGGTCGCCGTCGCGGCACATCTGGTCATTGTCGAGGTAGTGGAGCACGCAGGCGTTTCTGCCCGAGCCGACGATCGGCTCGTAGGCCATTCGGCCGCGGCGACGGGTGAACTCGGCGGCCAGTTCAGCCTCGAGGTCGTATTCCATCACGCCCGGCCGCAGCGTACCGAGCAGCCGGTCGAGGCCCGCGCCGGTGATGTCGACCGCGCGGCGGACGAGGGCCACCTCGCCCGGCGTTTTCACCGCCCGCAGCCGGCGGAGAAGCGGGGCCAGCCGCTCGAACCGGTGCAGCGGATATTTCGCGATCAGCCGGTGGGCCATCCGCACGTCGCGGCTTTCGACCTCGATCACCGCCCGCTCGTGCTCGTTGGCGTTGAGAAAGACGGCGGAACTCTCGCACATGAGCGAGTGCACCGCCGCGGGCAGTTCGGAGATCCAGCGGATGCGCTTGATGCCCGAGATCTCCGTCGCGCGTTCCTTGGAGAGTTTTTCGCCCTCCCAGGTGGCGAGGTGCTCGTTGGGCTGCCGGATGAAGAGCATCTCCCGCTGGGTGGGCTCGATCGCCGCGGGGGCGAGCACGAGGACGCTCTCCTCCTGCTCGATGCCGCTGGCCCAGAAGAGGTCGCTGGCGGGGTGCATGCGGAGCGAGCCGTCGCCCGTGGTGGGCAGGATGTCGGCCGCGTGCAGGATGGCGAACGCACCCGGCGGCAACTGCTGCACGAGCCGGCGGCGGTTGGACACGAACAGTGCGGGGTCGATCGGCGCGTGACGCATGCAGCGCTCCTGGAAGGGGCCGTGATTGTCGCGGTTTGGCCGGCGGTCGCAAGGCGATGTGCCGGGTAGACTCCCCGGTCTCGACTCCGACACCCGTGGCGCCAGGCCGATGCCCGTCGAACCGATCCTCGTTGCCGGCGGCTGGAGACAGGCCGCCGCCACCCGCACCTACCGGGCGATCGTTCCGGCGTCGGGCACGCGGCTCGACCGGGAATGGCCGGTGAGCGGCTGGAGCGACGTGGAGGCGGCGCTCGAGGCGGCGACGGCCGCGGGGCGTGAACTCGCCCGGCTGCCCGCGGCCGCCCTGGCCGAGTTCCTCGAGCGCTATGCCACGCGGCTCGAGGCCCGCGCCGGGGAGCTCGTGGCCGTGGCCCATGCGGAGACGGGCCTGCCGAAGGAGCCCCGGCTCGCCGACGTGGAGATGCCGCGCATGCTCGACCAGCTGCGCCAGGCCGCCGCCAGTGCCCGCGAGGGCACCTGGCGGATGGCGATGATCGACCGGGCCAAAAACATCCGCGCCGCCGCCATCGGCCTCGGGCCCGTCGTGGTCTTTCCACCGGCCAACTTTCCCTTCGCCTACGGCGCCGTCACCGGCGGCGACTTCGCCGCGGCGATCGCCGCCGGCAACCCCGTGATCGCCAAGGCCCACGAGGGACATCCGGCGGTCTCCCGGCTCGCCGCCGAGGAGGCGGTCGCGGCCCTGCGTGAGGCCGGCCTGCCCGCCGCCACCGTGCAGCTGCTCCACGGGCTCGAGCCGCCCGACGGCGAGCGGCTCGTGGCCGATACCCGCGTGGGGGCGACCGGCTTCACCGGCAGCCAGGCCGCCGGGGAAACGCTCTTCCGTGCCGCCAGCGCCGCCGGCCGCGTGATCTGGGTGGAGATGGGAAGCGTGAACCCTGTGGTGCTCCTGCCGGGTGCCCTCGCCGAACGGGCCGCCGCGATCGCCGACGAACTCACCGCGAGCGTGACCGGCTCGGCGGGCCAGTTCTGCACGAAGCCGGGCCTGGTGTTTCTCGTGGGTGATGCGGCAGGGCAGTCCTTCGTGGCAACGCTTGCGGAGAAGTTTGCCGCGATCGGTCCGCAGGTGCTGCTCGGTCCGGCGGGCTGTGAGCGGCTCGTGGCGTCGATCGGCAGGCTCGAGCGAGCCGGCGCGCGGGTGCTGGCGGGCACGGCCGCGGCCGCGGGGCCGGCGAGCCACGTGCCGGTGCTCCTCGAGGTGTCGGCCCGCGAGCTTCTCGCGCGGCCCGCGGACCTCGTCGTCGAAGCCTTCGGCAATGCGACGGTGCTTGTGGTCTGCGAGTCGCTCGAGGAGCTGCACTGCGGCCTTGGCTGCGTGCACGGGTCGCTCGGCGCGAGCCTCTACGCGGCCAAGAACGGCCGCGACGACGCCGCGTTCACTGCGACGGTGCCGTTGCTCGTGGACCGTGCCGGCCGCGTCATTGAAAACCGGATGCCCACCGGGCTCGCCGTGGTGCCCTCGATGCAGCACGGCGGCCCGTGGCCTTCGGCGGGGCCGCCGTTCTTCTCGGCGGTCGGCTTTCCGTGGACGATGCTCCGCTTCGCCCGCCGGGTCTGCTACGACGGCTGGACGGAGAACCGCCTGCCGGAGATCGTGCGCGACGCGGGGCCCGCGGGCTCGCCGTGGCGGTTCATCGACGGCTCGTGGACGAGGGGGTGATGCGCAGCGTCATGCTCACTCCCACAGGGGATGGGTCTTCCAGGTGGGCGGCATGCCCATCGCCAGGTGGGCGTTGGCGACCGGGGGCGGCGCATCCAGGTGAGCGATCACGCGGCGTCGCCATGCGTCGCAGGCTGTGGCGACGCCGGGGCACCGTTTCATCAGTTGGTACTGCAGCAGGAGCGAAGCAAACAGGCGATCATTGCCCGGCACACCCGGCGGGAGCCAGTCTTTGCCCTTCGGCAGGGCTGGCCGAAATGGTGGAGGCGCATGGCACCCCGCCGCGCTAGAGTCGGCGCATAAAAAAACCCGTCCTTGATGCACGTCACCTTCCGGGGAAGGGAGCGGTGCGACGGGTGTGTTGATCGAACTCTCCATGCGAATGAGAGCCCGGGCAACCAGAAAATCGGCAGCCGGCGTCGGTGTCGTGAGTTTTTCGCCGCAGGCATCGGGAATCAGCCGCTTGCCGGGGGGCGGGCCACGGGCATTCGTGGCGGGGCGGTGGCCCACATCAGGTCGATCTCGTCGGGCGTGAGGCCGTAGGCGGCGTTCACGAGATCGCTCACGGCGTGCTCCGCCTCCACGGCCTCGCGGGCCAGGGCCTGCGCGGGCTCGACCGACCGGGCAAATTCATCGCGCAGGTGCTTCACGGCGGCGGCCGAGAGCGGGTTTTTCCGACCGCGGATCTTTTTTGATTTCGGCGACGAAGCCGTCGGAATCAAGCTCGACGAAACCCTGCAGCCGCTGCGTCGGCTTGTCGATCGCGTGCTCGACCTTCAGCCAGTCGAGGAACGTGCGGGCGGTGTCGTGCTGGGAGGCCGTGATCGCCAGCAGCCGTTCGACGCGAGCCGCGATGCCCGTGCGAATCTCGTCCGACGGCTCGCTGTTCAACAGCCCCGCCACCCCGCCCGGCTCCAGCTGCCACGCGGCACTGGAGAGCTGCTCCAGCGGCAGGGCCGTGCCCTGCTCGGCGATCTGCCGTGAGAGGTCGTCGATCCGCAGCTGCTCCCGCGGAATCGAGCACAGCCGGGCCGTCTTCGGCTGTGCCGCCTGCTGCGCCGCGGGCTTGCGGGCCACGATGATCGACGGAAACACGTCGGCATCCTCGAAGATCTGCTTGGCGTTGCCGAAGTCCACGACCGACTCGATCCACGAGGTGTCCGCCAACAGCGTCCGCAGCGGCTCGCCGTAGCCCGCCTTCATCCACTTGTTGGTGACGATGAACGAGAGCAGGCCGCCCGGCTTCAGAACGTTCAGCCCCAGCTCGTAGAAATAGACGTAGAGATCCGCCATGCCGTGATAGGCGGCGTAGTGCTCCTCGAGATACGGCTTGATGGCTCCGAGCAGCTCCTGCCGCACGTAGGGCGGATTACCCACCACCACGTCGAAGCCGCCAGCCGCAAACACCTGCGGAAACGCCGCCTGCCAGTCGAAGGCCCGCGGGTGGATGCTCGGCTCGGCCACGATGCTGTTGCCCGCCCGGATCGTGTGATCGAGGCTCGTGAGGGCTTTGCCACGAGAGGCCGTCTTGATCCACAGGCTCAAGCGGCAGATCTCGACCGCCTCCTCGTTGAGATCGACGCCATAGAGGTTGTGTTCCAGGATTCGCTTGTCGAGATCGAAGAGCGAGCGGTGGCCCCGCAGCTCCTGCAGCCGGTCGTTACTCGCCTGATAGGTGGCATGCAGCTGATCGAAGGCCTCGATCAAAAATGCCCCCGAGCCGCAGGCCGGGTCGAGCAGCCGCACGGTCGCCAAGTCGTCCTGCCACGCCTCCCAAAACTCCACGAGCGCCGTCCGGGCCGGAGGCTTGAGCGCGTCGAGCCGATACATGGCTGGCTCGGCGAGCGCCGCTTTTGCGGCTCCTCGTGCTTCGGCCTCCCGCGTCTTCCGCAGGGCCTCGAACCGTTCGGCCACCACGCCGCCCAGCGCCTGCTCCACGATGGAGCGGGTGACGAACGACGGCGTATAGAACACGCCCTCGCTCTTCCGCCGGCTGGCCTTCTTCGTGGCCGCGGACTCGGCCACGGGCGTGGCGGTGTCATCGCGGAGCTTTTCCAGATCGGCGATCGACTGCTCGAAGATGTGGCCGAGGATGTCGACGTCGATCAGCGAACGGCCCGTCTCGGCCAGGGCCGCCGCCGCGGCGTCGCGGTAGTCGTAGCTGCCGAGATCCCGGAAATGGCTGCACACCTCGTCGGACACGACGAGCGACTCGAACTCCGGATCGTTGTCGGCGAACAGGCCGCCGTTGTAGGCGTGGATGCCGAGCGCCGCATTGCCGTGGTTCACGGCCGCGAACAGCCCCCGGAAATTCCCCCAGATGGGCCGCGGGTGATAGGGGTCGGCATGCTCGTAGGCCTTCTTGAGCGTGTCGACCGGCAAGAGGCCGCGGTCTTCGCAGAAGGCACAGAAGAGCACGCGGTCGAGGATCCGCTGCGTGAATCCGATGAGCGCGGCCCGCGGCACGCCCGGATTGTCGGCCACGAGCCGGCGAAACATGTCGAGCCGCATGCCGGCATGGGCGTCGTAAAAGGTGCGTGTGAGCTCCCGGCCCACGCGCTCCGACTCGGCCAGCAAGCCCGCCAGATGGCAGATGCCCGACTCCGGCACGATGCGGTCGGCGCCGAGCAGAAACACGAATCGCTTGAGTGTGGACTCGTCGCGGGCCACGGCCTCGGTGTCGAAGGCCTCGTAGCTGTGCTGGTCGGCTGATTTCGAGTAGAGGCGGATTGCCCGCATCGATGTCACGATCAGCCAGTCGCAGGGAAGGTTGATCGCGTAGCGGTAGCCTTGATCGACCGCCGAGCCGACTAAAACGCCCGCGTCAGCCTGGCGAGAACTTCGGAGAGCCGGTCGGTGGGGCAGGCGGTGTTGACGCGGATGAACCCCGGCGCGCCGAACTCGCGGCCGTCCGATGGACCCAGGCCCGCCGCCTCGCAGGCCGCCTGCGGATCCGCGATGCCCGTGCCCCGGCAGTCGATCCAGGCGAGATACGTTGCCTCGGCTGGCGCGCAGGAGAGCCCGGGGATCGCCGTCACGGCCTCCTGCACGAGCGTGCGATGCCGGCGCACGAGGTCGACGAGCCGCCGCCGCCACGGGTCGCCGTGGTCCCAGGCGGCGATCGCCGCCGCGTAGCCGAGCGGATTGACCATCGGCACGAGGCCACCGCCCGCGATCCGCCAGCGGCGGCCGAGCGCGGCATCGGGCAGGATCGAGGCTGCGCAGCCCAGCCCCGCGAGGTTCCAGGTCTTCGACGGGGCGACGAGGGTGATCGCCGCACGGGCCGCCGGATGGTCGAGGCTTGCAAAGGGGATGTGCCGCGGGCCTCCGTGCTCGTCATCAAGGAGCAGATCGCTCCAGATCTCGTCGCTCACCACCGTCAGACCGTGGCGGCTTGCGAACTCGGCGAGCTTGAGAAGATCGACACGACTGAAGACCGTGCCCGTGGGATTGTGAGGATGGCAGAGCCAGAAGAGTTTGCACGAGGGCCCGGCGGCCGCCTCGAGGGCGCCCCAGTCGATCGCCCACCGCGCCGCCTCCTGCACGAGCGGCACGCGGACGCACCGCCTGCCGGCGAGCCCCGGCAGCGTGAGAAACGGCGGATAGACCGGCGTGAACGTGAGGATGCCGTCGTCGGGTTCCGCCAGCAGTCGGGCCGTGATCGCCAGCCCCGTGACCACCCCGGGCGTGGCGACGATCCGCGTGGGCTCGACGTCCCAGCCGTGGCGGCGCCGGAGGTGCGCCGCAAGCGACTCGCAGAATCCCGGCGGCTCGTGCGTGTAGCCGAACACGCCGTGGTCGACCCGCTCGTGGATCGCCGCCAGCACCTCGGCCGGCGCCGCGAAATCCATGTCGGCCACCCACACGGGGATCACATCGCGGCCCGTGTAGCGATCCCACTTCTCGGATCCCGTGCCGTGGCGGTCTGGGCTCGTGGCGAACAGCGGATCAGGGGTGTCCATGCAGCCGAGTGTAGACCGCGTCGACGATCGGTGGGTCGCCGGCTCGGGGGTGGCGGAAGTCGGCAGCGGTCAGTAGCGGTAGATCGCCGCGACGCCCGATTCGGTCGGCATGTCGTTGCGGGCCAGGGGGATGATCGTGCCGCCGTGGGCGAGCACCGTTTCGGCGACAGCGCCGAAGACGTCCTCCCGGGTGTGGGCGCCGCTGCGCGCCGGCGGCTCGCCGTCGTACTCCACGGCCCCGGTCGACCGGTCGAAGCGGCCCGCCTCGAACCGGTCGGATTCAATGAGCAGCGTGGCCACGCGGCCGGCCACCGCCGCCCGGCCGATGTCGGCCAGGTCGCCCGCCGCGAGATCGCGGTCGCGGGCCTGCGCGAAGGCCCGCACCTCGCCGGCGATCCGCCCGGCGACCGCCGCGGCGAGCACCGGGCTGGCGGCCGCCGCGAGTTCGTCGCGGGTCAGCAGGTGGGGATCCTTGGACACGTGCCCCTCGAGCAACAAGTCGTTCTTCGACAGGCCGCGAAACGTGGCTGCCACCCGCGGGCCGGCGACCAGGATCAGCGGCAGGCCGGTCGTCCGCGAGACCTGCTCCCACACGACCGTGTCGACGTGCCGCAGGAAGATCTCGGTGTCGGCATCGACGTCGTCGTGCTTCGAACCCGCGCCGCCATGCACGGCCGTCGTGCCCGCCAGGCCGGCGGGCCCGAGGCCCCGCTCCACGCGATGGGGCTGGAAGGTCTCCTCGTCGATCACGTCGCCGCGGGTGAGTCGTGATGTGGGCGCAGACCCCGGCGCCGGCACCAGCTCGACGGGGTCGATCCGGTCGAGGGCCGAGCCGTCGGCATCCCGCCAGAGCGTCCCCTCGTAGAGACGCGCCTCCCGGCTGGTCACCGCGAGCACATGGCACCGCTCCAGGGCCGAGGCCAGCCGCACCAGCGGCATCAGGTGAAACCGGCCGGTCACCACCGCCAGCGGCCTGACCGGCCGCTGCAGCAGAAAGACCCGGGCCAGTCCGTCGCTCGCCAGCACCGCGAGGCCGTCGCGGGTGTGCTGCCAGAACTGCACGTCGTCGGCGAGCACGTGGAAGGGGCGCAGCAACCGCTCGATCTCGTGCCGCGGCCGCGTGGCGGAGAGCGCCATCTCGAAGCCGTCAACCAGATGCCCGAACGACTGCCGGTCGACGGTGTTGTCGGGCACGGTGCGATGGGTCGGCAGGTAGAGCGAGAGGCACGGAGCGGTCTGCGGCGCGAGAAGCGTCCGCACCGCCTCGAGCGAGAGATGCTCCATCGACACGCAGCCACGCTCGACCATCGTCGCCTCCCCGGCCCGATGCGCTCGGGCGGTCACGAGATGGCATCCGGGGCTGCCGGGAACGGTGCAGCGGCACCTGCCGCCTGTGCCCCGCCATCGTTCGTGGTGCCGCAGCCGCGGGCAAAACCGCCGGCTCCGCGGCGGCTGCGGCGTGAAGGACACGCCGACGGTATCGTGAACCAGGCGGTGCCGTGCGGGAGAATGGTGGAGTGGCAGGAAACAATCTCGTTGCCGAAGGCCAGGCCGCGGCGGTGGCGATCGTTCTGGCCGGTGGCGGTTCGACACGGCTTGCGGCGCTCGGGCTCGGCCCCGGCGGGAAGGCGGCGCTGCCCGTCGCGGGCCAACCGTGCCTGGTCCGCGTCTGCCGGGCCGTGGCCACGATCGTGCCCCGGGTGGTGGTCGTGGCCGCCGCAGGCCAGCCTCTTCCTGCACTTCCGGACGGCGTGGAGGTGGTCCGCGACAGGCGGCCGGCCGGCGGCCCTCTGGCCGGCCTCTGCGATGGCCTGACGCACGTGGCTGCGGGGCCGAATCCGCCGCGGCTGGCCTTCGTGGCGTCGTGCGACGTGCCGCTGCTCGCCCCCGCGGTCGTCGCCCGGTTGCTCGCGATCGCTGGAGAGTCGCGGGCCCGTGTCGTGGTGCCGGTCGTCGCCGGGCATCCGCAGGTGCTCGTGTCGGTGATCGAGTGCGGCCTGCTCCCCGTACTGTCGGCGTCCGCCGCCGCGGGGCACGGCCCGCGGCGGGTGCTTGCCGACCTGCTGGCCGAGGCCGCCCCGGTGCGGCTCGTCGCTGCCGCCGAGTTCGCCGACATCGACCCGGGACTCACGTCGTTCCTCGATCTCGACACGCCCGCCGACATGACGCGGCTCGAAGCGGCAGGAATCCCGCCTTCGCGGCCCTGACGGCCCACTCCTATACTTCGCCGCATGGCGAGGCGTCATTCGCGTCGTGGAGCGGTGAACAGGAGCGGGCGCCGCGTCGCGGTGGCCGTGCTCGGCATGCTCGCAGTTGCCAGCGCGGCCCTCTGGATCGCGCCGGCGGTGCTCGTGCACACGAGCCTCCGCGACAGGCCGCTGGTCGGGGCGTTTGCGGGCATCGACGGCACGATCGAGAGCGGCGCGGCCTCGTGGGGCTGGTTCGACGGCATCGAATATCGCGACGTCGTGCTCCGCGACCGGGCCGGGAGGGCGGCGGTGATGGTGCCGCGGCTGGCGATTGACCGCGGCCTCGTCCGCCTGGCCCTCGATCCGGCCTCGCTCGGCGCCGTGCGGCTGGCCGACATGGAAGCGATCGTCGAGGTGCGGGGCGACGGCAGTTCGCTCGAAGACATCCTGGCGCCGTGGCTCGCGACCGTCGGCCGGCCGGTCGCCATGGACCTCGAGATCGTCGGGGCGACGATCGAACTGGTCGACACGGTTCGCCGCGATGCGTGGCGGCTGTCCGAGGTGATCGGGGCGGGCACGCTCCTTCCCGACGGCTCGCTCGCGGGCTGGACCGCCGCCGGCCGGCTCAGGCACTCCGACGGTCCGCGCGGGGAGCCGCCGTCGGGGCCGCCCCCTGCCACCCCCGCATCCACGGGAGCGCGGCTCGATCGCTCGACGCTGCCTGCGGCCGCTGCAGCGGTGCTCGTGCGCGAAGGGGGCTGGTCCGTCTCGTCGCCCGCAGCCGCCGCCGATGGCAGTCGCACCGTGACGATCGCCACCCACCGGCTGCCCCTCGGCGGTTCGAGCGTGATCGCCACGCGGTTCGGACTCGCGAACCTGGTGGACGGCATCGCCGACCTGCGGATCGACGTCACCGACGATGCCGCAGGACGGCACGTGAGCGGCGACGCGACGCTCGAGCAGTTCGCGGTATGTGCCGCCTCCGACCTCACGGAACGGTTCGCGGTGGAGCGGGTGACGATGCCGTTCGACGTGTCGCTGCGGGGCGACGGCGTCGCGGTGCGCCGCTTCGCCGCGTCGTCGCCCGCCTTTCAGGCCGAAGCCTCCGGCATGCTGCGGCTGCCCGGCGACGATCTCCGCGACTGGGTGGAGCATCTCGCCGGTGACGACTTTTCGGCATCGGTGGATGTCGACCTCGCGGCCGCGGCGCGGGCGCTGCCCGGCGGGCTCGCCGTGCGGCCCGACGTGCGGGTCACCGGGGGCAGCCTGCGGCTCGCCGCGGCCGCGCGGCCGGACGGTGGCGAGCGGGTCATCGAGGTGCGGGCCACGGTCCGCGACCTCGCGGCCGTGCAGGCCGCCGTGGCAGAGGCGCCGGCCGGTGGGGATGCACCGGCCGTGGCCGAGCGGCAGCTGGCCTGGCCCGAGCCGTTCGCCGCATGGCTGCGGGGCAGGCGGTCCGCTGGTCGTGACTCCCGGCTCGTCGTCGAGGAGGCACGGATCGTCTCGCAGGCGATTGAAGTCTCGGCGTCGGGCACGCCCGCGGCGTTCGGCGTCCAGTGGACGGCCGACGTCGGCGGGCTCGTCGACGGCCTCGCCGGGGTGCTCGACCTCGGGCCCGCGACGGGCCGTGGCCGATCGCGGGGCCGCATCGACGTGACCGCCGACCCGGTCGCCGGCGGCCAGACGGCGACGGTCGCGGCCAGCCTCACCGACATCGATCTCGTACTGCCGGGCAGGCCGACGTGGCGTGACACAGACCTCGCGATCGAGGCGGAGGCCATGGGGGCCTTCACGACCGGCGCGGCGGCGGTCGAGCAGGCGCGGGTGCTGGTGGCGGCGGGCGATGATCGGCTCGAGGCGTCGCTCGCCGGCGGTGCGGTCGTCGACGTGGCCGCGGTCGTCGGCCTCGCGGCAGCCGCCGTGCCGGCCGTGCGTCCGGCAGCCAATGCGACGAGCGTCGTCGTCGAGTGTTCTCTCCGGGGCGAACTCGCCAGCTGGCATCCACGGTTGGCCGTCGTCTGGCCCGCCCTGGCCGCCGCCGGCCTCGAACTCTCCGGTCGCATCACGGCGTCGACGTCGGTCGCGCCCCAGGGCGATGGCTGGCAGTGGCAACGGGCCGGTGCGGAGGTGGAGAAGTTCGTGGCTCGCTGGCAGGGCCGGGAAATCGCCGAGCCGCGGGTGGTGGTGACGTCCGCGGGCCGGATCGACGCGGCGAGCGGGCGGGTCGACCTCTCCGCGGCGGAGATCCTCTCCACGAGCCTGTCGCTCCGCACCGGTGGCGGATCGTGGCTGCCGCCGCGGCCGTCGGACGGTGGCGTGATCGACCGGCTTCGCGGGCGGATGCAGTGGCAGGCCGACGTGGGCCGGGTGGAGCGTTGGTTCGTGCCGGGCGACGTCGCCACGCGCTGGCCGGTGACGGGCCGCGGCTGGGGCACCGTGGAGATCGTCGACACGCAGGCCGGCCTCAACGTGCTGGTCGAGGCGACGGGCAGCCAGTTGGCGTTGGCCGCGGGCGGTTCGCCGCCCCGCTCGCTCTGGGCCGAGCCGCGGCTCGTGGGCGTGGTCGAGGTGACGCGGCCCCGTGCGGCCGGGGGCGGGCTCGTCGACCGGATCGTGGTCGATCGGCTGGCCGTCGAGTCGTCGACGCTGGCGGTGGCCGCACGTGGACGGGTCGATGACTGGGCGACCCGACGGATGCTCGAACTCGACGGCACCGTGACCTACGACTGGCAGCAGGTCATGCGGCTCATGACGCCGTGGGTCGGCGATCGTGTGCGGCTGGCGGGAGCCGTGGGCCGGCCGTTCGCGCTCCGCGGCCCCCTCGGGGTCGATGCCCGGCCGGGAGTCGCGGCATCGCCGGCGGCATCGTCCCCGCAGGCCACGCTGCCTCTGCCCGACGACTGGCTGGCGGCGACCCGGGGCACCGACCCGCAGCCGCAGGTCACGGCGACGGTCGTTCGCGCCTCCGGGAGCGTCGTCGATGATCGGCTGCGGAGTTTCGCGATCGATACCTCGGCGGCCTGGACCACGGCCGAGATCGAGGGGCTGCCGGTCGCCGCGGGCGAGGTGGCCGTGCGGCTGCTCGAAGGGCAGCTCGCCCTCGGGCCGCTCGATCTGTCGGTGTCCGGGGGCCGGATCCGCGGTGCGCCCTGGCTGCGGCTCGTGCCCGCACCCGGAGAACTGATCATCCCGCCCGGCCGCGTCGTCGAGCGGGTGCCGCTCGCCGGTGGCCTCGGGTCGCGGTTCGCGAACTGCCTGTCGCCGGTGCTCGGACATTCGACGACCATCTCGGGCGCGGTCACGGCCGATCTGGCCGGTGCCCGCCTGCCCCTCGGCGATGCCTTCGGTGGCGAACTGGCCGGACAGGTGCTCTTCGAGGGCGTGGAGGT
Organism: Pirellulales bacterium; assembly: GCA_046092585.1. GTDB lineage: Bacteria > Planctomycetota > Planctomycetia > Pirellulales > UBA1268 > QWPN01. The sequence continues at coordinate 18,066 of JBJTDZ010000053.1, read as the reverse complement.
AGCGCCCGCCCCGGCCGTGCAGCCGCTGGCGAACCTGATCGTGAAACTGCAAAGCGTGGTCGACCCGAGGTTCGCCTTCGGCGACAAGGCGGTGCTCATGCGGGTTCGGCCCGAGCCGGTTCGCGTGCGGCTCGCCGGCCGCAGGCTGGCCCACGAGGGTCTGGTGATGGACACGGGCCAGCTCGTGGTGACCTCGCAGGGGAGTGTGGGCGAGGACGGCTCGCTCGACATGCGGCTCGAGGTGTCGCTGCGTGGTGATCTGGTGGGCCGCACGCCGGTGCTCGGCCAGCTCTTCCGCACGCCGCTGGTGGTGCCCCTCAAGGGAACCGTTCAGAAGCCGCAGTTCGACGCCGCGGCGCTCGATGCGATCCTCGGCCGGATCGTCGAGAACACGGCGGAGGCCGTGATCAAGGACGGCATCGGCCGGGGGCTCGAGGCCGTGTTCGGGCAGCCGCCTCCGGCGGCGCCGGACCCCGCCGCCCCGGCATCGACGCCACTCGCGCTGCCGCCACAGCGGTAGCGACACATGCGCGCTAGGCCAGGATCTCCCGGATCGGTTCGACGTGCTCCACGCCGACCAGTTTCTGGTCGAGGCCGCCGAAGAAGTAACTGAGCCGGTTGGGGTCGAGCCCGAGGCAGTGGAGCACGGTCGCGTGGAGGCTCTTCACGTGGAAGCCGGGCTTGTCGCCGTTGCCGTGGGCCGGGCCCGGCGAGATCGCGGCCGAGCCGAGTTCATCGGTCTCTCCGACGCTCACGCCCCCCTTGATGCCGCCGCCGGCCATCCACATCGTGAACCCGAAGGAGTTGTGGTCGCGGCCGGTGCCCTCGGCGTATTCGGCCGTGGGCTGCCGGCCGAACTCGCCTCCCCAGATGACGAGCGTCTCGTCGAGCATGCCTCGCCGGTGGAGATCCTCGAGCAGTGCCGCCACCGGCTGGTCGGTGTTGCCGGCGTGGAAGTTGTGGTTCTTCTCCAGGTCGCCGTGGGCGTCCCAGTTGTCGTCGTTGTGGGCACCGCCGGAATAGAGCTGGATGAACCGCACGCCCCGCTCGGCGAGTCGCCGGGCGAGGAGGCAGCGGCGACCGAAGTCGGCCGTCCGCGGGTTGTCGAGGCCGTAGAGTTTTGTCGTCTCTTCGGTCTCGCTCGCGAGATCGACCGCCTCCGGCGCGTGCTCCTGCATCTTCCAGGCGAGTTCGTAGGAGGCGATCCGCGCAGCGAGTTCGGTGTTGTCGCCCCGCGAGAGGAGGTGCGCGGTGTTCGCGTGGCGCAGGGCGTCGAGCATCGCCCGCTGGGCCTCGAGCGGCATGTCGTCGGGAGGGGCGAGATCGAGGATCGGGGCGCCCTTCGAACGCAGGAGCGTGCCCTGGTGGGTCGCGGGCATGTAGCCGCTCGACCAGTTCTTGGCCCCCGAGATCGGACCCCCCGTCGGGTCAAGCATGACCACGAACCCGGGCAGGTTCTCGTTGACGCTGCCGAGTCCGTAGGTGACCCAGGAACCGAGACAGGGCGCTCCCGACTGGATCTTGCCGGAGTTCATCTGCAGCATCGCCGAGCCATGGATCGGCGAATCGGCCGTCATGGAATGGATGAACGAGATCTTGTCGACATGGCGGGCGACGTGCGGAAAAAGGTCGCTGACCCATTTGCCGCACTGGCCGTACTGCTTGAACTTCCACTTCGGCCCCACCACCCGGCCCTGGCTCTTCTCGCCCCCGCGGCCCTTGGTCCTGACCGGGATCGTCTTGCCGTCGAGCGGATAGAGCGCGGGCTTGTAGTCGAACGTGTCGACGTGGCTCGGGCCGCCATACATGAAGAGAAAGATCACGCTCTTCGCCGTGGGGGCGATCATCGGCGGCTTGGCCGCGAGCGGGCTGGCGAACGGCAGGCCCGTCGCGGCGCGGACCTGGCGGGCGAAGAATCCCTGCTCGAGCATTCCGGCGAGGGCCAAGCCGGTGAACGCCCCGCCCGCCTCCCAGAAAAACTCCCGGCGGGTGCGCCGGCAGAACTGCCCCTGCGGTCGTGGCGGTGTGGACATCGGTCGGTTCCCGCGGAGGTCAGTCGAGATAGCAGAACTCGTTGAGGTTGAGGATCATCAGGCAGTACAGCTCGAGGGCACGGCCGGGGCCGACGCCATCCTGGGCCCCGAGCCTGTCGACCAGGGCCACGCCGCGGGCCACCTCCTCGTCCGCGGCCGACCGCACCAGGGCCACCTCGATCGCCCGGCGGATCATCGCCTCCGTCTGGTCGGCGTTCGTGCCGCCGGCCTCGCGGCGAACCCGCTCGGCGAAGGCCCGGGCCTGGCGGTGGAGGAAGTCGCCGTTCATCATCCCCAGGGCCTGGGTGGGCTGCGTGGTCGTGAACCGCACGGGGCAGGAGGCGTCGGGATCGGCGAGGTCGAAGTCGGCGAGGATCGGCGTGGGCAGTGACCGCTTGGCGTGGATGTAGACGCTGCGGCGCGCCTGTTCCTCGGGGGACGATTCGCCCCAGCCCTTGCCGGGCTGCGACTGGGTGGCCAGCACGGCCTGAGGCATCGCGGGATAGATGCCGGGGCCGAACATCCTCGGATTGAACGCGCCGCTGGCCACGTGGATCGAGTCGCGGATCTCCTCGGCCGACAGCCGCCGCATGTCGAACCGCCAGAACGCGTCGTTGAGCGGATCCTTGGCCAGCGCCTCGGGCACCGCCCGCGAGGTCGCCCGGTACGCCCGTGACGTGAGGATCGCCTTGTGGAGCGGCTTGAGCCGCCATCCTCCCGCGACGAGTTCGGACGCCAGCCAGTCGAGCAGTTCCGGATGGGTGGGCGGGTCGCCCATGAGCCCGAAGTTGCTCGGGCTACGGACGATCCCGCGGCCGAAGTGGTGCTGCCAGATCCGGTTGGCCATCACCCGGGCGGTGAGCGGGTTTGTCGGCGAGGCGATCCACGTCGCCAGCGCCGTGCGGCGGCCGCTGGAGCGACCATCGGACGGCGGCTCCACGATGGGGGCAGGAGGCGAGAGGAGTGCCGGAAAGCCGGGCTCGACCCGCTTCTCGGGGTTGGGCTCCGCGTGGGGATTGCCGCGATGAAAGACGAATGTTTCCGGCGGCGTGGCACCGCTTTCGGTGACGACGAGGGCCATGTCGACGGGCACCGTCTCCTTCTTCAGGCGTTCGAGCGCCTGCACCCTCGCCGCGTAGTCCTTCATGGCCTCCGGTCCGAGGATCCGCTCGCCGTCGGTGCGGACGGCCTTGGCGAGGTCGAGCCGGGCGGCGTCGCCTCCCCGCGGGCCCACCGACAGGCTGCGACCGGTGAATCCGGGGCCGGACCATGCGACCGTAAGCCCCTTGCCGTGGAGGCGTTGGAAGTAGTCGAGGCGGATCGCCCGGCGGCCCGCGGGGAGCCGGACGGTGGCGGACCGGGGTGTGCCCTCCCCGTGGATGCCGTCGTACTCGACTATCACGTGGCCGTCGATCGTGAGCCGGGAGCCGTCGTCGGAATCGAGCGAGAAGGTGTACTCGCCATCGGCCGGCACCTTGAGGAATCCGGTGAACACGTAACCGAAGTGATCAGGCCGCAGCGAAGGGGCGATGGCGATGTCGAACAGGTTGCCCGGGATCGGTCCCTCGTCCTCGTGCTTGAGTTCGTCGAATGCGGGCAGGCTGTCCCAGGAGTCGCGGTAGAAGCGGAAGGCCAGGTCGTCGAGGTCGCCGCCGGCGGGACGACCCGCCTCCTGCCGCTCGACCGCCGCCCGGAAGCGGCTCTCGATCTCCGTGACGGCCGCCTGAGCCGTGTCGCGGCGGCGAGCGAGGTCGGCCACGGCGGCCTCGTACCGCAGCCGATCCGCGCCGTTCTCGAACAGCGGCCGCTCGATCTGGTCGCCGCCGTTGCCCATGGGGGTCACGTTGTGAAAGAACGCGAGCATCGCGTAGTAGTCGCGCTGCGGCAGCGGATCGATCTTGTGGTCGTGGCAGCGGGCGCAGTTGATGGTCAGTCCGAGGAAGGTCTGGCCAGTGGTCGAGACGATGTCGTCGAGCCAGTCGTAGCGGGTCTGCAGGCGATCGGCCGGCTCGTCGTCCCACAATCCCAGCCGGTAGTACCCGGTGGCGACGAGCGCGTCGGTCGACGGCTCCGGGAGCTCGTCACCCGCGAGCTGTTCGATCACGAACCGGTCGTAGGGCTTGTCGTCGTTGAAGGAGCGGATGACGTAGTCGCGGTAGCGCCAGGCATGCGGTTTGACGCCGTCGCGTTCGAAGGAGTTGGTCTCGGCGTAGCGGACGAGGTCGAGCCAGTGGCGGGCCCAGTGCTCGCCGTAGTGCGGCGAGGCGAGGAGCCCGTCGACGACCTTCTCCCAGGCATCGGGCGATTCATCGGCGAGAAAGGCCCCCATCTCGGCTTCCGTGGGCGGCAGGCCGGTGACGCCGTACGTGGCCCGGCGCAGGAGCGTGGCTTTGTCGGCCGTGTCGGGGCGGGGCAGTCCCCGGGCCGCGAGTCCCGCGTCGATGAACGCGTCGATCGGAGTGGAGGTTCGCTCACCAGCGGTCGACACCGGCAGGTCGGGCCGCTCGACCGGACGAAATGCCCAGTGGGCACGGTACTCCGCGCCCTCGGCGATCCAGCGGCGCACCAGCGCGACCTGCGACTCCGAGAGCCTGGCGCCCTCCGGGGGCATCCGCAGGTCGGGATCATCCGAGGTGATGCGGGCGACGAGTTCGCTCGTCGCGGGATCGCCCGGTACGATCGCATGGGAGCCGCTGTCGAGGGCGGCGCGGGAGGATTCGACGGCATCGAGCCGCAGGCCTGCCTCCTGCGTGTCGGGGCCGTGGCACGACAGGCACCGCTTGGCGAGGAGCGGTTGGATGTCGCGCGAGAAATCGACGGGCGACGTCTCGCCAGCCGTGGCGGCGGTGTGAAGCACGACCGCCAGGACCGTGCCGACTGCAGCGTGCCCGGGCACGCGACCTGCGCGGGTGAGCCGGCCCGACGAACAGCCCTGGAACCCCATCGAGGTCGATGCCTCCGCCGTGCGTGCGTGCGTGCATCGCATACCCGACGCATTTTCCCAGCACCGCTGATAACGTGTCAAGCCGCTAGTCACCCACGGCTGTTCCTCGGGCTGCGTCGAGGTTCGTGCGGCTGCGGAGCCTGGCCGCCTCGCTGGGCGATTGCACGATCGTGGCGACGCGCTCGAGCAAGCGGCAGGGTGCGATCGCCGGTATCATGCACCGCCTCACTGCTGCATGGGCGGCCTCCATCCGGTGAGCCGGGCCGAGAGCCCCGTCCATCCTCCGTGGAGCAGCACATGTCCATGTCTCCCACGACGCCATTTTCGCTCGCCGGCCGCGTGGCCCTGGTCACCGGTTCGTCCACCGGCCTGGGCAAGGCCACGGCCGCCTGCCTCGGCCGCGCCGGCGCGACGGTGGCCGTCAACTATGCCAACGACACCACTCGTGCCGAGGAGACGCTCGCGGCGCTGCGGTCACAGGGTGCCACGGCCAAGCTCTTCCGTGCCGACGTCACCAGCGAGTCCGAGATCGACCGCATGGTCACCGCGATCGAGGGCTCGCTCGGGCCGGTCGACATCGTGGTCTTCAACGCCACGCCGGCGCAGCCGCAGCGGCCCATCGAGGAATACGACTGGGACTTCCACCAGCAGATGCTCGATTTCTTCGTGAAAAGCCCCTACCTCCTGGCCCGGCGGGTGTTGCCCGGCATGAAGGCCCGGCGGCACGGCCGGCTCATCAACATCACGAGCGAGGTCTTCCATCTCGGCGTCGCGCCGTTCTCGGCGTACGTCGCCGCCAAGGGGGGCCAGACCGGCTGGTCACGCAGCATGTGCCACGAACTCGCGCCGTTCGGCATCACCGTCAACATGATCGCTCCCGGGTGGATTCCCGTGGAGCGCCACAGGGACGATCCGCAGGCCGAGAAGGATGCCTACCTCGCCAGCGTCCCGCTGGGCCGCTGGGGCCGGCCCGACGAGGTGGGCTTCGCGGCGGTGTACCTCGCGAGCGACGAAGCGGCCTTCGTGACCGGGCAGACGATCGCCGTCAACGGCGGGAAGACGTGCTGGTAGCGGCCGCCGCCCGCTCGTGCCGCAGGCGCCGGTCGATCGCGGCGATCAGCCGTTCGAGCCGGCGGCGGTAGGAGTGGTGCTCGACTTCGAGCGCGTGCCGCGGGGAGTCGACGTAGCGGATCGGTGGTGCAGGCTCCGGCCGCCGGCGGACGCGGTAGAGCCAGGCCGCGGCGCCGGCCGCCGAGCGGGCGGCCCGCGCCATCCGGGCCACGACCGCGGCCTGCAGGTCGGTGATTCCCCACTGGCCGCCGTCGGGTTGGATCAGCCCCACCACGGCGACGTCGTCGCGTTCGGGGTGCAACAGGTTCATGAACAGTCGCGGCACGCCGTCCGGGTCGTCGGCCCCGAGGTGCCGCGCGTCGATGAACGGATGCGAGATGCGATAGCCCGTGGCACAGACCACGACGTCGAAGGCCTCGCGGGTGCCGTTGCGAAAGACGACCTCGTGCCCCGCGAATGCGGCCACGTCGCCCATCGGCTGGATGCGGCCCGCGGTGACGAGCCCCAGGATTTCCGAGTTGATGACCGGGTGGGTCTCGAAGAGGCGGTGGTCCGGGCGGGGCAGGCCGTGCCGCCAGGGCAGGCCGATCGTGCGGTCGATCATCCGCAGGCCGACGAGCCGGCGGAGCCACGTGGGGGCCCCCATCTTCAGCAGCCGCTCGCCCCGCAGGTCGGCCGGCCGGCCGTAGACCGTTCGGGGCACGACGTAGTAGCCCCGGCGGGTCGAATGCACCGTGCGGGTCGCGTGCTTCGCCGCCTCGACGGCGATGTCGCACCCGGAGTTGCCCCCGCCGATCACCAGCACCCGGCGGCCGGCGAGCGGCACGGGCCTCGTGGGCGATGCGTAGTCGGCCGCATGGAGGAGGTGGCCGGCGAACCGCCCGGGAATCGTGGGCCATCGCGGCACGTGGTTATGGCCGCTGGCGATCACGACGCCGCCGTACACGCGTGGCGCCGCGCCCTCGGCCTCCACCTGCCAGCCTCCACCGGGAGGGCCCGCGGGCTCGATCCGTTCCACGGTCGTGCCGAGGCGGATGTGGGGCTCGAGACCGAAGGCCCGGGCGTAGCCGCGGAGATAGTCGAGGCACTGCCGATGGTCGGGATAGGCGGGATAGGCTGCCGGCATCGGAAAATCGGTGAACGCCGTCAGCGTCTTGGAGCTGATCAATCGCGTTGACTCGAAGACCCGCGAGGTGCCGGAGCCGTGGTACCAGTTGCCCCCGCTGTCATCCTCCCGCTCGAGGCACTCGGCCGCGACACCCATCTCGCGCAGCCGCTTGAGGGCCGCAAGCCCGGAGGGGCCGGCGCCGATCACGCACCACGGCAGGTGTTCAGCGGTGGCAGGTGATGATCGCATCGGCGAGCCGTTCGAGGTCGGTGGGTGCGTGAAGCCAGGAGAGGCTCGCCCGTACGAGGCTGCGGCCGATGGGCACGCTCGGTGGGCGGATCGCGGGCACGAAGAAGCCGAGATCGGCGAGCCGCCCGGCGAGGGCGACGGCGGCTGCGGCCGAGCCGGCGACGACCGGCACGATCTGGGCGGTGGCCCCGCCGAGATCGATGCCGGCGGTGGCGAGGCGGTCGCGAAACGCGGCGGCCTTCGCCAGAAGTTCCGCGCGGCGGCGGGGCTCGACGGCCACGAGCTCGATCGCCCTCGTGGCGGCGGCGGCGACCGCCGGTGGATGCGCGGTGGAGAAGATCCAGCCGCGGGCCGCGTGCCGCAGCCAGCGGACGAGGTCGGCATGGCCCGCTACGAACCCGCCCGCCGCGCCGAGCGCCTTGGAGAGGGTGCCGGTGCGAATGTGGACCCCGTCGGCGCAGCCGGCCTCCTCGACAAGGCCGCTTCCCCGGGCTCCGAAGACGCCGGTGGCATGCGCCTCGTCGACCATGAGCATCGCACCACGGCGGCTGGCGATCGCGGAGAGATCCGCCAGGGGCGCGACGGTGCCATCCATCGAGAAGAGCGAGTCGGTCACGATCAGCCGGCGGCCGGATGCCGGGGCGGCCGCGAGGATCGCCTCGACTGCGGCCACGTCGCGGTGCGGATAGACGTGCACCGTCGCCCGCGAGAGCCGGCAGCCGTCGATGATGCTCGCGTGGTTGCGTTCGTCGCTGAACACCAGGTCGCCCGGCCCGACGAGGGCCGCGATCGTGGCGGCGTTGGCGGCGAAGCCGCTGGCGAACGTGATGGCCGCCGGCACGCCGAGCAGGTCTGCGATGGCCCGCTCGAGCCGCTCGTGGGCCCGCGACTGCCCGCTGATCAGCGGGCTCGCTCCCGCACCAAAACCCTCGGCGCAGGCGGCCTTGGACGCCGCCTTCGTCAGGCGGACGTCGCCGGCGTAGCCGAGGTAGTCGTTGGAGCCGACGTTGATGAGCGGCCGGCCGTCGAGCACGACCTCCGCGCCCTGGCGGCCGTCGCGGATGCGCTGCGGCCGCTGGAGGCCCTCGTCGGCGAGCCGCCCGAGGGCCGTCTCGATCCAGCCGAGCGGTTCCGGTAGCAGCCCCGGTGACGTCGGCGGCGGGGGGTGTCGGTCGGCCTCGATGCGGCAGGGCATGACCGCATTATGGCCGGCTGGACGGCGGCTTGGAGGCGAGCGTGCGGATCGCCCGAAACTGGCCTGCCGTGACGGGCTGCACCGACAGCCGGCTCCCCCGGCGGAGCAACTCCATGCCCGCCAGGGCCTTCACGCCGCGGAGTTCCTCGAGCGGGATCTCCCGCGGAAAAATCTCGACGAGTTTCACGTCGACCATCGACCAGACGGGATTCTCGGGCGACGCCTTGGGATCGTGATAGTCGCTCCGCGGGTCCCAGGCCGTGGGATCGGGATAGGCCGCGCGGACGATCTCGACCACGCCCGCCACGGCCGAGGGCTCGGCATTGGAGTGGTAGTAGAGGGCCAGGTCGCCCTGCTTCATCGCCCGCATGAAGTTGCGTGCCTGGTAGTTGCGCACGCCCTCCCAGTGGGTCGTCCGCTTCTTCGCCTTCGCGAGATCGTGGATCGAGAAGACGTCGGGTTCGCTCTTGATCAGCCAGTGCTGCATGGTTTTCGGGCACTCCTGTGGATGGTGCTTCAAGTGTAGGCAGGCGAGTGGTGCATGGAGCCTCGCCGTTTGGAAATGGAGGCGGCGGGCCGGGCGACCCTGTTCGCCCGACCCGCCGCACTGTCGCTCGAAGGCCTCCGGCGGCCGGGCCGCCGGGGAAGGATCAGCAGCCCTTCTTGCAGCCGAGGAGGCCGCCCTTCTTGCCGCAGCCGCCGTTGCCGCCGCCGTTGCCGCAGCCACAGGCGTCACCGGCCGGAACCTGCTCCTCGACGCACTTCTTCACCTTCACGCAGACCTGCTTCGTGACCTTCTTCGGCACGCGAACCACGTACGACTCGGTCTTCGTCTCCGAGACCACGTCGCTGGCGCACACCGTGTAGGTCTGGGTCTTCTGCACGGGCACCATGACCGTGTAGTTGACCTCGCGGGTCCGCGTCTCGGGGACGCACTTGTTCACCGTGATCTCGCGGGTGCGAGTCTCACAGCGGCTCTTGTTGACACACACCGACTTGGTGCGGGTCTCGGGAACCATCTTCGTCACGCAGCAGGTCCGCGTCCGCTCCTCGCAGCGGGAGAGCTTGACGCAGTAGGTCCGCGTCCGCTCCTCGCAGCGGGTCTTCCGCACGCACACCGTCCGCGTCCGCTCTTCGCTGCGGAACTTCTTCACGCAGTAGGTGTAAGCAACCTGCTCGCACTCATTCTTCCACGTCGTGACCTCGATCTCCTTGGTCTCGCACGTGGGAACCCACTTCCGGCAGCAGACGACCTTCGGGCAGCAGGGATTGCCGGCGGCGTCATACGTGCCGTTCGCCGAAATCTCCTTCGCCTCGGTCACCCAGTGGCCGCCACGGCAGGTCACCGTCTTCGTGCCCTTGACCGGCACCCGACGCGACACCGTGCGATGGCCCGTCATCTCCTCGGTGTACGGCACCCGCACCGAGTAGGTCTGCTGGACCTCCTCGGTGTAGGGCACGTTCACCTTGTAGGTGGCGGTCCGCTCCTCCGTGTAGGGCACGTTCACCTTGTAGGTCACGGTCTTCTCCTCCTTGACCGGAACCATCACCGAGTAGGACTTCTCGACCTGCTCGGTGTAGGGAACGTTCACCTTGTACTCGACCGTCCTGGTCTCGGGCACGTTCACGTTGACGGTGTAGTTCACCGACTTCGTGCGGTGTTCCGGCACCATCACCGTGTAGGTCCGCGTCTTCTCCTCGATCCGCGGCACCCGCTTCTTCACCTCGACCGACCGTTCGCGGACCTCCGTGGCCCACTCGGTGCACTCCACGTCCCGGATCTCCGGGACCATCTTCCAGACCTTCACGGTCTTCATGCACGCGTCAGCCGACGCGGCGGCCTCGGCGGCCGGGGCCTCGGTGGCGAGCACCGAGCCGTCGGCCGGGGTCGGCGCGGCCGGAACGGCATCCGCACCACGGGCCATGCCACCGAAACACACGCCGGCGGCGGCCGCCCAAGGCAGGAAACTGAATGTCAGACGCTTCTTCACAACAACCTCCAGAGGGAAAGGGATTCACACCCGACGTTTCGCGAAACCGAAGCCCCGCGGCCCCCTGCCGGCAGACGCCATCCCCAGTGATGGCACTGCACGACCGACGCCACGGAACGGGCCTGCCGGCATTCCCGGTCGTCAGCGGATCCCGTTACGCAGGGACACCGTGACCGGCCAGGTTTGCGCTGCCGGCAAACTTCCCTCCGAAGATCGAACTTCCCCGACCCGAAAACTCACTCGTCGCGAGGGTTTTCCGGTGGTGTCGACGATGCCGGTGGCGCGGCCGCAGTGTCGCCCGAGCCTGCCATCGGACCTCCCTCGCAGCACGTTTCGAGAATCGTGCCGCACCGACGGCAGACGAGCTTGGCACGGATCTCGTGGGTCTCGCCCGAGCAGATCGGGCAGCGGCAGGTGCTCATGCGACTGAGCATACGCTGCCAGGCCGCCGGCCAGCGAGGGGCTGCCCATGCCCCGTGGCCGGACGTTCTCTCCGGACTTCCGGGCCTGCGCTCACTCGATGCTGGCTGCGCTCCGGCATCCATGCCTTCGCTGGCCAGCAACGCCGGCCACGGGGCATGGGCAGCCCCCCACCCACGTCACCAAAGACGCGGCCCCCATCGCTCACGCGATCAGGCTTCCGGACACTGCGGCCAGCGATACGTTCGGGAAGCGTAACCGCGTAAGCGGTACGGCTGCGTGACGCTCGACGCGGCCGGCGGCGTCAGCCGACGAGCACCACGAGGAGTTCCTTGGGCCCGTGGGCCCCGAGCACGAGGATCCTCTCGATGTCGCCGGTGCGGCTCGGGCCGGTGATGAACGAGAGCATGCTGGGCAGCCGCCCCGCATGCCGCGTGCGCACCAGCTCCAGGGCTTCGCCGAGTGTGGCCACGACCTGCTCGACGGTCACGATCACCACGTGCACGTGGGGGAGGATCGAGACCGCCCGGCCGCCACAGCTGCCGCTCGACACGAGGATCGAGCCGGTCTGCGCGACGGCCGCCTCGCAGGCGGTGATGCCGGCGTCGCAGGCCTCCAGGGCGTCCTTGTCGAACCCGGCGCCATCGACCTGCCAGGTCTCGCACGCGAGGCCCGCGGCCACCGGTTCCACGGCCGGATGCCGATGCCATGCGACCCGCTTCCAGCCCCGGTCGCCCGCGATGCGGGCGACCAGCTCGGCGGCGGCTGCGGGTGTTGCAGCCCGATGCACCTCCGCCCGCAACCTGCCGAGATTCTCGGCGAGGATCGCGAGCCGTTCCGGCAGCGTCTCGCCACCGTCGGGCAGCCAGGGCCTCGCCACCTCGGCGGGCAGGATCGTGAGCCGGCCGGGTCCGGCGGCGGCGACCTCTTCGGTGGCGTGCGAACGCATGTGGGGCAGGGGTGCCGGCTCGCGGAGCGCCTCGCGGATCCGGGCGAGGATCGTGTCGCGGGCCGACTGCTGGGCGGAGGGTGTCATCGGCGGCTCCTCCACTCGCTCCGGAAACTCCGTGCCGGGGCCGGCGGCAGGTCCCGCGTCGCCAGCCAGTCGCGGAGCAGCGGGGGCCTGAGCTTCTTCACGAGCCAGAGCGTCTTGCGGAACATCGCCCCGCCCGCGGCGAAGAGCCAGGGCCGGCTGGCCACCATCACGAACAGCCGGTGCCCGAGCCGCTCCAGCCGGCTAGGGCTCGTGCGGGCGGCGTTGCGACGGTTGTGGAGCAGGTGGTGGTGGATGTCGATCCGCACGGGGCAGGCGTCGGTGCAGGCGCCGCACAGCGAACTCGCGCCGGAGAGGTGGTTCCAGTCGGCCAGGCCGCGGAGGTGCGGCGTGATCACCGAACCGATCGGCCCCTGATAGGTGGTGCCGTAGGTGAACCCACCCACGTTCTTGAAGATCGGGCAGACGTTGAGGCAGGCTCCGCAGCGGATGCAGTGGAGGGCGTCGCGCTGCTCCGGGTCGGCCAGGAGGGCCGTCCGGGAGTTGTCGAGGAGCACGAGGTGCATTTCCTCGGGACCATCGCACTCGCCCGGTTGCCGCGGGCCGGCGTAGAGCGTGTTGTAGCAGGTCATCGGCTGGCCGGCCCCCGCCGTGGCCAGCATCGGCAGGAGCACCGCGAGGTCGTCGAGATTGGCCACCACCTTCTCGATGCCCGAGATGGCGATGTGGATCCGCGGCAGGGCCGCCGTGAGCCGGGCGTTGCCCTCGTTCTCCGTGATCGAGATCTGGCCCGTCTCGGCGACGAGGAAGTTGGCCCCGGTGATCCCCACGTCGGCGTCGACGTAGAGCCGGCGCATGTGCCGGCGGGCGATCATCGTCAGTTCCTCCGGGCTGTCGGTAGGCGGCGTGCCGAGGTGCTTTCCGAAGAGGTCGCTGATCTCGTCGCGGCGGACGTGCATGCAGGGGAACACGAAGTGGTAGGGGGGCTCTCCGCGGAGCTGCTGGATGAACTCGCCGAGGTCGCTTTCCACCACGCCGTAACCGTCGGCCTCCATGGCCGCGTTGAGGTGGATCTCCTCGCTCGTCATGCACTTGCTCTTGATGATGGCCTTCGCCTTCGCGGCCCGGAGGAGCTCGAGGATGATGCCGCGGGCCTCGTCGGCGTTTCGCGCCCAGTGGACGCGGCCGCCATTGGCCTCGAAGTTGGCAACGAACTGCGGGAGCAGCTCGTCGAGCCGGTTGACGGCCGACCACTTGGCGAGGCTCGCCGCATCGCGGGCCTGCTCCCAGTCGCGGTAGCGGGCCTTCTGCGTGTCGCGGCTCGTGTAGTAGCCGCCGAGCGCCTTGCGGACGAACGCCCGGTGACCCGTGTCGCGGACGTGTGCGGCGGCGTCGTGGAGAAACTTCTTCTTGGCCAGGGCCGGCGTCGCGGCCTCGAAGGTGTGGCTGTTCGCGTCGGGGCTGCCGGCGATCATGGCACGTCTCCCGCGAGCACCTCGGCGAGATGGATCGTGCGCGGCTTCTTCCCGCTCCTCGACAGCCAGCCGTCGAGCTGCAGCTGGCAGGAGGGGTCGCTCGACACGATGTAGTCGCACTCCGTGCGGGCCAGTGCCCCACCCTTCACCTCGGCCATCGCCGTGGAGATCATCGGATACTTCACGCTGAAGAGCCCGCCGAAGCCGCAGCAGCTCTCCGGCTCGTCGCACTCCACGAGCTCGAGCCCCTCGACCGCGCGGAGCAGCGTGCGGGGCGCCTCCCTGATCCGCAGCTCACGGAGCCCGTGGCAGCCATCGTGGTAGGTGACGCGGTGCGGAAACCGGGCGCCGACGTCGGTGACGCCCAGCTTCTCGACGAGGAACTCTCCGAACTCGAAGGTTCGCGCGGCGAGGTCGAGGGCGGCCGTCTCGTGGGGCGTGCCCGTGAGGAGTTGCGGGTAGAACACCCGCATCATCGCCACGCACGACCCGCTCGGGCCCACCACCGCCTCGGCGCCGGCAAACACCTCGAGCGCCCGGATGGCGACGGCCCGGGCTTCGTCCCAGTAGCCGGCGTTGAAGCTCGGCTGGCCGCAGCAGGTCTGGGCGGCGCGGAACTCGCAGGTGTGTCCCAGCCGCTGGAGCACCCGCGCGACCGCCAGGCCGACCTTCGGGGCCATCTGGTCGACGAAGCAGGGAATGAAGAGGCTGACGTTCATGCCGGATTATTCTAGCGCGTTTCCCGGATTGCTGTAGCGACGACGGGCCATCCCTGACGAGGCAGGCGAAGGGGATCGCGTGTCCGAAAAAGCCGAAGGTCGTCAGCCCTCGGACAGTCGCCGTGTGGCGGTCGTGCCCCGCACCCTCGTCGGCCCGAGGCCTCGCGGCCTACGGCTTGGATGGGCACGCCGACGCACGAGCGTGCCGTGTGACCGCACAAGGGGCCGTGCCCCGCCGCGCGAAATCCGGCAGCCGGCTGACGCCGCCCGCGATCAGCCGCGGAGGCCGACGACCGCCGACCAGGTGACGTCGGTCGGCCAGGTGCCGAACGAGGGAGACGCGAAGGCGGAGCCGGAGCTCGCGAGCACCCGCCAGATGCCGCTCGTGCCATTGCGGACGGCGATGTCGCTGCGGCCGTCACCGTCGAAATCCCCGGCGGTGGCGAACTGCCAGGCGACGGTCGTCCGTAGCACGGCCCACGTCGACATGACGAACGCCGACCCGGTGCTCGTGGAGACCCACCAGGCTCCGTCGCTCGTCCGCTGGCCGGCGAGGTCGGCCTTGCCGTCGTTGTTGAAGTCACCGGCCACCACGTTTTGCCACTGCACGTCGGCCGGCCAGGTGCCGAACGACGGGAGCGAGAACGCCGTGCCGCTGCTCACGAGCACCCGCCAGATACCGCTCGTGCCGTTGCGGACGGCGACGTCGTCGCGGCCGTCGCCGGTGAAGTCGGCGACGGTGGCGGTCTGCCAGGGCACGTTCGTGCGGAGCACGCCCCAGGTCGACGTGGCAAAGGCGGCGCCCGTGCTTCGCGACACCCACCAGCCGCCGTCGCTCGTCCGCTGGCCGACGAGATCGCTCCGGCCATCGCCGTCGAAGTCGCCACCGCGGACGTTCTGCCACGGCACGTCGCTCGGCCACGTGCCGAACGACGCGGCGGAGAACCCGGTGCCGGTGCTGCCGAGGATCCGCCAGATGCCGCTGGTGCCATTGCGGACGGCGATGTCGGCGCGGCCGTCGCCGGTGAAGTCGCCGACGGTGGGAAACTGCCAAGCGACGTCTGTTCGCAGCGTCGCCCAGAGCGCGGGTGTCGCCGTACCGCTCGGCGGCGTGAGCGTCACCCACCAGCCCCCGTTGGCCGCCAGCGTCGCCACGTCGCCCCGGCCGTCGCCGTTGAAATCACCGGTCACCGTGGATACCCACGTGGTGCCGGCCGGCAGCATCGCGAGCGGTGCGGTGGTGAACGACGTACCCGTGGAGCGGGCGATCGTCAGGCCGTCGCCCGCCCGGCCCACCAGCGTGTCGGCCGGTGGCACGGGCGGCCGCACGGTCACGACGAACGAATCATCCACGAACCTCGACGGGTCGAAGACCGATGTCGCCCGCACCGTGACGGTGCCGCGGCCGATCGCGCCGGGGGCATACACGAGCCGCAGGCTGCCATCGGGCTGGAGCGACGGCGTCACGAGCGATGGCGTCGTGGAGGAGACGGAATAGACGAGTTCGCCCACGCGGAGGATCGACGGGAACTTCACGAACTGGTCGGCTGTCGGACCAGTGGCGGGGGGCGTGTTCACCACCGACGGATCCGCCCCCGGCACGTTTCGCAGCGGGATGGTGTCGAAGGGCGAGCCATAGGCGAACCGCGGCACCGTCGCGATCGCATCGACGGCCGCCATGCCGCCGCCCAGCACCCGGCCGAAGGCCGTGAAGCCACCATTCTGTGCGTCGAGGTTCGCGGAGTTGTCGGCCAGGTTGAAGAACCACTGGTTGGTGGCGCTGTTGGGGTCGCCTCCGAGCTTGGCCATCGCGATCGTGCCGCGAATGTTCGTGTTGCCCGGCTCGTTGACCACCGATGCGAACTGCGTGACGTCCGGCACCGTCACCGGGTTGGTGTTGGTGACGGTGAAGCCGCCTCCCTGCACGACGAAGCCGGGCACGGAGCGATGGATGAACGTGTTGGAGTAGTGACCTCCGTCGACGTACGAGAGGAAGTTGGCCACCGTGGCGGGCGTCGTCCGCGTGCGGCCCGCGCCGGGGGCGTCGAAGAGCTCGACGAACACCTTGTCGGAGGGGGAGGGCGAGTTGACGTCGAACCGCACGACCGAGCCGGTGACGTCGGTGTCGTCGTAGCGGCCGGCCAGGGAGATCACGGCGGGAGCCGCATTCCGGGGCACGGCGATGTCGGGCAGCGGTGCGACCACGTCGACGGCGAGCGCCTGCCGTGGCTCGAGCGACTCGATCCGGCCGAATGGCTTCCGCTTCATGAACCACCGCGCATCCAAGGCCTGCCCCACGCGGCAATTATCGCCCGGGATCGCGGCCGCACAAAGGCCATACGCGGCAGCAGGCCGCCGGGTTCGGCGGAACGGTCAGCCGCCCCGCTTTTTCAGGGCCCGAACCAGCGCCGCACCCATGTCGGCCGGGCTCTCGGCCACCTCGATCCCGGCGTCCTTGAGGGCCGCGAGCTTGGCCTCGGCCGTGCCCTTGCCCCCCGAGATGATCGCCCCGGCGTGCCCCATGCGCTTGCCGGGCGGGGCGGTGCGGCCGGCGATGAAGGCCGCCACCGGCTTGGTGACGTGGTGCTTCACGTAGTCCGCCGCCTCCTCCTCCGCTGAGCCGCCGATCTCACCCATCATCAGGATGGCGTGGGTGTCGGGGTCGTTCTGGAAGAGTGCGAGGATGTCGATGAACGACGAGCCCACGAGCGGGTCGCCGCCGAGCCCCACGCAGGTGCTCTGGCCGTGGCCGAGCTGGGTGAGCTGCCACACCGCCTCGTAGGTGAGCGTGCCGGAGCGGCTCATCACGCCCACGTGTCCGGGCGTGTGGATGTAGCCGGGCATGATCCCGATCTTGCACTGGCCCGGCGTGATCACTCCGGGGCAGTTGGGGCCGATCAGCCGGCTCTTCGAGGCCTTGACCACGGGCATCACCCGGGCCATGTCCATCACCGGGATCCCCTCGGTGATCGCGATCACCAGCTCGATGCCGGCGTCGACCGCCTCGAGGATCGCGTCGGCGGCGAAGGCCGGGGGCACGAAGATCATCGTGGCATTGGCGCCGGTGGCGTCGCGGGCCTCGGCCACCGTGTTGTACACGGGCAGGCCCGCCACCTCCTCGCCCCCCTTGCCCGGCGTGACGCCCCCGACCATCCGGGTGCCGTAGTCGAGGCAGCCGCGGGTATGGAACTCACCGACCTTGCCGGTGATGCCCTGGCAGATGACCCGCGTGTCGCGATTGACGAGGATGCTCATGGGTGGATGCGTATCCGGGGAGTGGGGCTGGGAGTGGTGTGTCAGGCCTTGGCCGCGGCCACGACCTTCTGGGCGGCGTCGGTGAGGCCGTCGGCGGTGATGATCGCCGCGCCGCTCGCGGCCAGGATCTTCTTGCCCTCCTCGACCTCGGTGCCCTCGAGGCGGACGACGAGCGGCACGGTGAACCCGACCGTCTTCGAGGCCTCGACGAGGGCCGTGGCGATCGTGGTGCAGCGCATGATCCCACCGAAGATGTTGACGAGGATCGCCTTCACGTGCGGATCGGAGAGGATGATCCGGAAGGCCTCCGTCACCTGTTTCACGTCGGCGCCGCCGCCCACGTCGAGGAAGTTGGCCGGTTCGCCGCCGTGCAACTTCACGAGGTCCATCGTGCTCATGGCGAGACCCGCGCCGTTGACGAGGCAGCCGATCGTGCCATCGAGCTTCACGTAGGAAAGCCCGGCGGCGGCCGCACGGGTCTCGGCCGGCTCTTCCTCGGCCTCGTCGCGGAGTGCGGCGATGTCTTTATGGCGGAAGAGGGCGTTGTCGTCGAACGTCATCTTGGCGTCGAGGGCGACGAGCGTGCCATCCTTCGTGAGCACGAGCGGATTG
>JBJTDZ010000052.1:0-17497 GCA_046092585.1 Pirellulales bacterium | reverse complement strand
CACACGTCGGAAAGCGTAACCGCGTGAGCGGTACGACTGCGGGACGCTGGGCGTGGTCCCCATCGCTCACGCGACTGGGCTTCCCGATAGCGAGCAGGGCCGAGGTCAGACCTCGGCCTCGCCCTCGGCCTCCTCACGCTCCTTCGACCAGCCGACCCGCTTCTTGGAGAGGCCGATCTTCCGCTCGTCGGTGTCGACGCGGAGCACCTTCACCTCGACCGGGTCGCCGACCTTCACCACGTCTTCCGCGTTCTCGACCTTGTCGTCGGAGAGCTCCGAGATATGGAGCAGGCCCTCGAGGCCGTCCTCCAGGCCCACGAACACGCCGAAGTTGGTGATCTTCGTGACCGTGCCCTTCACCACGTCGCCGGCCTTGTACCGCTTCGGGATGTCGGTCGTCCACGGATCGTCGGCCATCTGCTTGAGGCCCAGGGCGATCCGCCGACGCTGCTGGTCGACCGAGAGCACCTTGCACTCGACCTCGTTGCCCTTCTCCAGCATCTCGCTGGGATGGGTCACCTTCCGCGTCCACGACATGTCGGTCACGTGGAGCAGGCCGTCGATGCCGTCGTTGATCTCGATGAAAGCCCCGTAGTTGGTGAGGTTTCGCACCACGCCCTTGACGATCGCACCCGGCGGGTAGTCGGCGGCGACCTTCTCCCAGGGATTCTGCTGGGTCTGCTTCATGCCCAGCGAGATTTCCTGCTTTTCCTTGTTGATGGCGAGCACCACCACCTCGACCTCGTCGCCCGGCTTCACGAGCTCGCTCGGGTGGCTCACCCGCTTGGTCCAGCTCATCTCGCTGATGTGCACGAGCCCCTCGACGCCGTCTTCCAGCTTCACGAAGGCGCCGTAGCTCATCACGTTGACCACCGTGCCCATGCAGACGGTGCCCACCGGATACTTGTCGGCGACCTTGGCCCACGGGCTGGCGGTCCGCTGCTTCATGCCCAGCGCGATCTTCTCCCGCTCGCGGTCGATGTGCAGCACCTGCACCTCGATCTCCTGGTCGATCTGCACCATCTCGCTCGGATGGCCGATGCGCGCCCAGCTCATGTCGGTGATGTGGAGCAGGCCGTCGATGCCGCCCAGGTCGACGAACGCGCCGAAATCGGCGATGTTCTTGACCACGCCGCGGCGAACCTGGCCCACCTCGAGCGTCTCCATGAGCTGCTTCTTCCGCTCGGCACGCTCCTGCTCGATGAGGGCGCGGCGGGAGACCACGATGTTGCGTCGGGCCTCGTCGATCTTGAGCACCAGGCACTGGATGCAGCGGCCGCAGTAGTCGCCGATGTCGGCCGGACGGCGGATGTCGACCTGGCTCGCCGGCAGAAACACGTTGACGCCCGAAATGTCGACGAGCAGACCGCCCTTGATCTTGCGGGTGACAAAGCCGGTGACGACGTCGTTCTCGCGGACGCTCTCCATGACGCGGAGCCAGTCCTCGATCCGACGGGCCTTCCGCTTCGAGAGGGTGATCAGGCCACGCTGCTCCTCGAGCGAGCCATCCTCGAACTCCTCCAGCAGCACCTTGACGGTGTCACCGATCTGGGGCGGCGGCTCCGACTCATCCCATTCGTTGCGCGGGATGTGGCCTTCGCTCTTGTAGCCCACGTCGACGAGCACGAACTCGTCGTCGACCCGCAGGATCTTCCCTTCCAGCACCGCATTGACCGCCAGCGTGGCGGCGCCACCCCCGTATTCGCCCTCCGGCGCACCCGCCATGGCGAGTTCGAGTGCCTGATCGAGTTCGTCGCCGAGTTCCAGTTCGCGGATGAGGTTGCGGTTGACCATGCGTGGGGGGTTTCGGGAATGCGGGTTGGGGGTGGGGGACGGGAGCGGGCCACGAAAAACCGAGCCTCGGAGCATAGCAGCGGCCGGGCGGCCGAACAATCGAGCACGATTCCCCCGCCGCCGCAGGTTCCCTGACCGCTCGACCCTCCGCCGGGGCTCCATCCAAGCCGTCCGGACCGCCGATGCACACCCGGGGGTGGTCCGCCCCCGCGAGCAGCACCCCATGACCTACCCCTCCGCCCCCTGCCGCCGTCACGCTCCCGCGTCCGCGGGCAGCATGCGCCTCGGGATGGCCGCGGCGATCGCCTGTCTGGCGGCCACAGTCGCCCATGGCCAGTTCCTCGAATCGGGCACGGCCGGGGCGGCCGCCACGCGGCTCGGCGACGTGCGGGTGCAGAAGTACCGCGTGGGCGTCGTCGTCACGGCCGATGGAGGGCCCTGCCGCGGCATCCATGCCACGCTGCCGGTGCCACACGAGTGGCCCGAGCAGAAGGTCCGCGTGGTGGCCGAGGAGACGTCGCCCCAGGTCAAGTCGCTCCGTTACCGCATGCTCTCCCCCGACGTCCGCCAGATGATCGTCGACATCCCCGAGCTCGCCGCCGGGCAGCAGGCCAGGGCCGTGGTGACGTTCGAGCTCGAGCGGGCGGCGATCCTGCCGCCCACCGATACCGCGGGCCTCGCACCCCCGGCCAAACCCGACCGCGGACTCAAGGCCCATCTCGGCCCGAGCCCTTACGTCGAATCACGCGACCCGAAGATCGTGCGGCTCGCGACGGAGGCGGGGAAGGGCCTCGAGGGCTGGAAGAAAGTGGAGGCCCTCTACGACACCGTCCGCGACAAGGTGGAGTATCGCAACGGCGAACTGAAGGGCGCCCGCAAGGCGCTGGCCGATGGCTGGGGCGATTGCGAGGAACTCACCTGCCTGTTCGTCGCGGTCTGTCGCGCCGAGGGCATCCCGGCCCGCACCGTGTGGGTGGAGGGGCACTGCTACCCCGAGTTCTATCTCGTGGATGCCGCGGGCACGGGCCGCTGGTACCCCTGCCAGGCGGCGGGCACGCGGTCGTTCGGGGGCATGCCCGATCAGTTGCCGATCCTGCAGAAGGGCGACGCCTTCCGCGACCCGGACCGCCCCGGCAAGCAGTTGCGGTACGTCTCGGAGTTCATCAAGGGCGCAGCCGTCGAGGGGGGCGGCACGCCGCGGGTCACGTGGATCCGAGAGGGTGCCTAACTCGGAGGGTGCCTGATCACTCCGCCGCCATGCCGGCGACGGCGACCTCGTCGATCGGCCGGCCGAACTGATCTCGCTGCACCGGCGTGAACCACCGCGGCGCGATCGGCAGGCCGGCCTCCTTCCAGGCCGCCTCCAGGCGGTCGCCGGCCAGCTTCACGATCTTCTCACGACCCCGGCCCACGAGCGTGGAGCGGTCGGCCCAGGGCGTGACCGGTCCGTCGAACCCGGCCGCCTTGGCCTGCGTGAGCACGGCGGCTGCGCTGATCGCGCCGCTGTCGCCGGGCATCAGCCGCTGTGCGTGGGTGAGGCTTGCGGCCGCCGCCTCGCGGGGCGCGTCGGAGAGCCGCACTTCGACGAGCCGCCCCTTCGGCACCTTCGCGATCAGGTCGGGCGACTCGCCCGACACGTGGAGGGCCCAAGCGTCGACGATCGCGCCGACCCGCTCGTGGGCAACCAGCACGAGGCCGAGCAGGCCCTCGAAGGTGTGGATGAACTGATTGGCCTTGCCGTCGCGGGCCTCGGCCTCGGGGCGGTAGTTGAGGCCGAGCATGATGTCGTGCTTGGCCAGCAGGTCGCCCACGTCGTGCAGACGCGAGCGATACAGCTCGAAGAAGTCCTTGAAGGAGTGCTCGTCGGACGCCGGCGCCACCGTTGCCAGGGCCCTGGTCGCCTCGGCGGCCTGCGCGAGCTCGAGCAGCTTCGGCAGCGCCGCAAACTCCCGCTGGAACGTCGCGTCGTCGGCATCGAGCTGCAGCGGCAGGTGGAAGGTGCCGCTCTTGAGCCGGGCGCTCACCATCAGCCGCCGGGCATGGGGCACCCCGTAGACCTCGGCCTGCTTCTGGAAATCGAGGATGTCGATGTCCATGGCATCGAAGCCGAAGGAGAGCGCGAGTTCGATGAGCTCGCTGGGACGCCCAGAGAGCGGCAGGCCGATGGTGCTGAGGTTGCGGAACATGCGAAACGGAACTCCCGAATTGGAATGTGGCGAACCGGGGAGTATGACTGACGCCGGCGGCATTTGGAAGCACCCCGGCCGATGTCCACCCTCGAAGCAATCGTGCTCGGCGTCGTGCAGGGGCTCACCGAGTTTCTGCCGGTGTCGAGCACCGCGCATCTCCGCCTCGTGCCGGCGGTGCTGGGCTGGAGCGACCCCGGCGCGGCCTACTCCGCCGTCATCCAGACGGGCACCCTGGCGGCGGTCTGCCTGGCCCTCAGGCGCGACATCGTCACCCTGCTCGCCGGCTGCCTCGCGGCAGGCCGGCAGGGTCGCCCCCTGGGCACGCCGGAGAGCCGGCTCGTGGCGCTGATCGTGGCCGGCACCGTGCCGATCGTGGCCGCGGGCTTCTGCTTCAAGGGCCTGATCCGTGGCGAGGCCCGGCGGCTGGAGGTCGTGCTGACGGCCCTGCTGGCGGCCACGCTGCTGATGGCCGCCGCGGAGGCGATCTGCGCGGTTCGCTGCCGCCGGTCGGGCGCTGCCGGACGGGGCGGCCTCGAACGCGTGAGCGGGCGCGACGCTCTCGTGATGGGCCTCGCGCAGACGCTGGCGCTCGTGCCGGGCACGTCGCGGAGCGGCGTGACGATCTCCGCCGGCATGCTCGCGGGTCTCGACCGCGCCACGGCCGCCCGCTTCTCCTTCCTGCTGTCGCTTCCCGCCGTGGCCGCCGCCGCCCTCCTCGAGGCCTGGCAGCAACGGCACGAGATTCTCGGCACCGATCTCGTCGACACACTCGTCGGCACGCTGACTGCGGGCGTCGTGGGCTATGCCTCGCTGCAGTGGCTGCTCCGCATGCTCACCGGCCACACGCTCTGGCCCTTCGTCGTCTACCGGCTCGGCCTCGCCTCGGTGCTCGCCTGGCTGCTGGCCGGCCAGTGGATGCCGGCACCCGCCTGAAGGCTCGGCATGGAAGCGACTTCGTCCGCCGACACCCCGACACCCCGCCCGCGCAGCGTCGGCCGGACCATCGACGCCTTCGCGGTCGCCGTGCTCGCGGCCACCGTGGCGGGTTGGTGTGGCCGGTGGCACTGGCTCCTCGACATCGCCAGCCACTTTCGCTGGTACTGGCTCCTTGCGGCGGTCGCGGGGCTCGCCGTCTCCATCCGCCGGCCTCGCCCCGCCGCCATCGCCTGCCTGGCCGCGGCCGCGGTGGGCAACGCCCGCGAGTTGCTTCCCGCCTGGCTCCCGCCCCCGGCTGCGGCGGCATCCGCCGGCCCTGCTGCGCAGGGCATCCTCGTCGTCTCGGTGAACGTGCATCGCGTCAACGACGACCCCACGGCCACGCGTGCCTACCTGCGGGACCGCCGGCCCGACGCCGTGGCGGTGCTCGAGGTCGACGACACCTGGGCCGCGTCACTCGACGGGCTCGCGGACGACTTCCCCCACCGGATCATCCACCCGCGCGCCGACAACTTCGGCATCGCGATGCTCTCCCGCTGGCCGCTCACCGATGCCGAGGTCGTCCACCTCGGCGGCACGCCCCATCCGTCGATCCTCGCCACGCTCTCGCATCCGTCTGGCCGCCTGCGGCTGGTGGCCACGCATCCGATGCCCCCCTGGAACGGCCACTACGCGGCGCTGATGCGCGACCAGTTCGACGCCGTGGCCGCGGCCGTGGTGGCGAGCGACGTGCCCTGCATCGTGATGGGCGATCTCAATGCCACACCGTGGTCGCACGCGTTCCGGCGGCTCACGGCCCGGAGCGGGCTCCGCGACTCATCGCTCGGTCGCGGCATCCAGCCGACGTGGAACGTGCGGCTCTGGGCACCCCGGATCCCGATCGACCACGTTCTCGTGCCCGACGAGGTCACGGTGCTCCGCCGGGCCGTCGGCCCCGACGTCGGCTCCGATCACCTCCCGGTCGAGGCCGAGCTCGCGCTGCCCCGCCGCTAGAGCCGCCTCCCGATGACGGCGGGTTCAGCGGGCGGGCTCGAGCATCGCCACGTCCATGCCGAGCCGCTTGAGCTTCTTGTAGAGCGTGGTGCGGTTGATGCCGAGCGACCGTGCCGCCACGTCGCGCCGCCAGCCCGATTGCTCGAGGGCCGCGAGGATCAGCTGCCGCTCGGGCACCGCCATGGCCTGCTTGAGCGCGGCAACCGGCCTCGCCGCCGCGGTGTCGCGGCCGCCGCTCACCGCCACGGGAAGATCGCCCACCTCCACGAGCCGGCCCCGGCCGAGGAACACGGCCCGTTCCACCGCATGCTGCAACTCGCGGACGTTGCCAGGCCAGTCGTGGGCGGCAAGGGCCTCGACTGCAGCAGGCGTGAAGCCGTCGACGCTCCGCCCGGCCCGCCCGGCGGCCGCATGCAGAAAGTGCGTGGCGAGCAGGGGCACGTCGCTCCGCCGGTCGCGGAGCGGCGGCATCTCGATCGTCACCACGTTGATCCGCCAGTAGAGATCCTGGCGAAACTCGCCCGCGGCCACGAGGTCTTCGAGGTTGTCGTTGGTGGCGAGGATCACCCGCGCGTCGACCGTGTGGGTGGTGCCCCCGCCCACGGGCTCGAACGCCATCTCCTGCAACACCCGCAGCAGCTTCACCTGCAGCGCCGGCGATGCCGTCGCGATCTCGTCGAGGAAGATCGTGCCGCCATCGGCCTGGAGAAACCGTCCCTCGCGGTCGGCCGTGGCACCCGTGAAGGCTCCGGCCACGTGGCCGAAGAGTTCGCTCTCGAGGAGCGACTCGCTGAGGCTGCCGCAGGCCACCTCGACGAACCGTCCCGTGCGGCCGCTGGTCCGGTGGATTTCGCGGGCGAGCAGCGACTTGCCGGTGCCGCTCTCCCCCGTCACGAGCACCGTCGCGGGGGTGGCCGCAACCCGGTGGGCCACGTCGAGCACCTGCGCGATCGTGGAGTGCAGGCCGAGCACGGCGGGCGGCGGAGCGCATGCGAACTCCACGCGGGTGCGGGCGGCAGCCATGGCCGCGTCGATCGCCGCCAGCAGCGCCGTATCGACGGCAGCTGCGGACACCTCGGCGTCGGCCCAGCCGAGCCCATCTTGCATGACGCCCGATGCGGTAGCGACCGCCGCGACGATGCCGGCAGCCGGCCGCCCGGCGCGGATGGCCGAGGCCACCGCGGCGGCGCCGTCGGCCGGCAGGCCCGCATCGACGATCGCCGCATCCCACGGCCCGCGGCCCACGGCGCGGATCGCCTCGGCGGCCGACCCCGCGGCCACGGCCCGCCAGCCCAGGCTGCACAGCCACGTAGCCTGGGTGGAGGCCGCCCGACGGTCGTCGTCGACCACGAGGATTCGGCGGGGCTGGTCGGAGGCGGGACAGGTCGACATGGGGCACTCCCGGCGGAGCGGTGCCCGGCCGGCAACGCTCCACAAGGTTCCTAGGTCGCAAAACGGCGACGGCAAAGTCGCCGCAGGGCAACACGCCTGCCCGATCGGCACCGTCGCGCCGCGCCAGCCGCTACGACCGGTGCCGTCGGCACGGGCCGGCAGTCAATCGTGCCTGCCGCCGGCATCGTCGTCGTGGGGAACGTCGCCGAGCGACACGGCGTCGGCGATGCGGTCGGCTGCCGGACCAAGGAGGATCTCCCGCTTCTCGAAGAGGGCCTCCGGATCCTGGTCGAGCATCCGGATCCGCCGCTTGCGAAACGAGAAGAACGCGACCACGGTCAGGGCGACAGCCGCCACGGCGATGACCACGGCCGTGAAGCCGCGCTCCGCCGACTGGATCAGCCCGGTGATCCGCTCGCCGAAGAGGTAGGCGAGCCCGAAGAAGCCGCTGATCACCACCGAGGCGCAGATGAAGTCGGCGAACAGGAACCAGCGATACTTCACCCGCAGCATGCCGGCGGTGAGGTAGAAGGGGCTCCGCAGGCCGACGAGGAAGCGGGCCACGAAGAAGGCCATCAGGCCGTGCTTGTCGATCAACCGGGCGATCGTCTGCTCCCGCTCCGGCGTGAGGAACCCCGACCACCAGGGATGCTCCCGCAGGATACGGGCCCCGAAGAACCGGCCGATGGCATACATCAGGCTGTCGCCGAGCAGGGCCCCCACCATGCAGGCGGGCAGGGCGTAGTACCAGTGGATCCCGGGCTGCACGCGGCTGGCCACGCCGGCGGCCACGATCGGCACCTCTTCCGGAATCGGCAGACCGATGCCGGTGAGCGTGAGGAAGAGAATGATCCCCAGGTAGGAGCCCCGCTCGATCCAGTCGACCATGGTGCGATGAACGGCTCTGGCGGGGTGGTGGCTCGGCCGGGCACGACGCCGCGAAGCCGATCGGCCACGGAGTGTACCCGAGCCCGGAACCCGCGGTCAGGATACGTCGGCAGCGGTCGGCGGTCGCCCGATCCATTCCGTCAGGAGCCCGGCCTGCTCCTCGATCGCGACATCGCCTGCGTCGACGTTCGCCACCACCAACCGCAGGCCGCCCTCCGCGGCCGGCAGCACGAGGATCGCGGCGGCGGCCCCGCCCGGCGGCGCCACCACGGGCAGGCCGCCCGGCCCCAGGACGTAGAGGGCGGTCGCCAGCGCGTCGGCCTCCGCGGCCGTGCCCGCGAGCACCGTTGCCGAGATCACGCCCTCGGCCGGCAGGCCCGATCGCGGGTCGAGAATGTGCCCGAGCCGGCGGCCGCGATCGACGAAGAACTGCGTGCCTGAACCGCTCGTGCCCAGAGCCCGGTCCCGCAGGGTGATCGTGGCGAGCCGCTGCGCCGGCCGCAGCGGATGCCTGAGCCCCACCCGCCAGCCACATCGCCCCGGCACGTCGGGCCCCTGGGTGCCGGCGGCCCGCACGCTGCTCTGCCCGCCGTGCACGAGCATGCTGTGCACGCCCGCGGCGCTCAGCAGGTCGCAGCCGCGGTCGACCGCCCAGCCCTTGCCGATGGCCCCCGGATTCAACTCCACGCCCGGCTGCAGGAACCGCACCCGCCGTCCGGCCTCGTCGATCTCCACGGCGTGCATGCCGCTCGATGCGCGGGCGGCGGCCAGATCCTCGGGCGCGGGCGTACGGCCCTGCCGGCGGAGGAAGCCCCAGGCCCGCACGAGCGCTCCGGCGGCCATGTCGAAAGCGCCGGCGGTTCGCCGGTGAAGGTCGCGTGCGAGGAGCAGCAGGCCGAGCACGTCGGCCGACACCCCGACCCAACCGGTCGATGCCGCCGCGTTGATCCGGGCCAGTTCGCTCGTCTCACGGTAGATGCTGATCCGCTCCTCGATCTCGTCGACGAGATCGAGCACCGCCATCCCCAGACCGGTGTCGCCGGCGACCTCGCCGGCATTGAAGGCCACCTCGAAACGGCAGGCCATCGCCTCGCGGCCCACCACGAGCGTGTGCAGGTCGTCGGCCATCACCGCGGCGCGAGCCCCCGGTCGAATGCGGCCTGATCACGAAGAAAGACCGCCAGTTCGCGCTCGAACCGCTCGGCGGGGATCGTAAAGACGGGATTGTCGGCGGTGTGGGCGTGGCAGTGGCTCACGAGCAGCTGATACAGAAACTTGAACAACTGACGGGGCACCCGCAGCGACCGCAGGCCGTCGAGCAGCCGCCGGCGGTCGACGGCGGGATCGAAGAGCTGTGCCAGCGTGGCGGGAGGGGCGCCGACGCTTGCGGCCCGCACGCGGGTGGAGGCGATGTCGTAGAGCGTCTCGCCGGTCCACTCGAGCGACGGCACGAGGTTTTGCTTGTCGAGGCGGGCCCGCTGGTGAAACTCCTCGCCCTCCCGCTCGATGAACCGGTAGAGCTCGAGCGGCAGGAGGAGCTTGAAGCCGAGGCCCGGCACCTTGAGGAACTTGTTGTCGAGCATCGGCCAGATCAGCTGACGCATGCGATCGGCCGAACCGTTGACGAGGTCGGGTTCGTCGAGACGGTCGACGATCACCACCAGCCCCTTCCAGCCGAGGGCGGCGAGCACCCCCTGCAGCTTCGCGAGCAGTTCGTAGCGGTCGTCGCTGCGGGCATGGGCCGGCAGCGGCTGCCCCATGAGGTCGCTGCCCGGCATGGCCGCCAGCGCAGCGGCGAGTTGGCCCACGGTGCGATTGCCGGTGCGCATGCTGCGGACGATTCGCCATGCCTGCCACGTGCCCCGGGCCCGCCGCCCAAGCAGCGGCATCCAGGCGGCGACAAGCAGCAGCCACGGCCACCAGCGACCGGCCCAGGCGAGATCCTGCCGCACGATGCCCGCGGCGAGGGCCGCGACGAACGCCGCCGTCGCGGCGACCGCGAGCAGCCGCGGCCACACGCCCCGCCAGCTGCGGTGGCCGATCCGCCGCCGCAGCCGCCGCCAGCGGTCGGCGACGGGCTCGGCCGTCGACTGGTCGTAGCAGGCCGCCAGCAGCGCGAGGTCGCGGGCCTGTGGCGGCGACAGCCGCGGCAGCCGCGCCGGCGTGCCACCGAGTGTCGTCACGAGCTGCGTGACCGCCACGGCGAGGATCGCGTCAACGTGGTCCCAGAGTTTCCACTGGGCCAGGGTCTTCTCGACGGGACGCCCCCGGCCCACGCGGCCCACGAAGCGGTCGAGGAACGGATTGAAGTCGTCGTAGAGCACCACGAAGGTTCGCGCGTCGGGATGCGCCGCCGCGTGCCGCTCGAACTGCCGCACCATCTGCAGCTTGAGCGCGGTCTTGCCGGATCCCTTTTCACCGAACACGACCGAGGTGCTCGGATCGGCGGGATCACCGAAGATCTTGTCCCAGGCCGGATGAAACGTCGTCTCCAGGCAGGTTCGCTTGAAGACGCTGTCGTTTTGGGCGTCCTCCTCGGCGAACGGATTGCCCGCGATGCCGTGGTGCTCGAGGAACTCCCGGACCTTCATCTGCCGCAGGCTCCGCGGGCGACCGCACGATCACTTCGACGCCGGCACCATGCCTTCGACCATCTTCCGGAAGCCGTCGGCATGCTTCTCGACCGTCGCCGCAGGACCGTAGAACTTGAGGAAGTAACTGCCCTGCGGGCCCACGACGATCGCAGCGAGCATGCGGTAGCTCGGCCGCAGGATCGTCTTGCCTCCCGCGAACGGCCCGCCGGGCGAATCCTTGTAGGTGCCCGACACATCCACGAGCGTGACGTCGCGGCCCGCGATCTTGAGCGTCTTGGTCGAGGCCTTGTCCTTCGTGGCGGCGCCGTCGGGCTGGTCGAACTGGCCATACCAGCGCTCGACATTGGCCTCCACGGTGCCGCCAGCCCCCATCACGGTCATCCGGCCGGCGGGCAGCGGCTCGCCGTCGGCGCCGGCACCCTCCGAGGGGATGGCGAACTCGGTCTCCACGATCCCCGACTTCGGCTGCACCCGCGTCCAGCCGGCGGGAGCCTCGAGCGCGAGCGTTCCCTCGGCAATCGTGAACACGCCGTCGGCAGCCACCGCGGGCTGCGCGGCGAGGCGGCTCACGGGTCCGAGCGTGAAGCACGTGGCCACGAGGGCGACGATGCATCCGCGGGCGACGCGGGCTTGGGCTCGAATCGACGGCATGGCTGGATCTCCTGGGACAGTGGCTGGGGCGGTGGCAGCGAACCGCACACGGCCCGAATCTACCACACCTTGGCAGCACGCTGCCGAGGTCACGAGCGTGAGCCGCCCTGCGTCGAGGGCCCGTGGTCGGGAAACACCTCGCTCGCGGGTCGCCAGTCGCTCCAATCCGACCGCCATACCAGTTCCGTGCCGATCGCCGAGCCCGACGAGAGCCAGCGCACGAGTTGCTCGCCCGACATCGGCTCCGATGGCGCCCCCCCCGGCACCGCGATGCACCACGACGCTTCCGGGGCCTCGTCGACAACCGCCGGCATAGACGCATCCGACTCGACGATGCCATCGACCAGGGCCTCGCCCTGCGACGCGGCAGGCATTCGCGTCCCGGGCTCGGCCGCGGCCGGGGCGACAGCGAGAGGCAGGGCCCGCGGGAGCGTGGCGGCGACGTGGGCGTTGAGCGACACGACCACAGCGACCGGCAGCGATGCTTCGGCCGCGACTGGGGCCAGGGCAGCCGACCGCGGAGGCTCGGCCACGACGGAGGCGAGCGGAATGCGAAAGGACGTGCCGCACGTCGGGCAGACGCCCTTCCTGCCGGCGAGTTGATCCTTGACCTTCAGGCGGTGCCCGTTGGGGCAGTACGCAACGATTCCCATCACATCCCTCCTGCGCCTGACGCTCTCGAACGAGTGTCGGGCCGGGCCGGGCGTTCCGCAAGGGAGGAGGCCGTGTCCTTGCCGTGCCCCGCCGCAGGCCCTAGGCTCGCCCATCATCCGGCGGGTGCCTTCCCCGCCCTTCCCTTTCGGAGTCTGCCCGATGCCGCGGCGCGATGGTCCGGCCGAGTCACGGCCACAGCAGGATGAGGAGCAGCCGCGGGGTCCGCTCGAGATCGCGTTGGTCGGCGACCTCACCGACAACGAGTCGGAACTCACCGATCGAATGCTCGGAGTCGAACCGGGGGGCGAGTGCACGATCTACTTCGACTCGCCCGGAGGAAGTCCCTACTGCGCGATGTCGCTGGTCGCCCTGATGCGGATGCGGGAGATCCGGGCCACCGCCGTGGTGACCGGCGAGTGCTCGTCGGCGGCCCTCTGGCCGTTCGCCGCCTGCCGCCGCCGGCTGGTCACGCCCTACAGCGTGTTTCTCTTCCACCCGATGAAGTGGCAGAGCGAGGAGCACATCGGGATTCGCGAGGCCGCCGAGTGGTCGCGGCACTTCGCCGACCTCGAGCGGGAGATGGACGTGCTGCTCTGCCAGCTCTTCGGCCGCTCGGCCGAGCGGATCACGGAGTGGATCCGGGCCCATCGCTACGTGACCGGCCGTGAGATGGCGGAGGAGGGGCTCGCCGAGATGGTGGGGCTCGAGCCGCTCGCGTTCCTCCGCGGCGACGGCGGCTAGAGCCTTCGCGCGAGCGATGGGTGCCACGCCCCACGTGACGCGGTCGTACCGCTTACGCGGTGACGCTTCCCGAACGCATCGCCTGTCGTGGCGATAGAAAGCCCAATCGCGTGAGCGATGGGGACCTGTCTCGGTGTCACGTCAGCTGCGGTAGTCGCCGTGGCAGGTGTCGCACGACTTCTTGAGTTCGCTCGCCGCGGCGCGGGCAGCCTCGTAGTCCTTCTTGCGGCAGGCATCGCGGATCCGCACGGCGGCATCCCGCATGGTCGACGAGTAGCCGCGGTAGGTGTCGTCGTCGTGGTATTCGTAGTCGGGCCGCTGCACCGCCTCGCCGATCGCAGCCACGATCTCCGCGTCGTGCACGAGCCGGTCGAGTTGCTTGTCGAAGTCGCCCTTGGAGGCGATCGCCGCGCTGATGCCGGCCTCGGCCTCCTCCAGCCGCTTCATCAGCGGCGGCCTGCCCGCCACCTGGCTCCAGACGAAGTCGTCCTCGCGATCCGACTTTCCCTGGGGAGGATTGCCGTCGAGCATCGCCTCGAGGTCGGCCAGTCGAAGCTTCGTCTCGGCAAGGGACTGGTCGGTGCCGACCTTGCAGTTGAAGCCGACGCGGGCGAAGAGATCGCGGGCGGTCGCCGCATCCTTCTTCCAGCGCACGTCCTGGTCGTAGTCGGCGATCACCGCGAAGGCGAGGGCGACGGAACTGAAGGCCTCGCGGGCCTTGTCGTACCCGCCCCCCTTGAAGTCGGCCGGGCGGCCCGATGTCCCGGCCACGACGCCCTTCATGTCCTTGACCTCGTCGGTGAGCGTGCCCTCCGAGATCAGGTTCGACCACTTGAAGCCGTCAGCGGAACCACCTCCACCCGCCGGCTGCGCCGCCGCCGGCCCGGCCACGGTCGCCCGGACGGCCGAGAACGTCGGCCGTTCGCCCTGGAGCGTCCCGAAGGCGTCGTCGAAGAAGGTGCCTGCGGTCCCCTTGTCCCACCGGGCCGGTGGCGCGGCCCGCTTGCGGGCCTTCGGTGAACCCCGCTCTGCGACGGCCACGCCGCAGCAGCAGACCGCCCAGAGCGCGGCGACGGCGAGCCAGCGACGCCCGTCTCCGGCAGATCTCCCACGTTGCCAGACCTGCCGAGCCTGCCGCTGCATCGGTGCGAGATCTCCATGTCGAGCGGGGCGAGCGGGCTGCCACCACGCCGACAGGATCAGCATAGCAATACCGGCAGCATTTGCTGCTGAAGATCGCCTTGACTCGTGCGCGGGCGGCCGTCACTTTCCCGCCCGCTTCGACCGTCGGCCAGCGGGCCTGCCGCGGTACCGAGGCGTTTTGGATCGAGATCGAGGAGTTTGCGAACCATGCACCGCGTTGACACCATCGGCAGCCACACCCCCTCCACCTTCCAGGCACGGCCCCTGACCGACATGCGGGCCTGGCTCGCCGCCTGCTGCGTGGCGATCATCGCCGCGGGCTGCTCCTCATCGGGGGGAACCGCGGGCGTGGAGCCTGCCAAGGCCGCGGTGGTCAAGTTTCTCGACGCCATGAAGCGTGGCGACGAAGCCGGCGCCCGCGACATGCTCACCGGTGTTGCCCGCACGAAGACGGAACAGATGGGCATTTCGGTGGCTCCGCCCGTGGCGGACACGGCCACATACACCATCCGCGACTGCGAATTGGTCGGGGAGAACGACGACCTCGCCCACGTGGCCACCACCTGGAGCGACAAGGACGAGACCGGGGTTTCCACGAGCGAAAACATCGTCTGGGCCGTCCGTCTTGACCCCGAGGGATGGCGGGTGGTCGGCATGGCAATGAAGATTTTCGACGACATGCCGCCGCTGCTGCTCAACTTCGAGGATCCGGAAGACATGCTCGCCAAGCAGGAGATGGTGGCCGAGGAACTCACCCGCCGCGCAGGCCAGGCCGCAGGCGAGGCCCCTGGTCAGGGACAGGGCCAGGGAACACGCACGGCCAGGGAACCCGCTGCCCCGCCGCAGCGGTAAATCCTGCGAAACCGGCATTTTCTCGCCAAATCCCCCATCTTTCTTGACAGGGCGGGGCTGGCTGATAGTTTGTCAGCCACGTTTGCCCAGCCGGAACGGCTTACCTAGCCGGCAGGGTCGCATGTCGCTTGCGGCATCGGCCCTGTGATCCACAGGCTGGGCGTTCCAACCTGCCTTGCTGCGGTCCGGTGGCCGTCCCGGATCGGTTTTCAGTTCGTGACGGCTGCTTGGACGCTTTGCGCGTTCGGTTCCTTAACTGGAGGTTCTGATGAAGCGGTATCTCGGTTTTGCACTCGCGATGTTCTTCGCGATCGTGGCCATCGCCCTCGTCGGTGGTGATTCCGGCGCGATCGCCGGCCACGGTTGCCACGGTGGCCTGCTGGCCCGCATGCACGCCCGCAAGTGTCACGGTGAGCGCGAGGGCCTGCTGGCTCGGCACCGTGCCAAGAAGGCTGCCCGCTGCCACGGCGAAGAGGCCGCGTGCGAGTCGGGCTGCGGCGAGGCGGCCTGCGGCGAGGCTGCTTGCGGCGGCTGCGAGTCGGGCTGCGGCGAGGCGGTCGAGGGCTGCTCGGGTTGCGCTGGCGGCTGTGCCGGTGGCGACTGCGGCGGCGAGGGCGTGATCTCCGAGGGCGTGCCGACCGAGGCCGCTCCGGTTGCCCCCGAGGCTCCGGCCAAGACCTGAATCCATTCGGGCCGCTACCCGGCTCGATTCGGATGACGATCAAGAGACCGGGCTTCCCGCAAGGGAAGCCCGGTTTTTTCATGCGCCTGGCAACTCGCGGTCAGGCGTCACGGCGCCGGCGTTGCCGCCGGGGGCGGCGTCTCGACGGGCGGCGGCCGCCGCTGCAGCAGGCGTCCACGCCGTGGTGGCGGAGCCTGCCCCGGATTCGCGGCCTCCGCGGCCCGCCGTTCGGCCCGACGGCGGGCCACCTCGTCGAGCACGCCCCCGACGATGTCGACGATCGCCTCGCCCGTGCCCGGCTCCGCACCGGCTTTTCGCGCGGCGTCCTCGGCCATCGCCGCGGCTCTCTCACGGGCCGTTGCCGGTGCATCGCCGGCACGTTGCCCCCCGTCGCCGCGAGCGGGTTCCGCCGCGGTTGCATCAGCATCGGGCTTCCATGCCGGAGCCGGCGGAGCCGTGCCGTCCGACGTCGCCGGAGGCGCAGCAGGAGCCGGCTGCGCGGCGGGAGCCTGCGGACGCGGTCCATCGCGCAGCCGGTCGATCAGGTCGGTGAGCACCTCGCCGGCGGCCGCCTTGATGGAGCCGTCGAAGATCACCTTCGGATCACCGAGCGCGCCGCCCACGCCCAGGGAAATCTGCTTGCCGGCGAGCGCCGCCACGAGCGGCCGATCCTGGGGCAGGTCGGCCGGGATCGGCAGCGTGAGCTTCAGGTCGAGCGAGCGATCGGCGAGCCCCACCGAGCCCTCGGACAGCACGTCGAGTCGCTGCCCCGGCTTCTTCAGCGGAATCCCGAACTCGAGGCCCCGATGCCAGACCCTGCGGTCGGCGAGGCGGAACACCACGTCGGATTCGTCCGTGATCCGCACGGTCGGAGGCGGCCCGAGCCCGAGCGGCATGGAGCGGAACATGTTTTCGACGAGGGGCCCCGGGCCGAGATTCACCTCGTGCATCGCGAGCAGCCCGGCGACTTCCGCCTGCTCCGGACGCCCCACCGGCAGCCGCGCGCCGTCGAGCCGCAGCGAGAAGCGACCGCTGGTGCGGGTGGCGTCGGCGAGCACCGGCACGATGTAGGCGAGCACCTCGTGGGCCACCGGCTGCGTGAGCTCGGCCCGCGAGAGCAGCTGCACCGGTTCGATCGTCCACGCCGCGTAGCCATCGGCGGCGTTGGCGAGCGTGGCCCGCAGATCGACCGGGTCGCTCACCCATGCCTCGCTCGCCCACGGGCCGGTGATCCGCACGATCGCATCCTCGACCTCGAGCCGCATCCTCACCGCGGCCCGGCGCGGGCCACGCGGCCTGCGTGGTGCGTCGACGCGGGCAGGATCGTCGGGCGGGAGAATCGTGTCGAGATTCGAGCGATGGTCGCGGTCGAACACGAGATCGGCCTCGAAGCCTTCGATCCTCACGCGGCCGAGGTCGCCCGCCGAGAGCAGGATGCCGGCCAGCCCGTTGCCCACCTCCACCTTCCGCACGGTGATGGGCGGCTTTCCGCCGGCGCGGGGCATGAGCCGGAGCCCGTCGAGCGTGATCGGTCCGACCCAGCCGATCCGCACGCCGTCGAGGTTCACGTCGGCCTCTAACTCGGGAAACGCCGCCGCCACGATCCGCGCCACCCGGGATGGCGACCCCAGGATCCATGGGAGGGTCGCGATCCCGATCACGACCGCGACGACGAGGCTCGACAGCACCCAGCGCAGCAGCGACCACGCTCCCCCGCGGCCTTGGCGGCCCTCGACTTCTCGAGAAGGCGACTCCGTCCGGGGAGTGGTCATCGGCGGCGCTCCGTGGAGGAATGGAGGGGCGATCGCTCCGGCGGCACGGGCCGCGGTGCGATTGCGTCGACCGACGATTCTACGCGGCGGCGGCCCGCGGCTGGCATGCCTCGCCGATCTGCTACACTCGGGTGAAGTCGCGGGCGTAGCTCAGTTGGTAGAGCGCTAGCTTCCCAAGCTGGATGTCGAGGGTTCGAGTCCCTTCGCCCGCTTTTC
>JBJTDZ010000051.1:0-18292 GCA_046092585.1 Pirellulales bacterium | reverse complement strand
TCGACAGGCAACACGGGTGATTCTGTGGCGCGAGGTGATCTTGTCAAGGACATGCGCCGCTGGCATGACATGATGCGACGTAACGCCGTGAAAACCGTCGGTTGACAAAAAAGTTTTTTTGCTCCGGCGCTGCAGTCATCCAACGACATGATCACGTCGTCGTGCACGGCGCGGTCGTGTGCCATGCAACGGTGGTGCACCGCAGCGCGAAGGGGCTGGAAAAACATGTTCTTTTTCAGCCGTGCCACGCCTGCGGGCATGCCGACCGACCAGCCCGATGATGCGCCGGGCAATGCCGACACGCTCTC
The DNA here is from genome assembly GCA_046092585.1 of Pirellulales bacterium. GTDB lineage: Bacteria > Planctomycetota > Planctomycetia > Pirellulales > UBA1268 > QWPN01. The sequence continues at coordinate 17,984 of JBJTDZ010000051.1, read as the reverse complement.
TGGCATGCCGGAGAGCGCCGACATCCTGGCGGGCCCGGGCTTCCCCGCGGAAAACGCCTCGCCGGCCCCTCCGGTCGCGGAGGGCTACTGGAGCCTGTCGCGAATGCCGCTCACGAGCCTGATGTTTGCCTTGCCGCTCGTGCTGGCATACGAGGGGGGCGTGCTCGTGCTGGGCCGCGGATCCCCGCGAAACGGGGCCGATGTCTGGCTGCGTCAGGCCCTCGACGCCCTCGGTTTCGGGTCCTATTTCCTGCTGCCGGTGCTCACGGTGCTCGGCCTGCTCGCCTGGCACCACGTGGAGCACGATCGGTGGCGGTTCAGCCCCGCCGTGCTCGCCGGCATGGCCGTGGAATCGCTGCTCTGGGCCGCCGTGCTCGTGGGCCTGGCACGGCTGCAGGATCGCCTCTGGCCGCTGGCGGTGGCCGTCGCGGATGAAGGCGTGCTCGCCCGGCTCGTCGCCTTCTGCGGGGCCGGGCTCTACGAGGAGGTGTTGTTTCGGCTCCTGCTGCTGCCGGCGCTCGCCTGGGCGTTCGAGCGCATCGGCTTTTCCGGGGCCATGGCGGCCGTGCTCGGACTCGTGGGCTCGAGCGTGCTGTTCAGCATCGCGCACTACGTGGGGCCGTTGGGAGACAGTTTCCACATTTACAGTTTCACGTTTCGTTTCCTGGCAGGGATGTGTTTCGGCGTGCTCTTTTCCGTGCGGGGCTTCGGCATCGCCGCCGGCACGCACGCGATCTACGACATCCTCGTGGGGCTGCTCTGACCTGCCCGCACGCGATCGTTTCCCGGGCGTGGTCGCCCGAGGAGGGATGCCCTATACTCGCGGCTGCGAGGCGGGTGGTGGTCGCGGAATGGCACGGTGAACCGTGCGACGCGGCGCCGTCTGGAGGCTCTCAACCGTGTTATCCGTTCGACCCAAGGCAGAGGAGCTGGTCTTCCAGCTCTATGGACGGGCGCTGCATCCCGAGCTTTTCGAGATCATGGCCACCCGATCGGTCGATCGGGGCGGGTATTCGGCCACCGTGGCGATCACCACGGCCGGCCACCTCGTCACCTGGCGAAAAGACGGCCTGACGCTCACCGAGGTGGCGACCGGTGCCACCCAGCCGCTCCCGCTGAAGCGGCGGCTCCTCTCCCATCGGATCGCAGGTGAGCGGAGCGACCGTTTGGAGTGTCGCGGTGGCGCGAGTTACCAGACCTGCTTCCAGCTCGAGACGGTGCCTGGCGAGGTGTTCTGGAGTTTTCAGCAGGAGCTCCTCGAGGCGGGCCTGAAGCGCGGGCTGTTGCATCGCTTCGAATCGGCCGGCCGGATGGCCCTCGGAGCCGTCAGTTGGCTCGACGTGGAAACTCGCCCTCGCAGCCTCCTCGTGCAGGCCTACCACACGTTTCCCGACGACCTGGCGATCGTGAAGAGCCAGTCGGTGTTCGAGGCACCCTGACTCCGGGTTCTCCCGGTTCCGCTCCGATGGCCACCAAGCCCAAGCCCGATGCAGTGCAGGCCTCCGAATCTCGCGTGCCGCGTGTGCTGATCGCCGACGACAACGAGCCCAACCGCGAGCTGCTCGAGGTCTACCTCGCCGACCTCGCCTGCGAGATCGCCACCGCCGTGGATGGTGCCGACACGCTGGAGAAGGTGGCCTCGTTCAAGCCCGACGTGCTCCTGCTCGACGTGATGATGCCGCGGCTCTCCGGGTTCGAGGTCTGCCAGCGTCTCAAGGCCGATCCCGCCACCAGCCCGATCATGATCCTGATGGTGACGGCGCTCGGCGAACTCGGTGACATCGAGCGGGCCGTCGAGGCGGGCACCGACGACTTCCTGTCGAAGCCCGTCAACCGCATCGAACTGGTGAAGCGGGTGGAGAACATGCTCAAGCTCCGCCACGTGAGCGACGAGTTGGAGCGTCTGCGGAGCTACATCCGCACGATGGACGACGACCAGCCGCCGCGGTGAGGTCGGGCGTCAGCCGCCGACCCGCTTCACGCCGACGTGCTCGAGCACGCGGACGGTGGCCGGCGACTTGTTGAGCACGTAGAAGTGGATGCCCGGCACGCCGCCGGCCACGAGTTCCTCCACCTGTCGGGCGGCGAAGGCGACCCCGGCCTCGAACTGCGCCCGTTCGTCATCGCCGGCCGCCTCGAAGGGCCGCGTGAACGAGTCGGGCAGCCGAGCCTTGCAGAGGCTGGCGATCCGGCGGATCTGGGCGTAGTTGGTGACGGGCATCACGCCCGGCACGATCGGCGCGGTGATGCCGGCGGCCGCACAGCGGTCGCGGAAGCGGAAGAAGTCGGCGTTGTCGTAGAAGAGCTGCGTGACGACGACGTCGCCGCCGACCGCGCACTTCCGCGCGAGGTTCTCGAGGTCGGCGGCGGCACTCACCGCCTCCTGGTGCGTCTCCGGGTAGCCGGCCACGAGGATACCGAACTCCGGAAACTCCGCGCGCACCAGGGCGACGAGTTCGGAGGCATAGCGGAGCCCGCCCGCCGTCGGACGGAAGGCTGCCTCGCCCTTCGGTGGATCGCCCCGCAGGGCCACGATCGCCGCGACGCCGAGGTCGAGGGCTTCACGGAGATACCCGCGGAGTTCGTCGACCGAACTGCCCACGCAGGTGAGATGGCTGGCCACGGGAAGTCCGTGCCGCGCGATGACCCCCTTGAGCACGTCGAGCGTGGTGCCGCGGGTGGAGCCGCCGGCGCCGTAGGTGCAGGTGATGATCGCCGGCTCGTAGGCCATGAGTTCATCGACGGTGCGCCACATCACCGCCTCCGACTCGGGTGTCTTCGGCGGAAACAGCTCGAACGACAGGGCGAACCGCCCCGCGGCGTAGACATCGGTGATCGGCACGTGCAGGCCCTGCCCTGGGGTGACGAGGCGAATGAGCCGACCATTCTAGCGGCGGCCGCCTGCGGCGTGGTCCCCATCGCTTACGCGATTGGGCTTCCGGGAAGCGGTGCCGCACGCCCGCTTCGGCGGTCGTCTCCGGGAAGCGTAACCGCGCAAGCGGTAGGATCCGACTCCGGGAAGCGTAACCGCGTAAGCGGTACGACTGCGTCACGGAGGGCTTGGTCCGGGTCACGCGATCGAATCGAGCAGGCCGCGGTCGGCGTCGAGCATGGCGAGGCCGCGGCGGGCCATCATCCGCTCGAGCGTGGTGGCCGCCTGGGCCGGTGTGGAGCGGCTGCCGGCCTCGCCGCCGATGAGCTGGTTGGTGAACGCGACGACCTGGTCGGGCACCGTGCCTCCGACGGTGGCGGCTGCGCCGATCCGGGCCCCGCAGGGGATCGATGAGTTGATGCCTGTCTTGGCGAAATCGCCGATCAGCGCCCCGAGGAACTGGCGGCCGGTATGGATCGTGAGCCGGCTGCCGTCGGGCCGTACGCCGTGAAGCCGCACCTGTCCGTAGCTGGCCTTGAGGTTTCCGGTGATCGTGCCGGCCGCGATGTTGACCCAGCTGCCGACGTGGCTATGGCCGACAAACCCGTCGTGCGGCTTGTTGGAGAAAGGTTCGAGCACGCTTGCCTCCACCTCGCCGCCCACGCGGCACTCGCGGCCGAGCGAAGCGCCGGCGCGGATCCAGGCATGCGGATTGATGCGGCAACCCGGGCCGATCCAGATCGGCCCGTCGAGGCACACGAAGGGCCCCACCTCGGCGTCGTCGGCGACGAGCACCGGCCCGCCGCGCACGATGACCTGTTCAGGGATCCTCGCCGTCGGGGCGGCGAAGAGCCCGGGGCGGATCTCGGTGAACCCTCCGGCATCGAGCCTCATCGCCAGGCTGCCGGCGAGCGTCGTCTCGTGGGCCGTCACCACGTCGTGCAGCTGGCGGAGCATCTGCAGGGTGGCGTCGGCCTCGGGGAGGTCGAGCGTGGCGAGGATGCCGCAGGCCTCCGGCCCGGTGGTGGGTAGCCGCTCGTGATCGATGTCGGCGCCGCGGTGGAGGACGGCCGCGGCGACGGAGATGCCATCCCGCACGATGCAACGGCGGCCTGCCTCGACGAGCGTTCGCAGTGTGGCGAGGTTCTCCTGCGAGGGCACCACCCGGGCGTTGACGGCGAGCAGCACCTCGCCGTGGCTGGACGCCGCCGGCGGCGGCGGCGACACGTCGCTGCTGCCGCCCCACACCGCCATCCGCCGCCCATCGAGGGCGGCGAGGTAGGCGGCCAGATGGGGCCGGGGGGCGCGGCGGACGGCGCCGAAACGGCCGAGGGCCTCGACGAGCGTGATCGCGCCGATCATGAGGTCGCAGGCGGGCCGCGCCGTGACGAGCACGCCGAGGTCGGCGACGGCGGCATCTTCAAAGACGATCGCACGCATACGTCGTACGGTAGCACCGCCGGGCCGCGGCGGGAAAACCCGTCGTGCGGTGGCCGCGGCTGGCGAGCCTTGTGCCGGGCGCGTAGGATCGGCGTGCGTGCCGTGGCGCTCGTGAGCCGGAGTGGCGGAATGGCAGACGCGGCGGACTCAAAATCCGTTGCCCGCAAGGGCGTGTGGGTTCAAGTCCCACCTCCGGCATTTCCGTGTCCTTGTATCCGGAGGGCGGGCGACTGCTCGGCAAAGGGCTGGGCGATTTCACCGGCGCGGTCAGTTTCTCCACCTCCCTGACCCATCCCCGGGGTGTTTCAGCGATTACCGCAGGCGCGCCTCCAGAAGCATCCGCTACTCTGGTTCCTGCGCGTCTATGCTGCCATCCTGTCGCTCGGGCCCGTGATCCACTACGGCTTCGAGCGGCCCGCCCGTAGTTTGGTTCGCCGAACGTTGCGTGCCGGCGGAGAGGCAAGGAACCCCCATGCGATGCGTGCCCATGTCTGATCACGTGCAGCGGCGGCGTGCGGCGGGCATCGTGACCGCCTGCCTGTTGGGGCTCGTCGTGGCGCAGGCAGACGGCGAGCAACAGCAGGGCGGCCCCCCCGGAGCCGTGCCCGTGAATCAGCGGTGGCTCACGGGAATCGATGGGGCGTCGCACGGGTTCGACGAGCTGCTCGGCACCGACGGGCAGGCGGTCTGCTTCGCGTTTCTCCATCCCGCCTGCCCGCTCGCCCAGGACTATGCCCCCGTGCTCGAGAGACTCGCCGGCGAGTTCGCCGCCGAGCGGATCCGCTTCGTGGGGGTCGTCTGCGAATGCGACGACCCCGCCGAGGTCGAGGCCTACCGGACAAAGTTCGGAATCACGTTCCCCATCCATCTCGACACCGAATTCACGCTGGCGGAGACGCTCGGCGCGACGGTCACGCCCGAGGCGGTTCTCGTGGATCGCGACCGGAGGGTTCGCTACGCGGGCCGGATCGACGACCGCTACAAGATTCGCGGTGTCATGACGCCCGGCGATGCAGAGCCGGAACTCGCGAACGCGATCCGGGACCTGCTCGCCGGCCGCGAGATCCGCGAGCCGCAGACCAAAGCCGCCGGATGCCCGCTCGATCGGCCGGAGCGGCCCGTCGCCAAGGCGTCTGCCGAGGCCCCGCACGCGCCGACGTTCTTCAGAGACGTCCTGCCGTTCCTCCATTCGCGGTGCCAGAAGTGCCACAGCCCGAATCAGGCCGGCCCGTTCAACCTGCTCGGGTACGACGACGCGGTCGAGTGGGCGGAAGTGGCCATCGAGGAGATCGAAGCCCGGCGGATGCCGCCGGCCCAGATTGAGAGCGATCTCGACTACACGTGGCCGAAGCCGCCGACTGCGGCAGACCTGGCGATGCTGCGGCGGTGGGTGGCCGCCGACAAACCGAAGGGAGATCCTGCCGACACCCCGCCGCTGCCGCCGCTCCCCGACTACTCGGCCTTCCAGGAGGATCTCGGCCCCCCCGACATCGTCCTCGAGCAGCCGGAGCCGACGCAGATCGGCGCTCACGGCGACGACATCTACCGCCACCTCGTGTTTCCGCTGAACAGGCCCGAGGACCTGCGGCTCCGCGCGATTCAGTTCCTGCCCGGCAATCGCAAGGTCGTGCATCACGCCCTCACCGGCCACCTGCCGCGGGAGACGGCGGAGGAGGCGGTTCGGGATCATGGCGGCCGCGCCGGCCTCAGCCATCCCGACGACCGGGCCGGTGGCTTTTGGGATCCCCACGGCATCGGATTCCGGATGCCGCCCATTCGCGATGACGGACAGCCGCGGGCCGCGTTCCTGAGCGGCTTCGTGCCGGGGGTTCGTGCCGCGGTCGCCCCCGCCGATGCGGCGATGGTCATTCCGGCGGGCGGTGATGTGGTGGTGCAGGGGCATTATGTCCGCACCGGGAAACTGGAAACCGATTCCAGTCGCATCGGCATCTGGCTCGACAGGCAGCAGCCGCGCAAGGTGATGAACATGATCTATGTCAACGGCGATTTCGCCGTCGTCCCGCAGGGCGTCACCGACTTCCGCGTCCGCGGCAGTTGGACGCTGCCCAAGGCCGCCGACATGGTGGGTGTCGTGCCGCACACGCACCAGCTCGCCCGGTGGCTCGAGATCAGGGCTCACCTGCCGGGCGAGCAGCAGCCGCTCTTGGTCCTGCGGGTGCCACAGTGGGACTACAACTGGCAGTCGTCCTACGACCTGAAAGAGCCCCGGACGTTCCCGGCCGGCACGCGGTTCGAGGCGGAGGTTTCCTACGACAACTCCGCCGCCAATCCCCGCAACCCGTTCGATCCGCCCCAGCACGTCTGGCACAACGAATCGATCCACGACGAGATGCTGCTGCCGATGTTCGCGTTTGCCTCAGAGCAGCCGCTCGACAGCAAAGGCAAAACCTTCGCGAGGTTTGTCTCGTGGCTCCAGCGGTCGCGGTTTCTCCGGCGGATCGTGGACCACCGCTACAAGTACGTGGCCGATCCGCAGGGAAACGTGATTCTCTCGCCCGACTACGACCCTGACGCCCACGGCTATTGACGACCCGGGCCGTCTGTGGGAACCGCCCGTGGCCCGTTGAGGAGGCGGCCGATCACGGTGAACCGCACGCACCAGCGGTAGCTCGCGAGCAACAGCGGCGTCACCAGGCCGAGGATGAGGAGAAACTTCGCACCCGGAGGCAGCGGCCACCGCCGGACGAGCAGCTGCGCCACCATGACCAGCGGCACGTGCACGAGATACATCCAATACGACGCATCGGCCAGCCACGACACCGCAGGGCGCGGATACGGGAACAGCCTGCAGAACAGGCCGATCAGGCCCAGCGACATCGTCCACGCGTAGGCGGGCTGGAGGATGGTGGCGAGCAGCCGATCGTTGATCGTCGCGATGCCGGCCGCCAGCAGCACCGCCGCCGCCGGCAGCAGGAACTTCCAGCGGCTGCCGAGCCGCGTGTCGAGTCCCTCGGCCGCGAACGTGGCGACCCCGAAGAAGAAGAAACAGGCGTAGAAGCCGAGCACGTGCGGCTTGGGGAGCAGCCCGAGCGACGTGTCGGGGCCGAAGGATCCCGCCAGCGTCATGCCCATCACCGCCTGCGGCAGGCACGATGCCACCACCAGGCACCACCGCCAGCGACCCGAGGGGAGAAGGCCGGGCATGGCGAGCAGCGCGAAGATGGCGACGAGCCAGCAGAGAAACCACAGGAACCAGAGGTGGTCGAAGACGTTCGTCTGGACGAGGTGCACCGACCACGAGCCGACGCGCAGCCGGAGCTGCTCCGACGACAGGATCCGCGACCAGGCGAGCGAGAGCCGGTCGAGCAGGCCGCCCTCCGTGCCCTCCGCGTTCGGGCCCGCGGGGAGAAGCGTGCGCAGCCTCGCGCGGCCCTCGAGGATGTCTTCGACGCGCAGCGGGCCGACGCCGACGAGCGGCGCGAACTCCGCGGCGACGTCGGCGGGGAGTTCCATGATCGCCGCCGGCCGCCGGCCGACGACGTTCACGGCCCGTGGATCCGCGCCCCGCACCACAAGCAGGCGGCCGGCCGCCGCCCGGCCGAAGTAGGCGACCGCGTGAAGGGACGTATTGCCGCTGCCGTCGCGCTCGTTGACGTCGCCGCCGGCATCGAGCACCGCGGCCACGATCGCCGGGTCGCCGTGCAGCGTGGCCCAGGCGAGCGGCGTGCGGCCGTAGAAGGCATCCCTGCTCGCGACCGCCCCCGGCGTGGCGAGCCTGCGGCGCACGGCGGCCTCGTCGCCAGAGAGGATCTCCGCGACGGCGGGCTCCGGGGGAATCGCCCGCTCCGCGAAGGCCTTCAGGGCCGAGTCGAGCGGCACGATCGTCGCGACCGCGATCCCGAGCGGCAACGCGATCCGCGTGATCCGCTGCCGGAGCAGGCTCTCGAGCCCCCGGCGGCGGTAGACGAGCATCGTGAAGTAGCCGCTGAGCAGGAAGAAAAGGGGCATCCGGAAGCCGTGCACCGCCGCGAAGAAGAGCGGCAGGAGATCGCTGCGCCTGGTGTCGTGGATCGGCCAGGGAACGGCGAAGAAGGCGAGCGAGGCGTGGAGCGCGATGCCGAGGAGCATCGCGCAGCCGCGCAGGGCGTCGAGATCGGTGCGTCGCTGCACCATGCGGCAAGCCATCGGTCGGCGCGGGGATGGTTTCGGTGCAAGATGGTATCCTGCGGCGTCCGGAAGGGCCTGATGTTTCTGCGGGTTTCCGGGGTTGGAACCATGCATCCGCCTGCTTTGCTTCCCCGCGGAACCTGCTCTGCATGACGCGTGCACCAAAAACGGGCCTTTCGGTGGCGGCCGAGGGCGTGACCGTGGCGGTGCCTGATGGCCGCGGCGGTGGAAAGCGGAAGACGCTTCTCGAGGATGTGAGCTTCCGGATCGAGCCGGGCGAGTTCGTCTGCGTGCTGGGCCCCAGCGGGGCGGGCAAGAGCACGCTCGTGCGGGCGATCTTGGGTGAACGGGAGATCGCCGCCGGCCGGCTGCTCGTGGGCGGGCACGACGTGTTTCTCGAGGCCGACGCCCTCCGTGGGGCGATCGGCTACGTGCCGCAGCGCGACGTCAATCCGCCCGCCCTGCCGGTGGAGCGGGCGCTTCACTACGCGTCGGAGGTCCGGCTTCCGGCACATGCGTCCTGCGCGGAGCGACAGGCCGCAATCGATCGGGTCGTCGCCGCGGTCGGCCTCGACCAGGTTCGGCACCAGCCGATCGGCAACCTTTCGGGTGGCGAGATGAAGCGGGCGAGCCTGGCGGCCGAGATGCTCGCCGCCCCGGGCCTGCTCGTGATCGACGAGGCGACCTCGAGCCTCGATCCGGCCACCGAGGCCCGCATCATGACGCTCCTGGCTGCCCGCGCCCGGGCCGGCACGACAGTGATCGCGGTCACGCACCACCTCGACAACGTCGACCAGGCCGACAAGCTCCTGATCCTGGGCCACGGCGAGGTGGTGTGGTTCGGTTCGCGGGTGGAGGCTCTCGGCCACTTCGGGGTGCATCGGCTCGCCGACGTCTATGTCGCCGTCGAGGACAAGCCGCCCGGCTTCTGGTCCGCCCGCTGGCGGGAGCGGGTCGCCGAAGACCGCGTCCTGGCGGGGGGCCGGCAGACCGACGAGCCAACCTCTGGCGCCGCCCCGGAACAGGTCGCCGCACTCGCGGCGGTCTCGATCCCCGGGTTCATTGGCCAGTTCACCACGTTTTTCTGTCGGGAACTCGAGACAGTCGTGCGCGACCGCGTGGGCATCGCGATGTCCCTGCTCCTCCCGCTTGCGCTCGCGGGCGCCGTGCTGGCCGGCTTCGCCGACATGCGATTTGAAAACCCGCTCATGCTGACGCGGTTCCTCGACCCCGGCGAGAAGGAAGTGCTGGCGGACGTGTGGGGGGAGGTGTTGACGGCGATCGGCACCGAATCCGTGTCGGAGCAGAACGCCAGCATTCCCGGTCAGATCCGGGTGTTCCTCGACAGCCAGCCGAAACTGCTCGCCCATCTGCGGGAGCCATCGACCGAGCGGCTCGTCCGCCATGCCCTCACCGACACACTCCGCATCGCGCCGGATCGCGAGATCGTCGACCCGGGCGGCACGTTCAAGTGGCTCTCGCTGATGAGCATCTGCATGGTCATCCTCGGGTTCGTGACCGGCTTCCGGGAGATCGTCAAGGAGCGGTCGATGCTCGACCTCGAGCGGCGGCACGGCCTGCGGTTCGCCGCCTACGTGGTCGCGAAGGTCGCGGCGCTGGCCGTCGTCCTCGCGGTGCAGGTGGCGATCTTCAGGAGCGCGGTCGAACTGGGCTTCCTCGTCCGCGAGGCGATCGGTGGCGAAAGCCCCGCGGCGATCTACCGCCGCAGCGCCGTCGTGTCCGCCACCTGCAACTGGCTCGCCGCCGTGGCCTGCGCGACGATCGGCCTGATCGTGTCGGCCTGTGTCCGCTCGACCGACAAGGGCGTGCTCGCGGTACCGCTCTTGATCACGCCCCAGATCCTGCTCGGAGCGACGATCCTGCCGATCAAGGGTGGAGTGCTGGCCGTGCTCGCGAAGCTCTTCTCACCGCTCTACTGGGCCCACCGCGGTTGCCGCAGCGAGGGCGACGGGGTGCCCGCGTTCTGGCAGAACCTCGGCGCCTACGACCCGGCCATCTGGATCCCGATCGCCGCACTCGCCACGCAGATCCTGGTGGCGGCCATCGTCACGATCCTCGCGCTCCGCTGGCAGGAACGGGCGGCCCTGGGCCGCAACCGCGAGGTCCACTGAGAGTGGGAGCGGTGGTCGTGGCGGTCGACGGCCGGGAGGCATGTCGCGTCGCGCTGGAAGGTACGGTGCCGGCGGCATTTACGGCGCGCCAAACCCTCGACGTAGGGCCCGCCAATTTCGAGGGTAGCATCGATCCGGTGCGGGTGCGGCTTCGCTGACCGGGCCGTCGCCGCACGGGCAGCGTGCGGTGGCGTGGCCTCGCGGCTCCCGGGATTCGCCGGGGATTTCCGGCTGGCTCTGCCGGCCCCTCGTCGGCACAATCCCCGCCCCTTCCGGCAGCCGATCATGAAAACGCCCGCAGCCATGCCCCGGCACGAACGTCCGCGACTCGGCATCTCCGCGATCGCCATCCATCATCCCGGCCAGGAGATCGAGAACTCCTGGTTCGGCGACATGATGCCGCGCAAGTTCGCCCACCACACCGGCATCGAGGCCCGGGGCATCTCCTTCGACGACGAACTCACGATGGGCATGCATGCCGTTCGTCGGCTGCAGCGGGAGACGGGCTGCAGCCTCGCCGAGTGCCGCGGCCTCCTCTTCGTGTCGCCCTCGTTCATTCCGCCGGAAGTCGCCCGGCGGCATCTGTCGCCCGCCGAAGCGGCACAGGAGCGACCGGGCCATGCGGCACGGCAGCTCGCCGCCACGCTCGGCCTGTCGCGCTGCCGCACCGTGGGGCTCAACTGGTTTTGCTGCGGCTACAGCCGGGCGCTCGAAGTGGTGGCGCACCGCTGGGGCACACGGCTGGGCCTGCGCCGCGACGGCTTCCTGCTCGTCGTGGTCGCAGGCCGCATCAGCCGGATCACCGACTTCGGCTGCGGCCAGACGGCCGGCCTGTTCGGTGACATGGCCTCGGCCACGCTCGTGGCGCCCGTCACCAGCCGCCGTCATCCGGTGCACTTCGAGATCGTGCATGCCCACGCGGCGCGGCGGCCTGCCGAGCGGCCCTTCTTCGACTTCCACGTGCGGCCCGGCGTGCCGGTGCCCACGGCCGACGGTGGCCGGACGCTCGCCCCCGAACGGCTCGTCTACTCGCTCGACGGCATGGGCATCGCGGAGACGGCGCCGCGGGCCATGTCGGCCGCAGTCGGCGACGCGGTGGCAGCCGCCGGGCTCACCGGGAGCGACGTGCGGTTCGTGGTGCCGCACCAGGCGGGATCGGGCATCGTGCGGTTCACGGGCATGAAACTTGAAGAGCAGGGCGTGGGGGGCGAACTCGTCAACGGGCTCACCCGGCGGACGGGCAACGTGAGTGCCTGCTCGGTGCCCTATGCCCTGCACCACGAGTGGGACAGGCTCACGGGACTCCTCGCCTGCCCGACGGCGGCCGTCGGAAGCCCGGGCCGGGCCGAGGTGCTGCAGGGCTGCGTGCTCCTGCGGTCGACGTCCCTCCACGACAGCCGACCGAGCGTGGCCGCCTGACGGCGAAGGCTCACGCGGCTCAGGTGTGAGTCTGAGGCTGCAGGTGGCGGCGACCTCAACGCTCACGCAGTCGTACCGCTCACGCGGTTACGCTTCTTTCACTCGGTCGTACCGCTCGCGCGGTTACGCTTCCTTCCGCTCGGTCGTACCGCTCACGCGGTTACGCTTCTTTCACTCGGTCGTACCGCTCGCGCGGTTACGCTTCCTTCCGCTCGGTCGTACCGCTCACGCGGTTGCGCTTTCTGCATCTGGAAGCCCAATCGCGTAAGCGATGGGGACCGCCTGACGGCGGACGGCCTCACGCGGCGGCCACGTCGGCGGTGAGGTCGGGCGTCACCCGGCCCGGCCGCGGATCCGCCGGCCCCTGCGGCGCGAGCACGGCGCGGATCGCTTCCACGAGCATCACCGCCGCGAGTGCCAGCAGCACCACGCCCACCCACGGCACCGGATCGGCCGGGAGCGTCCAGCCATCGGCTCCGCGAAACCGCGGCAGCGTCATCGAGACGAGCGCCCAGATGCTCATCACGTACATGAAGCCCGTCGGCAGGCCCGTCACCAGCCAGACCCACGACTCCCGCCTGGTTCGCCAGAGCCAGACGGTGATGCCCAGGAGCGTGAGCGCCGCGAGCAGTTGGTTGCTCGCGCCGAACAGGCTCCAGAACATCTTCCACGCCGGCACCGGGTTGCCGTCGGCATCGAGGTTGGGCCGCAGGAGGAAGATGAGGGGCACGCCCGCCGTGATCGCCGTGCCGAGCCAGGCGCCGACGCGGCCGGTGAGGCCGGTGAGTTCCTGGGCGATGTAGCGGCCCAGCCGCGTGCAGACGTCGAGCGTATCGTAGACGAAGGTCGTGAACGCGGTGAGTGCGAACGACACGCCGATCGCCGCGGGCACGCCGAGGATCTCGAGGAAGCGGCCCATCCCCAGGGCGTAGACGAAGTTGGGCGGCTGCTTCGCCCGGGGATCGTCGCCGGCCAGCACCATCACGCACGACAGGCTCACCACGGCGACCATCGCCTCGAGCAGCATCGAGCCGTAGCCGATCACGCGGGCGTCGGTCTCCCGTCGCAGCTGCTTGCTCGTGGTGCCCGAGGCGATCAGCGAGTGGAAGCCGGAGCAGGCGCCGCAGGCGATCGTGATGAAGAGCATCGGCACGAGGCTGCCGGCCTGGCCGGCCTGCCAGGCGGTGAAGGCGGGGTAGCGGATGGTCGAGTCCTCTCCGGCACCGCCTGCGAGCAGGCCGATCGCCGCCCCGGCCAGCGCCACGTAGAGAAAGCAGCCGCCGAGATGACCCCGGGGCTGGAGCAACAGCCACATCGGCACCATCGCCGCCACGAGGCAGTAGGCCAAAAGCGCCGCGCTCCAGATCTTCTGGGCGGTGAGGTTCGTGACACCGAGCTCCCCGGCGAGGTCGAAGGGCAGCCGCTGGCCGCCCCAGATCGCAAGGCCGACGAGCGGCAGGAAGACGGTCGTTGCTGCCCAGAGGGGCATCCGGGCATAGCGCATCAGCAGGCCCATCACGACGGGCAGCACGAGATAGAGCAGGCTCGAGGTGGCGATGCCGCCCCCCGACACCTGCTCGCCGTTCTCGAGCGTCTGCAGGCCGACGAAACTCGAGGCGGTGATGTCGGCGAAGGCCACCACGATGTAGACCAGCGCGATCCACACGAACGAGAGAAAGAGCACGTAGGCCCGCCGGCTCATGTGGTCGCGGACCACCTCGGCGATCGACCGCGACTTGTGGCGGATCGAGGCGACGAGCGCGGCGAAGTCGTGGACGCCGCCGATGAAGATGCTGCCGACGATGATCCACGCGAGTGCCGGCACCCAGCCGAAGGCGACCCCTGCGAGGATCGGCCCGACGATCGGACCGGCGGCCGCGATCGCGGAGAAGTGCTGGCCGAGCAGGAGCTGCGGCGGGATCGGCTCGTAGTCGACGTCGTCGCGGAGCGTGACCGCCGGCGTGGGGACGGTGCCGTCGAGCCGGAAGAGCCGCGCGAGGAGGCCGCCGTAGAGGCGGTAGGCCAGGAGCAGCACGGCCGCGGTCGGCAGGAGGATCGCAAGGAGGCTCATCGACGGCCTGCTCCGTTGTTTGCCGGGGGCGGGTTTCCGCCCGCGTCGGGAACGGGTACATCATGGCTGTTTGTGCGGGCGGCGTCGACGCGGCCCGGCACGCATCCCCTTCGGAGACTCGTATGTCGTCGCCCGAGAAGCTCGTGATCATCGGCAGCGGTCCGGCCGGCTGGTCGGCCGCCACGTATGCGGCCCGTGCCCAGCTCCAGCCGCTGGTCTACGAGGGAGCGATCTCGGAGAAGAACCGCATGGCCGGCACGCTGCCGCTCGGCCAACTGGCGCTCACGAGCGAGGTCGAGAACTACGCTGGCTTCCCGCACGGCGACCTCGGCGGGTTTCTCGATTCGGCCCTCCCGAAGGAGCGGCGCATGATGATGCCCCCGCACGAGGGCAAGGGCGTGACGGGGCCGGAGTTGATGGAGCTCATGCGGCAGCAGGCGGTCAATTTCGGCACCCGGATCGTCACCGACGACATTCTCAAGGTCGACTTCTCCGCGCGGCCCTTCAAGCTCTTTCCGGCCGAGGGGGGCATGGTCGAGGCGCGCTGCGTGATCGTGGCCACCGGGGCCAGCGCCAACTGGCTCGGCCTGCCGAGCGAGGAGAAGTTCAAGAACCGCGGCGTGAGCGCCTGTGCCGTGTGCGACGGGGCCCTGCCGCGATTCCGCAACAAGCCGATCGTGGTGGTGGGAGGCGGAGACTCGGCCGTCGAGGAGGCCACCTACCTCACCAAGTTCGCAAGCACCGTGCACCTCGTGCACCGTCGCAACGAACTGCGGGCCAGCAAGATCATGGCGCAGCGGGCCTTCGACAATCCGAGGATCACGATCCACTTCAACACCGGCCTCGCCGAGGTGCTCGGTGACGACACCAGCGGTGTGACGGGCGTGCGGCTGGCGAGCACCGTGGAGCCGAAACGGGAGACGACGCTCGAGGCCACCGGCGTGTTCCTCGCCATCGGCCACACCCCCAACACCGCCTTTCTGGCCGGCCAGCTCGAGCTGACGCCGAAGAAGTACATCGTGTGGAAGAGGCACTTTCGCACCGCCACGAGCGTCGACGGCGTGTTCGCCGCGGGCGACGTGGCCGACGACTACTACCGCCAGGCCATCTCCGCCGCCGGCACGGGCTGCATGTCGGCCCTCGACGCGGAGCGGTGGCTGGCCGAGCAGGGCGAGCACTGAGCCATGAGCCGCAGGCCCACCATCGGCATCCTCACCGGGGGCGGCGACTGCCCGGGGCTCAACGCCGTGATCCGGGCGGCGACGAAGTCGGCCGTCCGGCTCGGCTACGAGATGGTCGGGTTCCTGAAGGGCTTCGAGGGGCTCGTGGAGCCGGTGAGCTACATGCCGCTCGACGTGCACAACACGGCTGGCATCCTGCTCCAGGGCGGCACGATCCTCGGCTCGACCAACAAGGGGCGGTTCACGTCGCTCGTGGGCGAGGGTGAGCGCGTGGGAATCGACCCCGACCTGCTCGCGCGGGCCTCCGATACGGTGAAGCGAATGGGGCTGACGGGACTCATCTGCGTGGGGGGCGACGGCTCCCTGGGGATCGCCGACCAGCTTCACCGGCACGGTGTGCCGGTGGTCGGCGTGCCCAAGACGATCGACAACGACCTCGACTGCACCGCCTTCACCTTCGGCTTCGATTCGGCGGTGGCCGCCGCGACCGACGCGCTCGACAGGCTCCACACCACCGCCGCCAGCCACGAGCGGGTGATGGTGCTCGAGGTGATGGGCCGCCACGCCGGCTGGATCGCGCTGCATGCCGGCATCGCCGGGGGCGGCGACGTGATCCTGCTGCCGGAGATTCCCTGGACGTTCGAGAACGTGTGCTGTGCGATCGCCCGGCGCGATTCCGAGGGGAAGCGGTTCACGCTGGTGGTCGTGGCCGAGGGGGCGAGGCTTCCCGACGGCGGCCTCGTGCACGAGGCCGGAGCCGCGGGCTGCGGGCAGGTGAAGCTCGGCGGCATCGGCGAGGCGGTCGGCCGGGAGATCGCCGCCCGGCTCGGGCGCGAGGTTCGCACCGTGGTGCTCGGGCATCTGCAGCGTGGGGGCACGCCGACGCCGTTCGACCGGATGCTGGCCACGGAGTTCGGCGCCCATGCCGTGCGGCTGGTCGCCGAGGGGCGGTTCGGGGAGATGGTCTGCTACCGCCCGCCCGACATCGCCAGCGTGCCCATCGCCGCCGCCGTCGGCCGGCTTTCCACGGTCGATCCCCGCGGCTCCGCCGTGCAGGCGGCCCGGGCGCTTGGCGTGGGGTTCGGCGACGACGAGGATGGGAATCCGTTCGAGGAATGTCGGGGAGCGAAGCCCGCCGGGTAAACGAGGCACGAGGAGCGCGAATCATGGCCGAGTCGCAGGGGGTCGGAGGCACGGTGGCGAGTGTGATGCAGGAGTCGCGGGTGTTCCCGCCTCCCGCCGAGTTCGCCACCCGTGCGCGGATCGGATCGCTCGCCGACTACCGCAGGCTCTACGATGCCGCCGCTCGGGACCCGGAGGCCTTCTGGGACGAACGGGCCCGCGGCCTGCCGTGGATGAAGCCCTACACGAAGGTGCTCGACTGGCAACCGCCGGCGGCCCGCTGGTTCGTCGACGGCGTCACCAATGCCTCGGCCGCCTGCCTCGACCAGCAGATCGCCGCGGGCAGGGGCGACAAGGTGGCGATCGCCTGGGTGGGAGAGCCGACCGGCGAACGCCGCACGCTCACCTACCGCGAACTGCTCGCCGAGGTGAGCCGGTTCGCGGCGGGCCTGAAGAAGCTCGGCGTGCAGCGGGGTGATGTCGTCTCGATCTACATGCCGATGACGCCGGAACTCGTGGTCGCGATGCTGGCGTGCGCCCGGATCGGCGCCGTGCACTCGGTGATCTTCGGCGGGTTCTCCAGCGAGGCGATCGCCGACCGGAATCACGACGCCAAGGCCGTGGCCGTGATCACTGCCGATGGTGGCTGGCGGCGCGGTGCGGAGTTGCCGCTCAAGAAGAACGTCGACGCGGCGCTCCAGTCGGCGGCCCATCCGCCCACGACTGTGAAGCACGTGGTCGTGCTGAAGCGCACCGGCCAGCCCATCGACATGGTGGTCGGCCGTGATGTCTGGTGGCACGATCTCGTCGCCGGCATGCCGGCCGACCTGCCCCCGGAGCCCCTGGATTCCGAGGCCCCGCTCTTCATCCTCTACACGAGCGGTTCGACGGGAAAACCGAAGGGGATCAAGCACACCACCGCCGGCTACGTGCTCTGGGCGAAGACGACGGCGGAGTGGGTCTTCGACCTCCGCGACGACGACCTCTTCTGGTGCACGGCCGACTGTGGCTGGATCACGGGGCACAGCTACGTGACCTACGGCCCGCTCGCCGCCGGAGCGAGCATTCTCATCTACGAGGGCGCTCCCAACGCGCCGCACGAGGGCCGCTTCTGGGAGATCATCGAGCAGGAGAAGCCGACGATCTTCTACACCGCCCCCACGGCGATCCGCTCGTTCATGAAGTGGGGCATGCAGCACATCGAGGGCCGCGATCTCTCGAGCCTGCGGCTCCTGGGGACGGTCGGTGAGGGCATCAACCCGGAGGCCTGGATCTGGTACCACGAGGTGATCGGCGGGACGCGCTGCCCGATCGTCGACACCTGGTGGCAGACCGAGACGGGGGGCATCATGATGAGCCCATTGCCCGGCTGTACGCCCACGAAGCCCGGGAGCTGCACGCTGCCGTTGCCCGGCGTGGTGCCGCAGATCGTCGACGCGGCCGGCGATCCCGTCGACCAGGGGGAGGGCGGCTGGCGCGGGATGACGAAGCCCTGGCCCGGCATGCTCCGCGGCATCTGGGGCGACGACGAACGGTTCGTCGAGACCTACTGGTCGCGGGTGCCCGGGAAGTATCTCGCCGGCGACAACGCGCGGCAGGATGCCGACGGCTATTACTGG
>JBJTDZ010000050.1:0-16726 GCA_046092585.1 Pirellulales bacterium | reverse complement strand
GGTCGGGCTTCTCGAGCAGCAGCCGGCACAGGGCCACCCGCCGCCGCTCGCCGCCGGAGAGGTTTGCCACGCCCCAGTCCCCCGGCGGGAGGTTCATCGCATCCATCGCGATCTCCACCTGGCGGTCGAGGTCCCAGAGGTTCTTGGCGTCGATCTCGTCCTGCACGGCCGTCTGCTCGGCGAGCAGCTTCTCCATCTCCGCGTCGGACATCGGCTCGCCGAGCCGCGCGTTGATCTCCTCGAACCGCCGCAGCACCGCCCGCGAGTGGTCGACCGCGTCCATGACGTTCTCGAACACGGTCTTCTTCGGATCGAGCTTCGGCTCCTGTTCGAGGTAGCCGACGGTGTAGCCCTCGGCCAGCCGGGCCTCGCCGTCGTACTCGCGATCGATGCCCGCCATGATCTTCATCAGCGTGCTCTTGCCGGCGCCGTTGCGGCCGAGCAGGCCGATCTTCGCCCCGGGATAGAAGGCGAGATTGATGTTCTTGAGCAACTCGCGCTGCCCGAACTTCTTGGTGAGGTCGGAGATCTGGAAGATGAAGGCGGGGCCCATCGGATGAATGCTGCTCGGGGGAGGGGAGAGGGCGGGGAACTGTCGAACGAATCGATCCTAGCAAAACGGCCGCGGCGACATGAGGGGCCGTTGCTGCGGCTCGGGGCATGGACTACCATGCTGCGCGGCCGATTTTCGCGGCCGATCCGCTAGCGTCGACGAGGAGCCTCCCATGCCCGACTACGCCCATCCTGAAGTGCTCGTCTCGACCGAGTGGGTGGCCGAGCATCTCTCCGATCCGCAGGTGCGGATCGTCGAATCCGACGAGGATCGTGCCCTCTACACGCAGGGCCACATTCCGGGGGCCGTCGAGATCGACTGGGCCGTCGATCTGCAGTGCCAGGTGGTCCGCGACTACATCGACAGGTCGGCGTTCGAAAAGCTCTGCGCGGAGAGGGGCATCTCCAACGACACCACCGTCGTGTTCTACGGCGACAAGAACAACTGGTGGGCGTGCTACGCGTTCTGGGTCTTCAAGCTCTACGGCCACCGCGACTGCCGCATCATGAACGGGGGAAGAAAGCGCTGGGAACTCGACGGCCGCGGCTGGTCGAGCGAGCGGGTGTCGTATCCCCGGGCCTCCTACTCCGCCCAGGAGCAGGACTCCTCGATCCGCGCCCTCCGCGACGAGGTGCTCAAGCACTGCAAGGCGGGCAAGCAGCTCCTCGACGTCCGCAGCCCTGAGGAATACCGGGGCGAGCGGATGCACATGCCCGACTACCCCAACGAGGGCGCCGTCCGCGGCGGCCACGTGCCGGGTGCGGTCAACGTGCCCTGGCCGATGAACTGCAACGACGATGGCACCTTCAAGACCGCGAAGGAGCTGGAGAAGCTCTACGTGAAGGAGCTGAAGATGAAGCGGCGGTCGCCGACGATCGCCTACTGCCGGATCGGCGAGCGGTCGAGCCTCACCTGGTTCGTGCTGCACTACCTGCTCGGCTTCGGCAACGTGAAGAACTACGACGGCTCGTGGCTCGAATGGGGCAACGCCGTCCGCGTGCCGATCGTGAAGGGCGCGGAGCCCGGCGGCCCTGCGGCGTCCGGGACGTCGGCTCCAGCGGTGCATGCCTGACCGATGGCAAGCCTGCGGAATCGGCTCGACGAGCTGGTCGGCGAGTTCGCCGACCTCGACGGCCGGGAAAAGCTCGAACTGCTGGTCGACTTCGCCAAGGGGCTGCCGCCGCTGTCGCCCGAGTACGAAGCCCGCAAGGCGGTCGAGGATCGCCGCGTGCAGGAGTGCCAGACGCCGGTCTTCCTGTGGATGGAATCCGACCGGGGAACGGCGCGGCTCGTCGCCGAGGTGGCGCCAGAGGCGCCCACGGTGAAGGGCTTCGTGGCCATCCTCGCGGAGGCGATCAACGGCCGGCCGGTGGCCGAGGTGGCCTCCATCTCCGACGACATTCTCGACAGCATGGGGCTCGCGGAGGTGCTGGGCATCCTGAGAACCAGGGGGCTGAGGGCCATCGTGGCCCGGGTGAAGCGGGGATTCGCGGAGCGGGCCACGGTGGACGGCTGACGCCGCGTTACCGGATCGATGTCGGAAGGGGGAGGACTGCATGTCGCCAGCGGAAAAGGTGGTCGTCGGGATCGATCTCGGCGGCACCGCCATCAACTACACGTTCCTCGACGAGCGGGGCCAGTTCCTGATCGAAGGCCTCTGCGAACATCCCGCCCGGAGCATCGACGGCCCGGACATCTGCCTCTCCCAGATCGCCGACGGGCTGGCGATCGCGGCCCGGCAGGCCGGTGTGCCGATCGGGAAGCTGGTGGCCATCGGCCTCGACACGCCCGGGCCGGCGAGCGCCGGCGGAGTGCTGAGCCGCCGGGGCTCGACCAACTTCCAGCATGTGGCTTGGGCGGGCTACGACATCCGCGCCGGCCTCGAGCAGCGACTCGGCCTGCCGGTGACCTACCTCAACGACGGCAATGCGGCGGCACTCTGGGGCCACGTGGCCCTCTTCGGGTCGGAAAACTCGGCGACCAGCATCTCGGCGGTGATCGGCACCGGCCTCGGCGGCGGCGTGATCACCGGCGGCAGGGTCGTCACCGGCCGCAACGGCTTCGGCGGCGAACTCGGACACGTGCTCATCCCCTACCAGGCGATCGAGGGCCTCGACGGCCTCGTGCCATCGTGCAACTGCGGCCGCACGGGCGACCTCGAATCACTCTGCTCGCTCACCGCCATCCGTCGCACCCTGCTGCCGCACTTCCTCGCGGCCACTCCCGCACACCCCCTCGCCGCCGGCGACATCGGGGAATCTGCCAAGAAGGTTCGCGGCCTCGCGGAGCGGGGCGATGCGATGTGCCGGGCGATCTTCCAGGTGCAGGCCCGGGCGCTCGGCCTGTTCTTCGACGCGATGATCAACGTGTTCGACCCCGACGCCCTGATCGTGGGCGGCGGGGCGGTGGAGACGGGCGAGGATTTTCGCCGCTGGTTCCTCGACGAGATCCGGGCGGGCATGCCGACGCAGCGGGAGGAGCAGGCCTCGCTCCCCATCCACGTGATGCCCTCGGGCGACTCGGCCGGCGCCCGGGGCGCCGCGATCGACGCCGCCCGCATGGTGCGGGAACGCGGGCTCTGATCACCGGCACGGGGTGACGCATGCCCCGTCACCGGACGTTCGCTTCGGGCATCCCGCCCTGCGCTCTCTGCACGCCGGCTGCGCTTCGCCATCCTGGCTCCGCTGGCCGCCGAGCCCGGCTCCCGGAGCATGCGTCACCCCGTGCCTCCCTGTTCGACACCGCAGCCCTACGCCACGCGGTCGATCACCGGCAGGGCGGGCAGGCCGTTGGGCTGGAGCCGCAGGGCAGGGGAGGGGGCCGGGAGCGGCTGCTCGTCGCGGCCCCGACGCGGCGCACCGAACAGCATCAGCCGCGCGGTGGCCAGCAGCCCGCCGAGCGAGCCGAAGGTGGCCTCCACGGCGGCGGGCTCGTAGCCGCAGTGCACCATGCAGTCGCCGCACTTGGGGTTGCCGCTGGCCCGGCCGTAGCCATCCCAGTCGGTCTGCTCCATCAGTTCACGAAACGTCGTCGCGTAGCCTTCGTCGAGCAGGTAGCAGGGCCGCTGCCAGCCGAAGAGGTTGTAGGTGGGCGTGCCCCAGGGGCGGCACTCGAGATCCCAGTCGCCCTTGAGAAACTCGAGGAACACCGGCGACTGGTTGAACTTCCAGCGGGTCGGCGCGGCATCGAGGATCCGCCGAAACAGCGACTGACTCCGCCTCCGCGAGAGGAAGTGATCCTGGTCGGGAGCCTTCGCGTAAGAATAGCCCGGCGAGATCATCATCCCCTCGACGCCCAGCGCCATCACCTCGTCGAAGAACCCGCGGTAGCGGGCAGGGTCGGCGTCGGTGAAGAGCGTGGAGTTGGTCGTCAC
The DNA here is from genome assembly GCA_046092585.1 of Pirellulales bacterium. Taxonomy (GTDB): domain Bacteria; phylum Planctomycetota; class Planctomycetia; order Pirellulales; family UBA1268; genus QWPN01. The sequence goes on along the minus strand of JBJTDZ010000050.1, from coordinate 12,800 downwards.
GCGGAAGCCTGCCCGCCGGGCCGCGCGAATCGCCGCCACCGCCGCGTCGAACACCCCCTCCCGGCAGACCGCGTGGTCGTGCTCCTCGCGGGGACCGTCGAGGTGCACCGAAAAGGCCAGGTAGGGAGACGGCCGGAAACGAGGCAGCATCTCCTCGAGTTTGAGCGCGTTGGTGCAGAGGTAGAGATACTTCCGGCGGGCGACGATCCCCTCGACGATCTCCACGATCTGCGGGTGCAGCAGCGGCTCGCCCCCCGGAATCGACACGATCGGCGCCCCGCACTCGTCGACGGCGGCAAGACATTGCTCCGGCGTGAGGTGCGACCGCAGCACGTCGGCAGGATGCTGGATCTTGCCGCAGCCGCCGCAGGCGAGGTTGCAGCGGAAGAGCGGCTCGAGCATCAGCACGAGCGGGTAGCGGGCGTTGCCCCGCAGCCTCTGCGTGGCAACGTGCCGCAGCACGGCGATCATCTGCCCGACGGGAACACTCATGCCACCCGCTCCATCCGCTCGGCGGCAACGCAACGGCGGGCCCGGGAGAGCGCCAGCAGCGGAAAGTAGATCGGGTAGTAGTGGTAGCGGAGGTAGAAGACCTGCGGAAAGCCTGTGCCCGTGAACTCCCGCTGCTCCCAGATGCCGTCGATCTCCTGTCGCGTGGCCAGCCAGTGCACACCCCGCCGCACGGCAGACGACGTTCCACGACCCGCAGCCACGAGCCCGGCCACGGCCCAGGCCGTCTGCGATGCCGTGGGCACACCGCTCCCGGCGAGCCCGCGGTCGGTGTAGCTCTCGGGCGTCTCGCCCCAGCCACCGTCGGACTGCTGGTGCGTCTCGAGCCAGCACGCACCGCCGACGACCGCCGGATCGTCCGCCGGCGTGCCCACCGCCCGCAGGCCCTCGAGCACCTGCCAGGTGCCGTAGATGTAGTTCACTCCCCAGCGGCCGAACCAACCGCCGTCGGCTTCCTGCGCGGCGCGGACATAGGCGACCGCCCGATCCACGGCCGGGTGCCCCGGGCGAAGCCCGGTCTTGCCGAAGGCTTCCAGCACCCGGCCGGCAAGGTCGGGCGAACTCGGGTCGATCATCGCGTTATGGTCGGCGAAGGGAACCTTGCAGAGAAACTCATGGTTGTTGTCGCGATCGAAAGCCCCCCAGCCACCGTCGGAGTTCTGCATCGCCACCAGCCAGCGAACCGCCCGGGCGATCGCTGCATCGACGGCCCCCCGACGTGCGGCATCGTCGGGCGTCGCGTCCCGCCACGTCGCCAGCGAGATCACCACCATCGCGGTGTCGTCGACGTCGGGATAAAAACGGTTCGCGTATTCGAAGCACCAGCCCGAGGGATCGGCCGTGGCCCGTTCGGCCCAGTCACCGGTGGTGCGAATCTCGTTGGCCAGCAGCCAATCCACGGCCCGGGCTGCCGCATGCCCCGCGTCACGCAGTCCGGCGGCGGACGATTCGACGATGCCGATCAGGGTGATCGCCGTGTCCCAGACGGGTGACCGGCAGGGCTCCAGCCGTACCGTGCCATCGGGCTCACGTTCGACGAGCCCTTCCAACCGCCCCCACGCCTCGCGAACCTCGGGGGCATCGTCGTCGCAGCCCATCGACTTCAGCGCGATGATGCTCCACACGATCGGCGGAAAGATCGCCCCGAGGCCGTCGCTGCCCTCGAAGCGGTCGAGCATCCAACGGCGGCAGGCCTGCACAGCCCGAGCCCGCAGCGGCGTCAGGCCGACGGCCTCGCAGGCCTTCATGCAGCGGTCGATGCCCCGGAAGAAGCGGGCCCAGAAACTCGTGTCGGCGGGCGGCGGCGGACCGCGGCGGTCGCGATCGGTGAAGAGTTCGTCGATGCCCCGCCCACGTGGCACCCGGCGTTGCGGCTTGAAGGCCCACATCAACGACAGCGGCACGATCATCGTCCGCGACCAGGCCGACACGCGATGCAGATTCACGGGGAACCAGTCGGGGAGCAGCACGGCCTCCGGCGGGACGGCCGGGCACGCCGAGTAGGACATCTGGCCGAGAAGGGCGAGGTAGAAGCGGGTGAAGCTGTTGACGGCCCATGGGCCGCCCGCCGCCGCGATCGCCCGGCGGGCCCGTTCCAGGCCGGGCTCGTCGGGCTCGTGGCCGAGGAGCTTCAGCGCCAGGTAGGCCTTCACGCTCGCGCTGACGTCGACCGGTCCGCCGGGATAGATCGCCCACCCACCGTCGGGCCGTTGCAGCCGCAGGATGCGCCGGCCGGCACCGGAGGCCTCGAGAGTGTTCAGCCGCCCAGCCCACGCGAGCAACAGCACGTATTCGCTCTCGAGGATCGAGTCACCCTCGAGCGGCGCCCGCCAATGCCCGTCGGCGGCCTGTCGAGCCAGCAGCCAGGCCGCGGTTCGCTCGATCACGTCATCGACGGTCGTTTCCTCCGCTGCCGCCCCCCGCGAGGTCCGCGGCCCGCCGCGACCCGCGGCCATCCAGCGTCGGCCGGAAGGCGCCACCGCCGCCGAAGAGGACTCACCGTGGACGTGCAGCGATTCCGCGTTGCTTCCGGTGAAACTCATGCTTCACATCCTTGAAGACTGCCCAGACAGACGATCCTTCGCCCGCGCGGCCCGACGCCGAGCCGGAGAATAGAGAACGCCGAAGCGCGGCGACAAGAGCGGACGAGCAGGAAAGAGAGGCGGCCGACGGTGCTCCTCCACTGCGGGAGAGGATGGAAAATCATCCAGGAAAGATGGGCCGACTTTTCCGGCGACCAAAGAGCCCCGGGCGCCTGTCGTCAGCGTGCGTTGGCCGCAGGGGGCTCTCCGGAACCGGCGAGCGGCAGGTCGACGGCGACCGTGGTTCCGCGTCCCCGGCACGAATCGACCACCAGCTCCCCGCCGTTCGATTCGATCAGCCGCAATGCCTTCGGCAGCCCGAGCCCGATGCCGCGGCCCGCATCCCGTCCGCTGTAAAACGGATCGAACGCCCGGCGGACGGTGGCGGCATCCATGCCGGGGCCGTCGTCAACCACCGCGATCCGACACCGCCCCGCGGCAGTGCCCGAGCGTGCCTCGATCACGACCTGTCCCCCGGCATCGCCGGCCTCGACCGCATTCATCACCAGCGCCCGGAGCGCCTCCGCGACCTGTGCGGCATCCACCCACACCGAAACGGGCGCGGGCGGCGGGCTGTACCCCAGGCGGAGCCCCCGGGCCTCCGCGAGCGGCCGCACCGCCTCGACCGCAGACCGCACGATCTCGTCGACCGTCACGTCGGCGGGCCGGGGCCTCGGCGGCCGGGCGTAGACCATCAGCCCCCCGATCATGTCGCGGGCCCGAAACGCCTGGTCCACGATCGTCGCCAGCCGACGACGACGCTCCGGATCCCGCTCCTCGGGCAGGAGCGACTGGGCCCGCGCGGCGATGTTGGCAAGCGGATTGTTGATCTCGTGGCCGGCACCATAGGCGAACTCGCGCACCGCCTCGAGCCTGGACTCGGCGGCGACCCGATCCACTTCCGCCACGGGCCCGTTCGCTGCCGCGACCACCGCAAGGACATCGAGCAGAAGCGACCCTTCGGGCACGGGCGTCCCCACGGCAATCGCCGCAGCCGCCACCATGACGGGCAGCGGCCGCGATTCGCCCGCCCCGGCGACATCCCGGCGCCGACGCAGCGCTTCGAGCCACGCGGCCACCGACGGATCGGCGGCAGCCCGCGACCAGGCCGCGTCGTCGTGCGTCTCGACACCGCCGAGGAGACGTGCCTCGGCGAGCACGGCCCGCGCGAGATGAATGCAGCCATGCGACGCCAGCGGGAGCGGCTCTCCTCCATCCGGAGGCACGAGCGCGACGCCGGAACCCCGGACCGCCGCCGTCAATCCCCGATCCTCGATTGCCCGCTCCATTGCCATCGCCCCCGGCCCCGTGCCACACCGCGTCCGGTCGACCTGGACTCCGAAACGACAGCCGCCCGCGCCCCGAACCGGGGCGCGGGCGGCACTGTGTCATTCAGCCCTCGAATCGGCCAAGAAAAGCGCCGGCATCACGAGCCGGCCACCCCCGACTCGATGTCGAGCAGACCGCAGATCCGATCGACGAGCACCTCGGCCTCGAACGGCTTCTGCAGGAACTCGTTGGCCCCGGCGGCCTTGAGCTCCTCGATCTTGTCGCCCTCGCACATGCCGGAGATGCAGATGATCCGCACCTCGTCCATGGTCGAGTCGCTGCGCACCCGCTGGCAGACCTCCTTGCCGTTGATGTCGGGCAGCATCACGTCGAGCACGATGAGGTCGGGACGGTAGTCCTTCACCATCATGCCGGCGTCGAAGCCGTTGTTGACGCTGCGGGTCTCGAAACGGCCGTCCCGCTCGAGCACGTCGGTGATCAGCTCGACGAGATCCTGATCGTCGTCGACGACGAGAATCTTCCGGCGGCCGCTCTCCAGGGCATCGGTCGGGATCCCGTTGTCCCGCATGAACAGGAACAACTGATCCCGCGGGATCCGCCGGAACCGGCTGCCCGGAACACGGAACCCCTTGAGCTGCCCCGAATCAAAGCAGCGGATAATCGTCTGCTGGCTCACCTTGCAAATCTTTGCGGCTTCGCCAGTCGTATACACCGTCTTTTGCATGTGCCTTACCACCCTCTCCCTAGCCGTGGTGCAGCTAGTCAAAACGGAATCCAGGGCTTCCTCACCGGCGAATCAGCCCCGGACACCTAGGCCTCCTTGCCACGATCATTCGACCCTTCCAACGCAACGGCCGCCGATGTCGCACTCCATGCCGACGTCGGTGGGACTCCGTCCATCCGCAAGGAACACGGACAGACGGGGAAGAAGGGGAAAGGGACATCCATTTCCTCGTCCTGCCGTCGGGCGTGCCATCCTTGCCAGACGACCCAACTCTACAGGCGTGTTTTGCGGCGAGTCAATATCGACCTACTCGACGCAAACGCCTGTTCCGCAAGGGTTTTTCGCGAACCCTGCCGGCAACTCCAAAAAACCTCGTCCGCCGTGCCCCCGCAGGCAGCCGCGCCGGCGGCAGGAAGCCCAATCGCGTGAGCGAAGGGGGCCACCGGGATATCACGTGGCCGGTGGCGCGACCAGTTCGAGGAGCTCGACAGCCGGCCGGCCGGCCACATCGATGCGTGCCACACGGCCGAAGATCTGCCGCGCCTGGCTGTTCAACAGCAGCGCGAGGTGGGGACCGGGCATGATTCGCAGCAGCCGCACGTCATGCACGTCGCAGAGCCGCCCGGCCTCGACGAGAATCCGGCCGAGCGGAGCCGAGCGGGAGCGGATCACGGCGGCCGCGGCCGGGCCGACGGCGGCCATGTCGATCCGCACGATCCCGTGCTGCACCACGACACCATCGGGCCGGGCGAGCAGGATTTCCCGGGCGTAGTGGGAGTCTCCATCGTCGCCGGACCGTTCCGCCACGACCCGCAGCACCATGGGGCACGCGTGATGACGCTCCATCGCCACCGTCATGTGGCTGCGATGATCGAGCAGGCTGCGGGCCGGCTCCGGAACCTCCTCTGCGGCGACCGACTCCCACGAGCCGAAGGCCGGGGGCGGAGCATGAAACAGCGCCACGAGGTCGGCCGCCAGTTGCTCAGCGACGTCGCCGGCAGTCATTGGCCCGGCGCCCAGCCGTCGGGCACGGCGAGGTCGAGCAGGAACTCGAGCACCTCGCGGAGGCGCCGCAGCCTGCATCCGGCGATCGCGGCGGCGGCGAGCCGCCGCTGCTCGGCGGCGATCGCGGCCGCCTGCTCCACCACGCCAGCCTTCGCATAGAGGTGCCTCGCCTCGGCAACTGCAGCCACGATTGCTGCATCATCGGCCGAGCCGCCCCGCGCCGCGGAGGCGAGACCCCGCAGCCTGGTGGCATCGGCGGCCGGCAAGCCCGCGAGGGCGAGGGCCCACATCACGGTCGGACGTCCGCCGACCAGGTCGCTGGCCGCACGCCGGTCGTTCTCGACGTCACCGGCCCAGTCCTTGAGATCGTTGAGCACCTGGAAGCCCGTGCCGACATGCAAGGCATACCGTGCGACGTCGCACGCGGCTCCCGGCGAAAGGCCGGCGAGCCGGATTCCCAGCGCCACCGCGGCCTCGAAGGCCGGCGACGTCTTGAGGCCGTAGATCTCCAGGGCTTCGCCAGGACTGAGCGGCCGGCCGGCAGGAAAGCCCATCGCGGGGGCGTCGCGCCACCAGAGTTCCGCCCCCTGCCCACGGGCCAGCCGCACGTGCGCGTCGGCGAGGATCGACAGACAGTCGCGGATCGTGCCCGCATCGAGCCCGGGCAACGCGGCCATGATGCGGTAGCCGGCCCCGAGCAGGTAGTCGCCGGCATTGATCGCCGATGGAACGCCGACCTCTCGGTGCAGCGTCTGCCGACCGTAGCGGACCGGATCGTCGTCCTCGATATCGTCGTGAACGAGCGACGCCTTGTGGAAGATCTCGATTGCGACCGCGGCCGCCTTGGCAGACTCGCGGATCATCGCCGGGTCACCCGCGTAGCCGAGAGGCCCCGGCTGCGGCTGGTCACGAAGATCGGCCTCCACGGCGTCGAACGCCGCGAGCGTCACGAAGGGCCGGAGAAACTTCCCGCCGCGGCCGAGGAAATCCCCGGAGACGATCGCCGGGGCGTCGAGCGGAGCCATGGCAGCCTCGATCGGTCCGGCTTCCAGAAGCCCCTCCACTCCCAGTCGGCCCGAGAGCGAGACGATCGCTGCCGGCGTGAACATCCCTGCGGCCTCGCGCAGCAGCGGGAGGTAGTCGCCCACCGGCGCCGCTGCGCCACCCGCCACGCCCAGAAGCCCCAGCACCCAGTCGACGTCGATCGCGGCCTTCGCGAGCGCATCGGCGCACGACGCCGTGGGCACGGCAACGGGCTCGCAGGGAACCGCCGCGATCGGGAATCCAAACGCCGGCAGCATCGCAAAGGCTTTTTCGAGATCCCGGAGCCGGGCGACGCCGAGCACGCCGTCGTACTGGCCGGTGAGCAACGAACCGATCGCCGCGACTGCCCGTGACGTCGACTCCACCACCCACCCCTGGTCGCGGGCCGCTGCCCAGATCGTCGCGATGCCACAGTCGGGACCGCAGACCCCCGGCATGCCTTCGCCACCGGCGGCCGACCGCGGGCAGTCGGGAAGGAGCAGCAGTTTTTTTCCGGAGGCCACACCGGCGAGCCGCTCACGCCACTGCTCCGAGACGAGCGCCACCATCATCCAGCCGACGAGGTCGGCGGGCGCAGCCGCCCGGGCGACGAGCACGGCAGCCTCCCGCCTCAGCGCGGCCGCGGTGCGGACGCCCGTCTGCAGCCCCTCGGCCCGCCACGACGCCACGGCATCCGCGGCGAGGGCCCGGAGCCGATCCCGCATCTGCCTCGTGTCGGGGCAGGCGAGCCGCTCAGGCATCTGGGGCGGAACCGCGGACGCGAGAGTTCGGCTGTCCTCGATCGCCGCGGAATTGTGCACGTGGAGCCTTTCAGGCAAGGAAATCGGCCGGGACAGGATCCCGGACTCCTCCAGGAAAACCGCGGCTGCACCTGCTGCCTAACCGCCGTCCGGCCTTCTCGGGGCCTCCCGAATCTCCTCGGGGAAGCCTAGGCATCGGCCCGCGGGCTGTCGAGGGACAGTCGACGGGCCGGGGCGCCGGCCACGCCGTCTCCCTCCGCGAAAAACCGCGGCAGCAGGGCATCGACCCGCAGCAGGCCCGCCCGCGTGAGGGTGGGCACGGGGGCGGCCGGATCGAGCCACCCGTCCTCGGCCAGTTCCCGCCACACGTTCCGCCACTCCTCGAGGGGGTCGATGTCGTACTTCACCGCCAGCCGCCGGGGATCGATGCGGCCCTTCTTCAGGCCCAGCACCAGCTCTCGGATCAGCAGTTCGCGGCGGCTCGGCCGCAGGCCGCGATGGATCGGGAGCCGTCCGGCTTCGACAGCCTCGAGGTAGGGATCCCAGTGCGGCTCGTTTTGATAGTGCACACCGGAGAGGTGGCCGAAGCTCGCCACGCCGAGGGCCACGAGATCGGCCCCCTCCCAGAGCATGTCGCGGTAGCGAAACTGCACCCGCTGCGGATCGCGAACGAGCGTGTAGCCGCTCGACACGACATACCCGCTGGCGAGGAACCGATCGAAGGCGTCGCCCACCCAGCGGCGCTTCGTGGCCCAGTCGGCGACGGGCACGTCGTGGCCCGCCCCCTGCGCATCCTTCACGAACACCGTGTTGAACGGCAACTCCATCTGGTAGATCGTGACGCTGTCGGGCTCCAACGCCAGTGTCTTCTCCACCGTCGCCCGCCACGACTCGTCGGTCTCGCCCACCATCCCGGCGATCAGGTCGATGTTCGTGTTGGGGAAACCGGCGGCCCGGATCCACTCCCAGGCCCGGAGGATCTCGGCCGAGAGATGCGCCCGGCCGTTGGCCTCGAGGATCCGGTCGTCGAAGTTCTCCACACCGAGCGAGATCCGCGTCATGCCCAGCGCCTTGAGGGCCCGCACCTTGGGCTCGGAGAGCGTGCCCGGCTCGCACTCGAACGTCACCTCCTCGGCGGCGTTCCAGCCGAAGCTCTCGTGCAGGCCCGCCACCAGCCGCTCGAGCTGCTTCACCGAGAGGAACGACGGAGTGCCGCCGCCGAAGTAGACGTAGCGAAGGGCGCGGCCCGCCACCGCCGGCTGCCCCGCCGCAAGCGCCGCTTCGCGAGCCAGCGCCAGCGAATACCGCTCGACGTCGGCGGCAGCCACGTCGGTGTAGACGCGGAAGTAGCAGAACTTGCACCGCTTCCGGCAGAACGGCACGTGGAGATAGAGCCCGAGCGGCACGTCGGTGGGCGGCGCGGCGAAGGCCTCGAGCACGTCGGGCATCGCCGCCGCCGACCACCGGGCGAACGGCGGGTAGTTGGCGACGAAGTAACTGCCGGGCTCGGTCTGCTCGCTCATCGTGAAAAAGGCCCCCGTGGCGCGACGCCGGGAACGGCCGCCATGCTACAGCCCGCGGGCGGCCAGCAGGTCGTCGAAGTCGCGGAGGTGGTAGCCCACCTTCGCCGTGTCGAGCACCCGGCACAGGGCCCGCACCGCGATGCCCATGCCGTCGGGCCCGCTCGTGCCGCCGAACTGGCCGCCCCCGCGAACGTGCGGCTCGAGATCGATGAACACCCCCGGCACGCCCCGGCGGGCGAGTTTCTTCGTGAGCGTCGGGAGCATGCCGCGGAGGTCGGCGAGGATCTTCCCGTGACCGCCGGCGCCGATGTCGGCCGGCACGAAGTTGGCGAGGGCGTCTTCCTCGACGTGCTTCCCCCGCTTCCCGGCCGAGACCTTCCGGTGATCCTTCACGTGCACCCAGCCGAGCCCCGGCTTCATCGCCTCCCACTGGGCGTAGACCTCGGCGGTCGAGAAGCCTTGCACGATGAGGTTGGCCGCATCGAACACCAGTACCAGGCCCGGATGATTCACCCGGCGATGGATCTCGGCGAGCAGGTGCCCGGTGCGACCCACGAGGTTGGCCTCCACCTCGAGGCCGAAGGTCAGGTCGGAGCGGTGGCAGACCTCCGCGATCCGCCCGACCCGTTCCGCCGCCTCATCGAGGTGATCCTCCGGGTCGTCGCCCCTGGGCGGATAGAAGGAGAAGCCGCGGATCAGTTTCGTCTCGAACGCATGGGCCAGTTCGCAGGCCTTGGCCACGTCCTTGGCGAGGTACTGCTTGAAGGGAACGTAGGCGTTCCTGGTGCCGTCGGCCTGGTCGAGCAACTTCACCTTGCCGATCGGGGAGGCGATCGAGGCGACGTTCAGCCCGTATTCGTCCTCCAGATGGCGGATCTTCCGGATCTCCGCCATCGAGAGCTTCATGACGTTCTTCACGCCCTTGCCGACGTCGATGTTCCGCAGGCTGTAGTACTCGAGGCCGAGGGCGGCCAGGGCCGTGAACTGCTCGACGGCGGCACGATGGAACGAGGCCTCGTCGGCCAGGGCGGAGAGCAGCACGGCGGGCTGAGGCACGGGAGACTCCTCGGGAAGGGGCGCCGGCGGGCTGCCGACCGCGATCAGGACTGGGCGGGCAGATGCTCACCCGCGGGGTGCGACACCACCAGCCGCGAACTGATCCCACCCCGCGGCGTGAAGCAGGCCACGAGCGTCATCCGCCGGGGCTGGAGCACGGCCACGAGGTCGTCGAGAATGCGGTTGGTCACGTTCTCGTAGAAGATACCCTCGTTGCGGAAGGCCTGGAGGTAGAGTTTGAGGCTCTTGAGTTCGACGCAGGTCTTCTCAGGCACGTAGCGGAAGGTGAGCGTTCCGAAGTCGGGCTGGCCGGTCTTCGGGCAGACCGACGTGAACTCCGGACAGACGATCTCGATGAGATAGTCTCGGCCCGGAAACTGGTTGGTGAAGGTTTCGAGTTGGTCGCGGGACGGGCTGGATGCAGTCATGATTCTCTCGAGTGTGCCATGGACCATCGCGTCACGATAGCCACGACCGCGGCCTCGGGGCAGGGGAGCACCGCCCGGCGGGCCGTCGTGCTCCTTTCCGGCGGTCTCGACTCGGCCACGGCCGCCGCCTGGGCACTCTCCCGGGGCCTGCGGCTGTCGGCGCTGTCGATCGACTACGGCCAGCGTCACCGGGTGGAACTCGACGCCGCCCGTGACGTGGCCCGCACGCTGGGCATCACCGACCATGTGGTCACAGGGGTCGACCTCGCCGCCTTCGGCGGCAGCGCGCTGACCGACGCCGCGATCGCCGTGCCCCATGGACGGAGCGATGCCGACATCGGCCGGGGCATCCCGGTCACCTACGTGCCCGCCCGCAACACCGTGTTTCTCGCCCTCGCGCTGGCCATGGCCGAGACCCGCGGCGCCGACGCGATCGTGCTCGGCATCAACGCGATCGATTACAGCGGTTACCCCGACTGCCGCCCCGAGTATCTCGACGCCTTCGCGCGGATGGCGGCGCTCGCCACGAAGGCGGGGATCGAGGGACGGCCCCTCGAGTTCCTGGCCCCGCTCGTCGACCTCTCCAAGGAGGGGATCATCCGGCTCGGCCTCTCGCTGGGGCTCGACTACGGACTGACCACGAGCTGCTACGACCCCGCGGCCGACGGCCGGCCCTGCGGCAGCTGCGACTCGTGTCGGATTCGCGCGGCCGGCTTCGCCGCCGCGGGGGCCGCCGACCCGCGGGACGCGGCGTCACGGTGAAGGGACCGCGGAGGCGGCATGCGCATCTCCGAGATCTACGCGTCGCTCCAGGGCGAGGGCCTGCTCGCCGGCACTCCCAGCACCTTCGTCCGCACGAGCGGCTGCAACCTGCGCTGCGTCTGGTGCGACACGCCGTTCACGTCGTGGAAACCCGAGGGGCGGGAGATGCCGGTGGCCGACGTGCTCGCCGCGATCTCCGCGCTCACGCCGCGGCACGTGGTGGTGACCGGCGGCGAGCCGCTGCTCATCGCGGAGGTGGCCGAACTCTGCGGGGATCTTCGGCACCGCGGGTTTCATGTCACGGTCGAGACCGCCGGCACCGTGCTGCCGGCGAGCGAAGGTCCGCTCTTCGATCTGGTCTCCATCAGCCCGAAACTCGCCTCCTCGACGCCGCCCTCCGACACGCCCGGAGGCTGGTCCGCCCGGCACGAGGCGGCGCGACGATGCGACGACGTGGTGCGTGCCCTGGCCGCCGCGGCACCGCACCAACTCAAGTTCGTGGTGGAGACGCCCGCCGACCTGGCGGAGGCGGCAGCCTGGGTCGAAGACCTCGGCAACTCGATCGACAGGGACCGCGTGTTCCTGATGCCCCAGGCCCGCACGCCCGAGGAACTCGCGGCACGGCGGGACTGGCTCGCGGGCGAATGCCACGGGCTCGGCTTCCGCCTCGCCGACCGCCATCACATCACCTGGTACGGCGGCCGCCGCGGCACCTGATCGGCCCGACGCGTCACGCGGGCTTCGCCGGTGCATGCCCCCGGGGACCGAATGCGAGCACCGTGGCCGCCCCCACCGCCACGATGAGCATGCCCGCGAGGAAAAACGGGTTCACGCTGCTCCAGGGCGTCTCCTGGAGCACCAGCGTGGTGAGCGTGTTGATCACGGGGGCACACCCGAACACGATCGGCATCACCGTGAAGGGCTTGCCGCCGAGCGTGAACGCGAGGATCGTGCCGAGCGCGCCCACGGCACCGAGCGATCCCGCGGCCAGGCTCCAGGCGACGCCCGGGGTGTTCCACTGCCCCGCGTCGCCGAGCGGCACGAGGAGCGCGAGCGGCACGAGCACCGCGATCAGGAAGTAGGAGATCCCGATGCAGACCAGCGGCCGCAGCCGGCTGCCCTCCATCGCGGCCTGGCCACGATGGAGCACGGGGCCGTAGGCACCCCAGGAGACGATCGACAGCGCGACCGCCAGCATCACCTCCACGAACCGCTCGGCCTTCCGCTCGACCGGCGGACGGGCCGCGTCGGTCGCCGCAGCCGCGGCCTCCGCCGGCGCGGCGTGCGCCGCCGGCTGCGGCTTGAAGACGAGCACCGTCACCGCGCCCAGGATCACGAGCACGAGCCCGGCCAGGAACGGCGCCTTGAGCTGGTCGAAGGCCCGGTTGAACCAGGCCGACAGCAGCGTGTTGACCACCGGCGCCCCGCCGAAGGCCAGGGGCATCACGTAGATCGGCTTGCCGCCGAAGCCCAGCGCCAGGATCACGCCCAAGGCCCCGCAGGCCCCGGCGACACCGGCCGCCAGGCTCCAGAGCACGCCGCGCACCGTCCAGCCGCCCCGTTCACCGCCGCCGGCGAGCAGCAGGAGCGGCACCACCACCGCGATCACGAAGTAGGCCGCCCCCACGCACACGAAC
>JBJTDZ010000049.1:0-3619 GCA_046092585.1 Pirellulales bacterium | reverse complement strand
GTGGTGAAGGCTTCGCTCACCGGAGCGATCCTCGCCAACCTGCTCGTCAGCCTCGGCGTGGCCCTGATCGCGGGCGGCATTCGCTTCGGTGAGCAGAAGTTCGACCCCCGCCGGCTCGCGGTCAACGGCTCGATGCTGCTGATTTGCGCGTTCTGCTTCGTGGTGCCGGCGATGTTCAGCATCGGCACGCCCGAGGGCACCCGCGACCTGTCGTTCGAGATGTCGTTCGTCCTCATCGGGATGTACGCGATGAACGTGCTCGTCACGATGCTCGGCGGCGGTGGCGGGACGAGCCTGCCCGAAGGGGATGAACTCGTCGACGATCACCCGGACAGCCCCGCCTGGCGAAGCCTGCTTCTCCTCGTGGCCGCCGCGGCGGCGCTCGGAGCGGTCACAGAGGTTCTCTCCCACGCGCTCGAGCCGACCGCCAGGCAACTCGGGCTCTCCAACACCTTCAGCGGCCTCGTGCTGCTCGGGGGCGTGGGCAGCCTCGGCGAGGTGCTGTCGGGATACCACTTCGCCCGCCGTGGCAAGCCGTCGCTCGTCCTCGCAGCCACCGTCGGCTCGACGATCCAACTGGTGCTGCTCGTCGCGCCGCTGCTCGTCTTCGCCGGCCGCCTCCTGGGAGAGCCGATGGATCTGGCCTTCACCGGCTTCGAGGTGGTGGCGATCGTGCTCGCCACACTGATCACGCGGGAACTGATCGGGGAGGGTAAGTCGAACTGGTTCGAGGGCTTCCTCCTCCTCGGCGTCTACGTGATCCTCGCCATCGGCTTCTACCACCTGCCCGACTGACGAGCATGGCATGCGGCCGGTGGCGGCTCAGGCGAGCGGTGATCCGTGTCACGGCCGGCGGCCGCGTTGCTTCTTCCACGTGCCCGGCCCGACCTTGCGGCGCTTGGGGGCGCGATCGCCGCCTCCATCCCGCGCCCCGTGCGGCGTCGGGCGACGATGCGGAGGGGCCCGCCGGCGTTCCCGGGGTGGCTCCGCGAGGTCGTCGTGCGCCGCCGCGGTGGGCATGGCAGGCGCGAAGTGGTGGAGTATGGTGGCCGCCACGTCGGCGGCGGCATGCCCTTCACCGATGAGCCGCTCCACGAGCCGGGCCTCGGTGGCGAACGGCCCCTCGGCGAGCGTGCCGCGCAGGCGTTCGAGGAGGATGTCGGCCCGACGGGCCGCCACCGCCTGCACCGTGGGCAACTGGCCGCGGGTGATCCGGGTCGCCGTGAACCGTTCGATCGCCCGCAGCTTGTGGATGCCGCCGCCCGACACGAACGAGAGGGCGAGGCCCGTGCGGCCCGCGCGGCCGGTGCGGCCGATGCGATGCACGTAGTCTTCCACGTCCATGGGAAGGTCGTAGTTGACCACGAGCGCGAGGTCGTTCACGTCGATGCCCCGCGCCGCCACGTCGGTCGCCACGAGAAAGCGAAACGCCCCCTTCTTGAAACCGTCCATCACCCGCGTCCGCTGTGCCTGCGCCATGCCGCCGTGAAGCCGCTCGGCGGGCCAGCCACGGGCTCCGAGGCCGTCGGCGAGTTCCTCCACCATCCGCTGCGTGTTGCAGAAGATCAGCCCGCTGGAGGCATCGTGGAAGTCGATCAGCCGCACCAGGGCCTCGAACTTGGCGGGGTGCCGCACCTCGTAGAAGACCTGCTCCACGAGCGGTGGTCCATCGGCGGCCGGCTTCTGGATCGTCACCGCCCGGGCGTCTCGAGAATGGGCCTTCACGATCGCCTGCACAGCGGGCGAGATCGTCGCCGAGAAAAACACCGTCTGCCGTTCGGCGGGGGCTGCCGCGAGGATTTTTTCGATGTCCTCCCGGAACCCCATGTCGAGCATCCGGTCGGCCTCGTCGAGGATCAGCATCTTCACGGCGGAGAGGTCGAGGGTGCCGCGGGCCATGTGGTCGGTCAGACGTCCGGGCGTGCCCACCACCACGTGCACGCCGCGCTTGAGCTCGGCGAACTGCCGCTCGTAGGCGGCGCCGCCGTAGATCGCGAACGACCGCACGTCGCGAGTGAAGGCCGAGAGCTTGCGCACCTCGTCACTGATCTGCGTGGCGAGCTCGCGGGCGGGCGCGAGGATGAGCACCTGGGTGGTCGGCTTTCGTGCATCGACCCGCTCGATCGCCGGAATGCAGAAGGCGGCGGTCTTCCCGGAGCCGGTCTGCGACTGCCCGACCACGTCGTGGCCCGCGAGGATCAGGGGGATCGCCGCCGCCTGGATCGGCGACATGTCGCTGAAGCCCATCTGGTCGACCGCCTTGGCCAGGCCCGGCGAGAGGCCGAGCGTGCTGAAGGGTCCGGAGTCGTGGCGGGCCTTGTGGCCGCCGGCTTTCGGCGGCGTGGTCTTGGGCATTGGTGGGCAATCGCGAGGGAGGGAAACTCACCACCATACCACCGAACGAGGGCGTCGCCGCGGAGGAGGTGCCTCGGCAAGGCGGGCAAGCGGTGCCGGTTCGAGCGAAAACTCTGCCCACGGCAGGCTGCGACGGCCGACTTCCCGGGCATCTCCGTGGAGGCCGAGGATCGCCGTGCGCCGTCGTCTCATCCACCGTGCTGCGGGCCGTTTTCGGGTCGTGGTGGGCGCATTCCTGGCCGCGGTGCTCAACGCGTCTGCCGTGACGGGATTCGATCTCGATTCGGACCGCGACGCCTTCACCCCCTCGACCCACTGCGTGGGCCCGGATCGCGGCCTGGTCGAGGGCTCCTCCGTATTCATCGACAACCTCACCGGGCTGCCCACGAACAACTACCCGGAGTTGCTGATCCGGCACGGGGCGAACGAGTGGTGGGAGTGGCGATTCGGGGTGAACTACGGTGTGGGCTCGCAGGGCAACGTCGTGACGAGCGTGGAGGTGGGCGAGGGCACGCTCGACGGCAGCACCCTCTACGAGTCGAGCATCCTCTACGGCTTCAAGCTGGGCATGTCGCACCAGGACGGCTGGCTGCCCGACAGCTGCTTCATCATGGAAGGATCGACGCCGACCTACGGCGATGCCTTCGGCACGGTGCCGGTGGCGACGCTGGTCGCCGGCTGGGAACTCTGGAGCGACTGGCGGCTCGACGGCTCGATCCGTTACGCGTATTCGGAGGGTGCCACGAACTGGTTCAGCCGCTGGACTCCGTCGGTCATCCTGCGGATGCCGCTGACCGAGCGTTGGGAGGTGCACGCGGAGTGGTTCGGGTCCTACACCCAGGGCCTCGAAGACGACACGCAGCGGCCCTTCTTCAGCCCCGGCACCCACTACAACATCACCCGCCACGTCGAGATCGGCCTCCGCGTGGGCTGGGGCCTGACGGCCGAAGCCGCGCCCTTCTTCTCCGACGCCGGCTTCGCGATCCAGTACTGAAGCCCGTTGCGGGAGTCGCGTCTACCGCTCACCGCACGCAGGCGGCGGCGCTGAACGACCAACGGGCTCGCCATCCACTGCGGAAAGCGACGAGGAGGTGCGGCCGGCAAGCCTGGCAGAGAGCCGCGGCTAGAGCGCATCTCGGTTACGTGGAGCGGCGATGTGGCAAGCCAGCCAGGGTAGGTGAGGGGGTCGGCGAACGCTCGAGGAGCCTTGGGCGTATCCTCGCCCCGGCGACGAGACTTTTGCCGCCCCCGAGCCGGCGATACA
>JBJTDZ010000048.1:0-15020 GCA_046092585.1 Pirellulales bacterium | reverse complement strand
GCATCACGGCGACCATCTCTACCGCAATCACGACGGCGAGATCCGCGCGGGCACCGATCCCGAAGACGCCGTGATCGGCGACTCGCACCATCAGCCCTGACACGGCACCGCGAAGCCCAATCGCGTAGGCGATGGGGACATGGCCACTGGGAAGCCCGATCGCGTGAGCGATGGGGGCCTCGCCGCGCGTGCTGGTTCGCCGGCCGGGAGGGACGCGCAGGAGGAGGTGAACTTTGCCTGCTACCCACGAGCCTCCATGCACCCACGATTCCATGTCGGCAAAGTTCACTTCCTCCTGCGCGTGCCTCCCGGCCGGCGCACGGAAGCCCAATCGCGTAAGCGATGGGGACCTCGCCGGTGCCGCACGTAACCGAGCCGCTTACGCCGTGGCGAGCGACTGCTTTGCGGCGGCGGCGACGCAGTCGGGCGTGATCCCGAAGTGCTTGTAGAGCGAGGGGGCCGGCGCCGAGGCGCCGAAGCCCTTCATTCCCACGAACACGCCACGCGTGCCGAGCCACCGCTCCCAGCCGAAGCCGCAGGCGGCCTCGCAGGCCACGCGGGCCGTGACCGCCTTCGGCAGCACGCTCTCGCGGTAGGCCGCGTCCTGCTCCCCGAAGAGATCCCAGCTCGGCATGCTCACGACGCGGACCTGGATGCCCTCGGCCGCCAGCTTCTCCGCGGCCTCGAGGCAGATCGGCACCTCGCTGCCGGTGCCGATCAAGATGCACTGTGGCTTCCCGCCGGCGGCATCCTTGAGCACGTAGGCGCCTCGCGCGGTGCCCGTGGCCGAGCCGAGGCCGGCGGAGCGGTCGAGCGTGGGAAGATTCTGCCGCGAGAGCACGATCACCGCCGGGCGATCGGCCCGCTGCATGACCACTCGGTACGTCTCGGCCACCTCGTTGGCATCGCCGGGCCGGAACACTGACAGCCCCGGCACGGCCCGGGCGCTGGCGAGCTGCTCGATCGGCTGGTGGGTGGGGCCGTCTTCGCCGAGGCCGATCGAGTCGTGCGTGAGCACGTAGATCACACCGAGGCCGCCGAGTGCCGAGAGCCGCAGCGACGGCTTGAGGTAGTCGAAGAATACGAAGAAGGTGGCGCAGTAGGGACGCAGGCCGGAGAGGGCCATGCCGTTGCACGCGGCCGCCATGCCGTGCTCGCGGATGCCGAAGTGGAAGTTGCGGCCCGCATAGGCCCCGTGGCGGAAGTCGCCGGCCCCGGGCACGAGCGTCATCGTGGACGGGGCGAGATCGGCCGAGCCCCCGAGGAACCACGGCACACCGGCACTGATTCCCTGGATCACCTTGCCGCTCGAGACGCGGCTGGCGAGCCCCTTGGGATCGGCGGGGAAGCAGGGGATCGCCTTGTCCCAGCCGGCAGGCAGCCGGCCGGCGAGGAAATCGCCCAATTCGGCCGCGAGCGTCGCGTCGAGGCCGGCCACCGTCTTCTTCCAGGCCGCGTGGGCTGCAACGCCGCGGCCGCCGAGCGTGGCGGCGAAGTGCTCGGGAACGCCGGCGGGCACGCGGAAGGATTCATCGGCCGGCCAGCCATACGCCTGCTTGGCCCCCTTGATCTCCTCGGCGCCCAGTGGCGCGCCGTGCGACTCGTGGGAGCCGGCCTTCTTTGGGGCGCCGTAGCCGATCACGCTCTGCACGATCACGAGCGTCGGCTTCTGCTGCTCTCCCTTGAAGGCCTCGAGCGACTTCTTCAGGGCTGCGGTGTCGTTGGCGTCGGCCACCCGCTCCACCCTCCAGCCGAGGCCTTCGAACTTCTTGCCCACGTCCTCCGTGAAGGCGAGTTCGGTTTCCCCTTCGATCGTGATCTTGTTGTCGTCGTAGATCCAGCAGAGGTTCGCCAAGCCGAGGTGGCCGGCGATCGAGGCCGCCTCGCAGGCCACGCCCTCCATCAGGTCGCCGTCGCTGCAGAGCACGTAGGTGTCGTAGTCGAACACCACGTGGCCGGGCCGGTTGTAGTGGGCCCCGAGCCACTTCGACGCGATCGCCATGCCCACCGAGTTGCCGCAGCCCTGGCCGAGCGGGCCGGTCGTCGTCTCGATGCCGGCCGTCATGTGGTGCTCGGGATGCCCCGCGCACACGCTGTCGAGTTGCCGGAACCGCTTGATCTCGTCGAGCGACACCGCCGGCGAGCCGTCGGCACGCCGGATGCCGGCGAGATGGATCAGCGAATAGAGGAGCATCGACGCATGGCCGCAGGAGAGCACGAAGCGATCGCGGTTGGGCCACGATGCATCGGCCGGGTCGTACCGCAGGAATTCTTTCCAGACGGTGAAGGCGACCGGCGCCAGGGCCATCGGCGTGCCGGGGTGGCCGCTCTTCGCCGCCTCGACGGCGTCCATCGAGAGGGTGCGGATCGTGTCGATGGCGAGGCGGTCGAGGTCGGCAGCCTGGGGGGCGCGCGGCGCGGCAGTGGTCATAGGTGCTCCTTCGGGGCTGAAACGTCGCGGGGAGTGTAAAAGAGCCCGGAAATCCCCGTCAAACCAGGCCACCCACGCTGGCCCGCTCGGTTCGCCGGGAAGCCCAATCGCGTGAGCGATGGGGATAGGGTCGCCGGGAAGCCCAATCGCGTGAGCGATGGGGACATGGTCGCCGGGAAGCCCAATCGCGTGAGCGATGGGGATAGGGCGTGGGTGCTGGGTCGCCGGCCGGGAGGCACGCGCAGGAGGAGGTGAACTTTGCCTGCCACCCACGAGCCTCCATGCACCCACGAGAGCGAATCGGCAAAGTCCGCCGACGACGAGCATGCCTCCCGGCCGGCGAACCAGCACGCGCGGCGAGGCCCCCATCGCTCACGCGATCGGGCTTCCCAGTGGCCATGTCCCCATCGCTACGCGATTGGGCTTCGCGGTGCCGTGTCAGGGCTGATGGTGCGAGTCGCCGATCACGGCGTCTTCGGGATCGGTGCCCGCGCGGATCTCGCCGTCGTGATTGCGGTAGAGATGGTCGCCGTGATGCAGGGCGTCGGCCGGCTTCTGCTCGACGTGGCCATCCTCGAAGAGGATGAAGTGCACGCCCTCGGGATGGTTGTCGCTGCGTTCGCCCGACTCGTCGGGCGCGTCGGCGACCAGCGGATGATGGGCCCGTCGCTGGTTGCGGTTGGGCTGCAGCACGCCCGCCTCGTCGCAGTGGCCGAGGGTGTAGCCGTAGTCACCCCCCATCGACCGCACGAGTTCGTCGAACCGCGGCGTGCCGACAGCCTCGCGGAGTTCCTCGAGCGAGGGCACACGGAATCCGCCGCGTCGGGAAAGCTCTGAATCGGGCACGAGCACGGTGCCGTCGTCTGCCACGAGCCGGTGCTCGGAGACGAGCGTCGGGGCGTAGAGGCCGGCGCGCGAGAGCGGCCCCTTGCCCGGCGGCGTCGGATACATGCTGTGCGACTCGGCATAGCCCTGCAGCGATCCGGAGAGGTGCTGCAGGTTTCGCTGGGCCCGGCGGGCCCTGGCGTCGGAGATCGAGTCGAGGAGGAGCGGGGCCACGAGGACGCAGGCCGCCAGCGCCGAGGCGGCCACGATCCCGCGGTCGAGCCACCGCCGTGCCGAGCCTGCCCGCCATGCACCTTCATCGGACTCCGCCCGCGGCGCAGGCCGCAAGGGCATGGTGGCTGGCGCCGTCTGCGCGGAGACGAACGCGAGCGTTCGCCGCGCGAGCCCGGGAGGCGGGGCGAGGTTGCCACGGTCGCGGTCGAGCGGCCGGATGGCCCGCTGGATCAGGTCGAGATCACGCCGCAGGACGGGGCCGGCGGCGGGGTCGGCAAGGGCCGCCTCGATCTGCGCGGTCTCGGCCGAGTCGAGGGCGCCCAGGCAGTAGCCGACGAGTTCTTCCTCACGCATGGCGGCACCCCGCACGTGTCATCAAGGCAATCATGGCGCCGTCCTCCGTATCCGCATCATGGTCCGCGTCATGCCCGCCCCCCTTCGACGACATCGGGCTCCGGACGCCCGGTCCGTCGCCACGACTCGTTGAGCTTGTGCAGCGCGGAATGCAGCCGGCTCTTGACCGTGCCCACGGGAATCCCGAGCACGTCGGCGGCCTCGCGGTATTTCATGCCCTGGTGATAGACCAGCATCAGTGCGCTCTTGAGCGATTCGGGGAGATCGTCGACGGCCGCGCGGACCCAGTCACGGGCCTCGTCAGCCTGCATCCGCTCGTCGGCCGTCTGTCCGTCGCCCGCGAGCATCTCCACGAGCGACCCCACGTCGCCATCGCCACCGGTGCGGTGGTCGAGGCTTACCATGCGATGCCGGCGGTTGCGCCGCTGGGCGTCGATGGCCTGGTTGGTCGCGATCGTGTAGAGCCAGGGGCGGAACCTGCGGCCTTCCTCGAACTGCTCCCTCTTGAGGTGTACCTGGAGAAACGTGGCCTGAAACACATCCTCCGCCATCTCGGCGTTGCCGAGGTAGCGGCGGAGGTAACTGAACAACTCCTGTTCGTATCGGTGCACGAGCGACTCGAACGCCACCGTGTCGTCGGTGGCGCGGCAGCGGCTGAGCAGTTGCTCGTCGGAAGGCCCACCCGCCACACTCCCCTGCCCCGAATCCGGGGAAGGGCCGTCGTGGCGGCCGCCCGAGCGTGAGTCGTGCACATCCATGGGTGGTACGTTGGCGGCGGCCGAAGGGTTCGGTGGGGGTCGTTCCGCGGCGAAACCCCTGCTTTACGCCCGGTTCCCGGCACCGGGGGTTCGGACTCCCAGACGCGGAGTATAGCCCGAGGCCGCCGGCCGGTCCCCTTGCGGGCCGCCCCGGCAACGCCCCGGTTTGACAGCCCGGCACCCGCCGGCCGACATTCGCCGACCGGCATGCACGATCACTCACGTTACCGCTGGGCCGCCCCGGGCGATCTCAACGCCTTTTTCGGGCTCTCGATCGACAACCTGGCGGTGCTGGTGCTCACCGTGTCGCTGCTGGCGACCGTGTTCGGCTATCCCGCCGACTTCGCCCTCGCCCGCCTCGTGCCGGGCACCGCGGTGGGGGTGGTGGTGGGCGACGTGATCTTCACCTGGCTGGCGTTTCGCCTGGCGGTACGGACCGGCCGCACCGACGTGACGGCGATGCCGCTGGGCCTCGACACGCCGAGCACCTTCGGCATGGTGTTTTTCGTGATTGGCCCCGCGTTCGTCGCGGCCGAAGCCGGCGGAATGGAGCGGGAGGCGGCCGCCCGCCATGCCTGGCACGTGGGGATGTGCTCGATCCTGGCAAGCGGGGTCTTCAAGATGGCGTGCGCCTTCGTGGCCGGGCCGGTGCGGCGGCTGATGCCGCGGGCCGCGCTGCTCGGCAGCCTCGCCGCGATCGCGCTGGCGCTGATCACGTTCCTGCCGGTGCTCGAAATCCTCACCTCACCGCTCGCCGGACTCGTGGCGCTCGGCGTCACGCTGGCGAGCCTCACCGCGCGGCTGCCCGTCCCAGGCAGGATCCCGGGAGCGCTGGCGGCGGTCGTCGTCGGGGGCGTGATCCAGTTCGTCGCCCTGCGGGCGGGCTGGATTCCCGAGTCGGCCCACATGGCAATCGATCCGGCGGCCGCCCTCTGGCCCACGGAATGGCTCGCCGCGTTCCGCTGCGAGTGGCTCGAGGCGTGGCCCGACACCGTGAAGTATCTGCCGATTGTGGTCCCCTTCGCCCTCGGCACCGTGGTGGGAGGCATCGACTGCACCGAGAGCGCCGCGGCCGCCGGTGACGAATACGACACCGGCACCGTCATCGGGGTCGAGGCGATCGCCACGCTGATCGCCGGCGCCTGCGGGGGCGTGATCCAGACCACGCCCTACATCGGCCATCCGGCCTACAAGGCGATGGGGGGCCGCGCCGCCTACACGCTGATGACGGCCGCCTTCATCGGGATCGCCGGCCTGACAGGCACGTTCGCCTGGCTCTACGAGATCATCCCCCAGCCGGCGCTCGTGCCGATCCTCGTGTTCATCGGCCTCGAGATCACGGCGCAGAGTTTCCACGCGACCCCGGTGCGGCATTACCCCGCGGTGGCCCTCGCCTGCGTGCCGGCCTTGGCGGCGCTCGTGAAGATCGAGACCGACAAACTCCTCGCCGCGGGGGCCACACCCGACGCGGGCCTCGCCCGTGAACTCTTCTCGTTGCGGATGCTTTCGGCCGGGTTCATCGTCACGAGCCTGCTCTGGGCCGGCGTGCTCACGGCTCTGCTCGACCGCCGGCTGCGGGCCGCCGCTGGCTGGTGCCTCGCCGCGGCGGCGGCCACGCTCGCGGGCGTGATCCATTCGCCGTTCGCCGACGGCCGGCTCTTCCTGCCCTGGTCGATCGGCGAACTGCCGCCGGAGGCCGCGGGCCGCGGCCCGCTCGAACTCGCGGCCGCCTACGCACTGCTGGCGGTGCTGTTCGTGGCCTGGTCGGCGTGCCGGCCGGCCGGCGCCGGATCACAGGCCGCCGACGAACGCGACTACTCGAGCCCGTAGGCGCCGGCCACCGGGATGTCGATGCCCCGCCGGGTGGCGAACTGGGTCCGCGAGAGGAACCGCGGCTCGAGGTTGAAGGTCACGCCCACGTTGTTGCGGCTGTAGTCGACGTTGAAGCCGAACGTCATCAGGAACGACTCGCCGATCCGCACGAGCTGGAAGTTCTGGCCGATGTTGCGGCCGGTGAGGTCGATCGCCGAGCCGAAGGAACTCGCCCACTTGGGGCTCATCCGGTAGGTGTAGGAGCCGGTGAGCACGGCGGCGCTGATCGGGCCGCCGAACTGGTTGAAGCCGATGTAGAAACTGCCCCGCGGCGTGCGGTTGAGCAGCGCGCCCACGGTGTAGAGCTGCTGGCCGCCCGTGAAGAAGTCGACGTCGGCCGTGGAGAGCACCGTGGTGCGGTCACCCACGTGCCAGCGGAAGTCGTACTGCCAGAGGCCCATCACCTGACCGAAGTTCTGGCTCGTGGTCGGGAAGAATTCCCCGTCGACGTCGAACGTGATCCAGTCGATGATCCGCCGGTTGCCGATCGGGCCGCGCTTCGTCTGCCACCGCTGCCTGGCCGCCACGCGGAAGGCGGTGAGGTCGTTGGCGATCTCCGTGGGACCCGTCACCCAGCTCGCCATGCCGCGGCGGACGGCATAGGTCCGCGGGTCGTACTTCTGGTCGGGTCCGAACACGAGCGCGACGGGCAACGGCTGCGGGCTGCCCGGCACCGCGCCGTAATCCCAGTAGGGGATGTTGCGGCGGTACTGGTTGATCGTGTCGTCGTCGATCTGGTCGTAGAGCGGGAACTGGTCGATGCTCTGCGTGGCGTCGGCATAGGAGAATTCGGCCTCGAAGACCACCTTGTGGGCGAGGCCGTGCAGGTTCCAGAGCTGGCTCTCGATGGTGTTGTCGGCCGACCACATCGGCAGGCTGGAGCGGATGCCCACCTGGCCGTAGGCACGGTCGATCGGCGAGCCGTCGAGGGCCTCGCCCCAGTGGGCCAGTTCGCCGAGCGCGTAGGGCACGACCTTCACGGCGCCGGCCTGGAAGGGCAGGTCGAGTTCCTGCCGGGTCGCCAGCCGCTCACCGATCACGTTGCTCTCGTAGGGCAACAGCGTCCAGATGCCTTGGCCCTGGCCCACCGTCGGCGTCTGCGGAAGGTTCTGCCGGGCATAGCTGACGCCCGAGTGCTCGTACCATGTGACCGCGTCACGGAGCAGCGGCTGGCCCATGAAGTAGTGGTCGAGCCGCGGCCACCATTCCGTCTGCGTGAAGAACGGATCGACCCGCACGCTGGTGAGCAGCCGCAGTTCGCGGTTCTCCACCGGCCGCCGCAGGTCGAGCCACGTCCGCTGCTCGTAGCCCTCCTCCCACTCCGCCTCGTAGTACTCCTCGAGGAAGTTCATGTCGCTGATCCAGCCCGCCGTGGCACGGGCCTGCCAGCCGCCGAAGATGCTGTCGGTGGTGCCGCCGAGGTCCTGCCGGTGCCGCCAGAAGGAACGGCCGCGGAACGTCCGGTTCGGATACCCGGGGTAGGTGAAGTCGCGGCGGTAGAGGCCGAGGTTGTCCTGGCCCACGTCGCCGATGAACCAGGCGTCGAGGTCGCCGCTGGCGGGTGTCTGCAGGCCGAGGAACGACGGCCGGTTGTAGAGCAGCGAGGTGCCGCCACCGGGGCCGCGAAGGCTCAGGTAGTCGACGTCGAAATCCCAGTCGACGCCGTCGGGCGGCCGCCGCCAGCCAAAGATCTGGAACGCATCCCAGCCGGTCAGGATCTGATTGCCGAAGATCCGGTCGTTTTTGAACTGCAGGTCGTTGAGGTAGAAGGTCGGCTTTTTGGCGTTGGTGGCCAGCACCGGCCACCAGAGCACCGGCACCCCTCCGAGCGTGACGGTGTTGCTGCGGCTGGTGATGAACTGCTGGTGCTCCACCTGCGGCTCGCCGGTGGCGGGATCGATCGCGGGCTGGCCGTAGGGGCCGGCGAGCGGCACCTGCTCATCGACGAACTCGAGTTCCCGCGAGCGGAACTCCCAGGTCGGCACGCCGAGCCGGCTCGAGGTGAGGCCGCTCTGCTGGGCAACGAAGCGGCTGCGGTCGACCTGCCGGAGCACGTCGGCCCGGAGTCGCACGGCACCGGAGTAGTTGTCGACCGGCGTGAGCACGGTGGCTCCCGTGATCACGCCGCTGGAGCGGGGCACGTCGTAGAACATGTTCTCCGCCTCGACGACCCGCTGGCCCTGGCGGAAGACGACGTTGCCCTCCATGTAGAGCTCGAGCGGCACGTCGGCCGACTGGGCGGCGCCGTCGAGGTCGGGCTGGGCGGAGCCACGGGTCCAGATCACCAGGCGATCCGCGGAAATGTCGAGCGGCCCTGCCGGATCGACTCCATCGACGACGAGGTTGACGCCCGAGGTGATCACCGCGATCCACTCGTTGCCCGACGGGCTGGGGAGCCACTTGATCGCCAGCGGCACGCTCGACCGCGGGAACGCCCGCAGCCGCCGCGCCGGCGCGGACGCGGCAACCGCCGGCGCCGCCGGCCCGCCGAACTCGCTGAACTGCGCCTGCTGTACGGGCTGCTCCTCGAACGACGCGGGCCGCACTCCCTCGGCCGCGGCCGCGACGGGTGTGCCGGCGACGGGCTCCTCCTCGCCCTCGTAGACCGGCGGCGTGCCCGCGGTCGACACGACACTCGCGAAGTCGAGCGTCGGGTCACGGAGCGTCCAGAAGCGGCCGGCCCAGCGCGGTCCGTGAACCGCGGCAGACTGTCCCTCGCCGGAGGTTCGTGAGGTCACCGTCACGTCGCCGACCATCCGCACGAGCACACCGCGGACCCGCGGCTCGCCGGCCTCGGCCGTGGCCTCGTCCGCCGCCCGCTCGATCCAGACCACGGCCTCGTGCGCCTTCGCCTCGGTCGATCCCTGCGTGATCGTCGCGCCTCCGGTGAGATGCCAGACGTCGTAGGAGCCCTCCGTCCACCGCGCCGCCTGCGTGGCACGCACGACGAGCGGCTCCGAGGGATCGGCCGCCGGCACCTCGATGCGGCCGGCCTCCGCGATCGCGGAGGCGAGACCCCGCGCCGGCAATGCCGCCAGCGCACCAGCGCTCGCCTCGGGCGTGACGATCGTTTCGTCGGCACACGACTCGCGCGGCGGACCGCAGGCCATGACGGCGAATACCGCGACCACGAGCCACGCGGGCGCAGGCCCGTAGCGCGGTCCTGCGCGGCGGTGACGACCGCGCGCGAAAGGGGCGGCAATGGGTGGTCGCGGCGGCACTCGGGCTGGTCGCTCGGGGAGGAAAAACGGGGCTGTTGCCCGGAAAAATCGCGGGTTTATAGGAGTGCCGGCGCACACGGGTCAAGGCATCGCGGCCGCCATTCCGCGGCTGCAAGTCTCGCCTCCGCGGGGGTTTACCGCGGGCCGAATGCACCGGGGCAACGGCTCTGGTGGGACCGCCGCCACAACGCGACAACCCAGGCGCCGCCGCCGTCTGGGCAACCGGGGCGGGTTCCGTGGTGGCAGACCGGGAAAAATGCCCGGCGTTCGGGGCGCTCCCGGTAAGATGGTGACCCGTTTCGCTGCTGGTGCCCCACGCCGCCCAGATCGGCAGGGCAGCGGCGGCTCCCGCCCCGCCGCAGCCCCTCTTCGATCCCCAGGGCACCGTGCACCCGTCGCCGCCGTTTGCCGCCCGGATCGCGGATCTTCTCATTGCCCGCCGCGGGCTCCTGGCCGTCCTGGCCGTGATCCTCGCGGTGGCCTCCGTCGAGCGGTCGCAGCACCTCCAGTTCTCGCGATCGATCGACACCATGTTCGACCGCCGCGATCCGGCGCTGCCGCCCTACGCGAGGATGACGCGAACCTTCGGCTCGAACGAGGTCGTGCTGGCCGCCTACGACGACCCCGAACTCTTCACACCCGCCGGCATCGCCCGGCTGCGAAACCTCGCCGCGGAACTCGAGACGCTGCCCGGCGTGGCCTCCGCGACGAGCCTTGCGAGCACGCCGCTCGGGGACCGTATCATCGACCTCGACAACGGCCTCACCTCGGGCTGGGCACGACGGCTCGTGTCGCTGCTGGAGGGCTACGTCGTCGGCGCCGACCACCGCACTGCGGCCATCGCCTGCGTGCTCGAGCCCGCCGTCACCACGGCCACGCAGCGGGCCCAGGCCGTGTCGCGCGCCGGCACGATCGACCGGCTGCGAGCGCGGATGCGCGACCTGCCGCAGGGCACCGTGGCCGGCGAGCCGGCCATGCTCCGCGACGGCTTCGCCATGCTCGAGCGCGACGGCAACCTGCTCGGCACCGGGAGCGGCATTCTCGCGGGCGCCGTGCTGCTGGCCTGCTTCCGCAGCCTCCGCTGGCTCGTGGTGCCGCTGGTGGTGGTGCTCCTGGCGCTCTGGACCACCCGCGGGCTGCTCGCGGTCGCGGGCCTGCGGCTCACGATGGTGTCGACGATGCTCTCGGCGATGGTCACGGTCGTCGGCATCGCCACCGTGACGCACCTGATCGTGGAATACCGCCGCCAGCGGGCGCTCGGCCGCGAGCCCGCCGAGGCGCTGCGGGAATCGATCACCCTGTTGTTCTGGCCGATCGCGGGGGCCATCGCGACCGACGTGATCGGCTTCGGCTCGCTCGTGGCCAGCGATGTGGGGCCGGTGCACGACTTTGGGATCATGACCGCCCTCGGAGCGGCGATGGTGCTCGTGGCGGCGGCGATCACGGTTCCCTTCCTCGCGCTGGCCGGCCGCTTCGACGCCGATCCGCGGATGGCCTGGGGCGAGGGCACCCTCGAAGCCGGGCTCGACCGCCTCGTGAAGCGGATCATCCGCCACCCGCTGCCGATCCTCGCGGCCTCCGCCGCCATCGCCGTGGCCTGCATGGTGGGCATGCGGTGGCTCACGGTGGAGACCGACTTCACGAAGAACTTCCGCGATTCGAGCCCCACGGTGGCGGCCTACGACATGGTCGAAGCCCGGCTGGGAGGCGCCGGTGTCTGGGACGTGCTCGTACCAGCGACCGAGCCGATCGACGCGGCGCAGCTCGACGACCTCGACCACCTCGCCACTCGCTTGCGACGCGAGGTCGCGGCCCCAGGGCCGGACGGCGGCACGGCGCCGGCGCTCACGAAGGTGATGAGCGTGGCCGACGTGATCTCGGCCGCCCCCCTCCTGCCCCGCAGGCTCCAGGCCCTCGCCGTCAACGCGATGCTCCGGCAGGAGGGGGAGCGGCAGCCGGCGTTCGTGCGGGCGCTGGTCGGCCGCGATGGGCGTGACGAAAGCACCTGGCTGCGGATCATGCTCCGCGCCCGCGAGCGACAGCCCGCGGCCACCAAGCGGGCGATCATCGCGGAGGTACGGCGGATCGCCGCCGAGGAATATCCGGCCGGGCCCGATGGCCGCGGCGCCGAGGTGACAGGCTTCTTCGTGCTGCTCTCGCAGCTGGTCGACCGCCTGCTCGCCGACCAGTGGCTCACGTTCCTGATCGCCGGCGTCGGGATCTTCCTGCTCCTCGCCGTGGCCTTCCGCAGCCCGCTGTTGGCGGCGGTGGCGATCATTCCCAACGGCCTGCCGATCTTCGTGGTTCTCGGACTGCTCGGCTGGCTCGGCATCCGCATCAACATGGGCACCGCGATGATCGCCGCGGTGTCGATGGGTCTCTCGGTGGACAGTTCCATCCACTACGTGACCGCGTTCCGCCGCCGGCTCTCCGAGGGCTCGGTCGCGACGGCCCTCGCCACGGCCCATCAGACCGCCGGCCGGGCGATGATCTTCGCGACCCTCGCCCTCGCCATCGGATTCCTGGCGCTCACCACCAGCGGCTTCATGCCGACGGTCTCGTTCGGCTGGCTTTCGTGCCTGACGCTGCTGGGGGGGCTGCTCGGCAACCTCGTCGTGCTGCCGGTGCTGCTCACGCTGCTCGCCCCCCGCCTCGCCCGCCCCTGACAAAACCCGGTACAACACGGCACCCGAAAGGAGCGCTCCCCATGACCCGCGAGTTCCAGAGCCCCGCAGGCTCCCCCGCCATCGTCGGCGAGCCCGCCGCGCGACCCGCGGCGGTCGAGGCCGATGCCGTCGTCGCGTTCCTGGCGGAGGGGGGCACCGGCAGTGGACCGATCGCCGAACTCGACGCGGCCACGGGCGGCATGCTCGGCCGACTCGCCGCCGCCGGCGAACTCACCGGACGGCGGTACGAGTGCGTGCCCATCCTCGCCCCGCCGGGCATCCGAGCCGGACAACTGCTCGTCGTCGGGCTCGGAAAGCGGGAGGACATCGACGCGGGCGTGCTCTACCGGGCCGCCGCCACGGCCTCCCGCCATCTCGCCGCCAAGCCCCGCCGTCGCGTGGCGTTCGTGGCCGACGGCTCGTGGTCGACCCGGCAGGTCGAGCAGGCGGTCGCCGGTGCCGCGGTGGGCATGGTGGGCCAGGATCTGTACCGCGCGGAGCCGAAGCGTAATCCGTTCGGCGCAACCAGCTGGCTCGCGGCCCCGATCGAGGCTGTCGACCGCGGCGCCGTCATCGGTGACGGCGTCAACCTCGCGCGGCGGCTGGTCAACATGGCCCCCGACGACATCTACCCGCAGTCCTTCTCCGAGGAATGCGCGACCATCGCCGGCCGCACGGGGCTCGACATCGAGATCTGGGACGAGGACCGGCTCGCCCGCGAACGGTGCAACGCGATCCTCGCGGTGGGCCGGGGCAGCATCCGGCCGCCGCGGCTCGTGATCCTCCGCCACCGCGGCGGGCAGCGGGCGGGCGGCCGCGGCGACGAGGCCCCGGCCCTCGCGCTGGTCGGCAAGGGAGTCACGTTCGATTCCGGGGGGCTCTCGCTCAAGCCCTCCGACGGCATGCTCACGATGAAGTGCGACATGGCGGGTGCCGCCGCGGTGCTCGCCGCCGCCGCCACGATCGCCGCGCTCGACCTGCCCATCGACGTCATCGTCGGCATCGGCCTGGTGGAGAACATGACCGGCCCCGCCGCCTACAAGCTCGGCGACGTGATCCGCGCCCGCAGTGGCACGACCATCGAGGTGCACAACACCGACGCCGAGGGAAGGATCGTGCTCGCCGACGTGCTCGACGTGATCCGCGGACTCAAGCCGCAGCGGATCGTCGACCTCGCCACGCTCACCGGCGCCTGCATGGTGGCGCTCGGCCAGGATGTGGCGGGCCTGTTCACCAACGATCAGGCCTGCTGCGACGCCCTCGCCGCCGCCGCCCGGGGCGTGGGAGAGCACGTCTGGCAACTGCCGATGTACCCCGAGTATGGCGAGCAGATCACGAGCGAGGTGGCCGACATCAAGAACGTGGGTGACGGCCGCTGGGGGGGGTCGATCACGGCGGCGAAGTTCCTCGAGCGGTTCGTGGGAGGCATTCCCTGGACGCACGTCGACATCGCCGGCCCGGCCTTCTCCGAGAAGAGCCGCCCCTGGACCGACGGCGGCGGGACGGGGGCCATGGTGCGGCCGCTCGTCGAACTCGCCCGCGCCGGCGGCTGAGCGCGGGGCTGCCCGTGCCACCACACCGGACATTCCCTTCGGGCTCCGATGTGAGGCGACCTCAGCACCACCGCAGTCGTACCGCTCACGCGGTTACGCTTCCTGCATCTGAAAGCCCAATCGCGTAAGCGATGGGGACTGCCAGAGGGACACGGGCGGCCCGGCTTACAGCAACGTGTCGAGTTCGTCGACGAGCTCGGCGAAGCGGGTGAGCGCCGTGGCGACGGGCTCCGGCTTCTCGAGGTCGACGCCCGCGTCGCGGAGCAGGTCGAGAGGCCACTTCGACGAGCCGCCCCGCAGAAAGCCAAGGTAGCGGTCGAGCGCACCCGGCTCACCCTCGGCCACCTTCTTCGCCAGCGTGATCGCGGCGGCGAGGCCCGTGGCGTACTTGTAGACGTAGAAGGCGTTGTAGAAGTGCGGAATCCGCAGGCACTCGAGTTCCAGCTGTTTGTCGATGACGAACCGCGGTCCGAAATAGGCGTCGAGCAGCTCGCGGTAGATGCCCCGGATCCGTTCGAGCGTGAGGGGCTCGCCCGCCTCGGCCGAGGCGTGGCTCTTCCGCTCGAACTCGGCGAACATCGTCTGCCGCACGATCGTGGCGCGGATGGAATCGATCTCCCGCGCGATGATCGCAGCCCGCTCCTTCTTCGACGCCGCGCGCTCGAGCAGGAGCCGCGTGAGCAGTTGCTCGTTGAAGGTGCTGGCCACCTCGGCCACGAAGATCGTGTAGCCG
The DNA here is from genome assembly GCA_046092585.1 of Pirellulales bacterium. Classification (GTDB taxonomy): domain Bacteria; phylum Planctomycetota; class Planctomycetia; order Pirellulales; family UBA1268; genus QWPN01. The sequence continues at coordinate 373 of JBJTDZ010000048.1, read as the reverse complement.
GAGTAGTGGTAGGGCTGGGCCTCGGCCGAATACCGCGTGTGCATCGAGTGGCCCGCCTCGTGGGCCAGCGTGAACACGTGCTCGATCGCCTCCTCCTGGAAGTTCATCAGGATGTAGGGATCGGAGTCGTAGGTTCCCGAGCTGAAGGCCCCCGACTGCTTGCCGGCGTTGGGATAACGGTCGCACCAGCGGCCCAGCAGGCCCCGCTCGAGCCGCGTCGTGTAGTCGGCCCCGAGCGGCGTGAGTGATTCGATCACCACTCGCACCGCGTCGTTCCAGGTGTGCCGCTTCTCCAGCTCGGGCACCAGGGGCACGTAGCAGTCGTAGTGGTGGATCTCATCGAGGCCGAGGATGCGCTTCCGCAGGTCGTAAT